>NZ_SMLC01000058.1 GCF_004349245.1 Actinomadura sp. 6K520 | reverse complement strand
CACGCAGCCTTCAAGGCCCACCCCGAACGATTCCGCGGCCGGTGCCCCACTCCGCCTCCACTACCGGACAAGGTGTGGATCAACCCACCACCCGCACCACTTCAGACCGACAACGAACCACAAACCACGCACGCAGCCTGACGTCTCACCAGCATTGACAGGTTCCGACCACGGCGAAGACCTCACCGACGTACTCAGTCGCCACGGCCATGCCCTGGCCGATGCAAGGCACCACACCCAAGCGCTCTGCACGGCCCTCAACGAGGCACACGCTGCCATCAACGCCGTCCACTCTCGCCCCGCCCCAGAACGAGAGTCTGCCTCCACAACCCAACACTGGGCAAGCGATCAAGATGCTGGCGTAGCTGCGGCGGCCGAAGACTTCCCGAGACCAATTAGCGATTTCACGCTCATCGAACGGCCTCCCCTCAGCGAACGGCACAGCCCGATCCGCTCCCGTAGCACGAACACCCCAGAGGCCTAAGCATGGAACCGATGAGCCGCGAGGAACTCGCCGCCCTTCCCACCACAACCACCATCGAGACCGCCGCCCGAGCCCTCGGCCTCGGCCGAACCCGTGCCTACCAACTGGCTCGCGAGAACCGCTTCCCCTGCAAGGTCATCCGAATCGGCACCAGCTACCGAGTCGTCACCGCCGACCTCCGGCACCTCATGTCGAGCAATGACGACCCTTGATTCCAGACAAGCCGCTTATCTTACGCACGCTTGCCAGCACCGACGCAGCGTGACAGCTTTGGCGTGGGTGTCGGCTTGGGGCAGCGGGCGGAACCCGGCACTGTGCGAAATTGCTGCTCAACCGCTGGCAACTCAACCAGGGCTAATCGCCAGCGGACACGAGAGGTCCTGATGGCCCGTGAAACTGACATTAATCCCGGCCCCGGACCCGCGATGCCAAACGGACATGCGAGAGCCAAGTCGAACAGACACCTGCCAAGCATGTGATGGGACAGATGTGTCGAGCATGTCCTGGATACGACGGCAGCGACCTCACCCGCTGGATGAGTCTTCGAGGGCGCCCGCTACGCGTTGTCGCCGGTCGGGGGCTGGGCCGGGCGGGCAGCCTCTCCGGGCCGATCCCGTCCCGGGCCGTCGGCAGTCCCCGCGAACACTACCGTCGGGCCAGATTCGGTCGGTCGTCAGTGGCATCATGTTTCGTGCTGCGCACTGCTTCCCCTGAGATCGTGAGACAGAACCTGTGGGAAGGTCGAATCCTTGGTACCAAAGGACCGTTCTATCCGGAGTTCCGGGGAGCGGTGTGTATTGTGAAGGAAACCGGATGGCCAGTTGCGCAGGTGGCTCGTGATCTGCGGCTCAACGAGTGCAGGTTGCACAACTGGGTGAAGAAGGATTGGCTGGCCGATTCTAGCGGGAACGGAGGCGTGCACGCTGTCGAAGTTGTCCAAGGACGCGTGGTTGAACGAGTCCGAACGCGAGGAGCTTGCACGGCTGCGTCGGCAGAAGGCCGAGATGGCCGGCTGGGCGTGATCCGCACCATGGGCCGAGTCGGCGAGCACTCGACAACGCTCCTGCCGAGGCGGTCAACTCCACGCTAAGAGTCGAGTGCGTACGCTGGCAACGGTTCGCGACCAAGGCCGAGTCCCGCTTGAAGATCGCGATTTGGAACACCGGGTTCTACAACGTCCGTCGGCGGCACAGCGCCAACGACAAGCGCACCGATGGTGTTCGAAGAACTCATGCTGGACAGAGAAAGACCGCAGAAGCCGGCTACGCCAGGGCGGAGGTGGGATACTATTATCCACATTATCAGGGGATTGATATACCAACTGGCAGAAGACGAAGCGGGCCACCCAAAGGAGCCATGTGAATAGGAAGGTCTACCCAGGTCTCAGCGATACGGCAGATACGGTTGATCATATTCCACACCTCGTGGAAGGAATCACAAGTCTGCAATCTGTTCGTTTCTACGTCCTGAGCAACGTCTCTTCTGGCGAACGTGTAGTCGACCTACCGCAAGTTCGTCCGATTGTGGACGAAGCACTAGACCTTAGAAGGAAGTATCGAGTGCCATTTTGGGAGGCGGTGCTCCTCCTTGCCCGCCGTGAAGGCGGGGAGACGCTAAGGCTAGTCCTGGATTCTGCAGCTCGGCACCAACCGATGTCCGAGCATGCAAAGCATATCGATGTGCCAGGCGTTGACCTGACCGTTAAAAATATAAGACGCCTGCTGGCTGAACGCAGTACGGATGAAATCCTAGCTCTATCTTCCCGGGTGCGGCTCAAGTCGCAATCTGAGTATGTCCATATCCCGATGTTGGACTTTCGTATCCGTCCGAGCGCCGAAAACGAGAAGCTCGCAGTCGATGTTCTCACACGAATGTCCGCAAGTGGGATATTGTTCAATTCTGGAAATTCGTATCACTTCTACGGCGACGATCCACTCACTGAGAAGCGGCTGCTAGAGTTCCTCGGCAAAGCGGCTCTATTTGCACCCTTCGTCGATCAGCGGTGGATTGCCCATCAAATGATTGAAGGCGCCTGCGCGCTACGCATTTCGAAGGGAAAAAAGTTTACGCATGGCCCCAGGTATGTTCGCACTGTTTCAGCGATCTCAGAAGCCGGCACCAACGCGACCTAAGCATCTCTGTGGGCTTCAAAGATTCGGCCAAATTGGAAGCTCTGGGCGCGCTGCTCCTTCCACAGCCTAAGGCTAAAATCGTTGTACCCGGGGTTTATGCGGCGACCAATCGCCACAATACCTACGACAGTTGCCCCCGCAAGTTGTAGCGCAGAGGCAGCGCTCTGGCTTCTCGCACCAGTGGTATAAACGTCGTCAACGAGAAGTATCCGGAGACCGCTGACTTCCTTGGACGTCTGATACCCGACGTCGCTCATGGTTCGATGCCCGAGAGGGACGTTCGTACGGATAAGCGGTCTCCCTAGATTGGCCCCTAACCCAGCGTTTCGCAACTGTGCTTCAAGTGGGTGGCTAGTACGCGCGAAGGTCGAAGGAACCACTGCAATCTCATCCCAGGGCCCCATAACGTTCTGCATAGCCGTTAAATTTCTCTGCACCCCCAATGCCAAAATGGCGGCGATATTATCGCAGTGACTTGGTGCAAACCCTTCAGAATTTGGCTTATAAAATTTAAGCCAGTCCCGAAGTTGTGAGGGCTTAATATATAGCGAGATGGGGAAAACTTTCAGGCACGGAAGTGTCAACTCTGCGACAACTTGGGCACAGTTACTACATACGGGCTTTTCTGGGAATTTCCAGCTTCGACATATATGACAGACGCCTTCTCCAGTGCTAGGCGTCGGTACCAGATGCGGTCTCAGTACGTCGACCCATCGGTCGAGTTCGGCATCATTCATAATGCGACCTCTCTGCAGCTGCCGAAACTTCGTGAACGACCTCGTCTTCAGTATCCACCAGCTTCACGAGCGGGTCACTAGAATATAGCCTGACCCAAGAAGTGTTATTAAAGTGAGGCCGCCAGAAAAGTACCTTACGTCCTTGTCTAAGCGAATGCTCTGCCTCATTACGCGTACCACTCCTTTCATCCGCCTCCACGATCAGACTCACGAGCGATAGTCCGGCTATAACACCGTTGCGCTGAAGATAGGAACTCCTGACCGGCGGCGAGCCGGGACGAAACTGCGAAACAATTGCGCCGCTCTTAATCATAGCCTCTGCGACATCGAGATCACTCTCACGACTGAGAGGGTGATCGATGCCGGCAGCGATAGCGGCGACTGTAGAACCGCCAGAATTTATTGCGCCACGATGACCAGCTGCATCGATCCCCCTGGCCAGACCGGAGACCACCGTAATGCCGCTTCGGACAGCAACTTGGGCAACGTTATAAGCCACGGCTATACCGGACGAGGTCGCTTTTCTGCTGCCCACGATCGCAAGAGCTTTTTCTTCGTTCTCGTGAAACTTGCCGCGCACAAACAAAAAGGGAGGGCAGCCATAAGCCGCTTTGAGGTTGGCGGGGTAGTCCTTGCTATCTACCGTTACAAAGCGAACATCAGGCATGACCTCGGCCAGTCTTTCAAAGTGCTGTTGCCAATGTATAACTCTTGCGGGATCAATCGCCGTGCGTATGTAATTGAGCAAATCCGCATCATGGCCGTGCCCGGCTGCACTCGTCGAAAGGAGAGCCTCAGGGCCTCCATAGCGCTTAAGGATTGCAGCGAGATCCCGCCAGTCGGCTGGGACTACCTCCGTGGCTGCCAGGACCGCAGCATGGGCGGCTGTCGTAGAGGTCATGGGTGAACCCTACTCTCCGCGTCCGACAGTCCTAGTCTGACGCTGCCAAGAACATCGTCCTACGTACTAGGTGAGACGCTGCCATTGCCACAATTTCTGGCTCGGAGTCGTTCAGGTTTTCCCAGTCCCTACGGTCCTCATCAGTGACATCTGCGCCCAGCAAATCCTCGATGCTTACCGTCTCGTATACTCGCGCCGCCGTGCCACCTGATGTAGGTACTGGAATTACTGGGATCTGCGCTTGCCGAGCCATTTCGACTTCCTCGGAAGTCCTGTCGCCGCCCCCGAGAACCAGAACCGCCCGACATTGTGGTAGTACATCAGCGAGCATTTCCTCTCTAGTCCAGCCGGTATAGACTGCCGTGCCCATACGACGAGGAAGTAGTGGCGGGGTTTCTTTCGACTCTCTAAAATAGAAACTGATCCGATCCGGCGAGTATCGAGAGTTCGCTTGCAGAGAGTGGCCGAAGGGGAAAGATACCGCGAAGCTTGCTGGCCCCGCTAGAGAAGCGAGGCGTAGATCTAGGTCGGCGAGCCGATGGCCTATTCTCTTTCCGATTTCCTTCACAGCAGAGGGGTTAGTTCCATCACTTCCGGAGACAAAGAGAAGAGGCTGTCGTGTGCGCCGTACCAACTGCTGGAGGAGAGGAACTATTTCGCTGTAATCCGCTATTTCGTGTACCCCGATCCCAGACTCCTCCAGATCCTTTACACGCAAATCATGCAATCTCTCCTCGTCTCCTCCATTTGGCCTCTTAAGGACAGTGAAGTGCTCAGGGCCGCCGACATCGAGCAGCGTGCGGGAGAGTCGTAGAAGGATCTCAATATTGGGATCCGAAAAGCTAAAACCAAGGAATAGAAATGCGCGAGTCATGTAACTAGCTCTGAGTGATGCCCATTTGCGTGGATGTTCTCTTTCGTATTTTTCGTAATCGGATCGCGTGATTGTAGGATTTTGTAGCCAGTTTATGGGAGTCTCTTTCGTCAGACTGCCATGCATCTTTGTAATTCGCTGTCGCGTCAGGATCTGCCGCTTCGTTAGATCCTCCTCGCGGGTAACTACCCGGGCATTCGGCATCGCTTCCTCTAGAAGACAGTCATAATTTGTAGTCCAGATATCGTCAATCGTCAGCTCCGCGACGAGTCGATGTCCTTCTGTAGGCGTAGTAGAAATGTGGCTCATCTGTGCCAGGATATGGCTTTCCAGTGCCTCTCTGCCGCCAGGTGTCAGAAGCACATAATACTGTGCCAGGAGTGGCATATCTGTCATGTTGGGGATATTAGCTTGCTTTTGTGGGACGGCGAGAAGCTGGCCCCAAGTCGCGAAGCCGGCGTCGAGACTCATCCCTGCCCCAACGAACAGCGAGGCGTTTCGCGACAACACGGCGGCCCCGTACTGGCTCAGAAGGTCGCGTTGAGGGATCGGCATGACCGTACTATATAGTACATTTCGGACTTTGTGGAGACCTGGCTATCTCCGCTCCAAGATCCAATTTTAGTAGCTTACGCCTTAGGGGCTCTTAGATGCCCCCCACATATACTCAAATTGTCGCCTCCAATGGGTAAACCATTGCGCGCTATCTTCTCGTCGAAGTTCGATAGGCATTCGCGTCGTCGTAACGTCGTGGTAGTAGCCGTGAAACTCAACTATGACGACGCCATCTGGAGAATTGGGGTCAATCGCTACGATACTGAACCCCGGGTTGTAGTCCAAGAGTCTATACTCGTACCTTCCGTTGACGTCCCAAGCCGCCATGCGCCTCAACTGGTTTATCGTCGCGTTGAGGGCTGTTCGAAAGAGTTGCATCGACGCACCCGCGGTGTCGTCAAGATGACGCGATGCCAGTTCGATAGCGGTGTTGTCTGAAGGATCAAGGACAACTATACGAACCACTCCGTTAGAATTGCTTAGTACGGTGTCACGAAGTTCATCGCAGTGGTGGGGGGCGAGTATGTTAACAGCCGATGGGGCAAAAATCCATACTTCTCGCGCGTTTCGAAGCCTTGACGCGAAAGGCGCAGCTTCGAAGGAGGTCCGATCTTGTAGTAGTGCTTCAAGATTTGTTTCAGGAAGAGTGGTCCTATACACCAGCAACCTATACCGGCAAGAACGACTGCCCAACGGGGTCCCTGAGGAAGAAGGTCTCCGATTACGGATAGGACGGCGAACACGCTAGCTAGGGCTGTGACTGCATATGCGTCGAGCTTACGTCGATTAGCGATGTCGCCTCTGATGCGACGAAACGTGCTTCGCAATATTCCTCGCTTTGTATGTCACCCATAGTTGCAGGGGATGTACAGGCCGACCTCCGCTGATCGCCTCCTGGGGCCCACCGAACGATCGGGATTAGATGGCTTGAAGGTGAATACGTGACGCGCAGCTTCCAGCACTTAGGACGTGGCCTGCCCTGTGTGCTGGGTCGGCTTACAGAGGATGCGGTTGTCGTACAGAAAAGAATTCGGGAGCGGTGGCGTACCGAGGCATCGGTGCTCATGACCTCACACACAGATCCAGCTGACGGGCAGGACGTTGCAGCAGAGCCCTGCCTTGATGTGTCCTCGAACCTGCACAACGTAGGCCCAGAGTCGGCGCCTGCCTGGCGGTATAGTGGCTGAGGGAAGCACTCTACGGGACCTGAGTCCGTCGGCTGGTTGGGGCTGAGGTCAAGGTGCTGACGCACCGCTTCCGGCGTTCGGGTCGTAGCTGGCCCTGGGCTCCGGTCGGCCTTTCCTCGGATTGTATGGGTTCCCGTCCTGCGCCAGCTGGCGCCCCTCGGCTACGTCGGAGGCGTGGATGAGGCGGAGGGAAGTGGACGAGTCTGTGAGGAGCAGGTGCGCAGCCGAGAGGTCGCCGAGTAGGACCGGGACGCATTGGCCTGTCTCATCGAGCACCACGCCGATCTCTTTGGAGGCAAATAGTACGAATTGGCAGCCGGTCCGCGGAAGTTGCTGCCCGACGGCGCTCAGCGATGCCGGGCCGGACAGGACGAACGGCACGTTCGGCGGTTGAAGGACGAGGCCGGTGGGCCGGCCCCTGACGACAATGGCAGCGGCCAAGCGCCATCACGGATGCACGTTGTGAACGACTTGGGGTCTCTGGGCCTGGTGCCGGTTCGGCCGATGTCTTGGACGGTTCCGGTGGTCGTGGGCGGCCTCCTTGAGCCGGTGACCTGCCGCGAGTCCGGCGGTTTTGGCTTCACTGTCGGCCAGCTGGGTGACCTGGGGAGGTCGGGGTGCGCATCGTGGATGCGGTGTGCATCTTCTGCACGCGTTCTGGGGCTGGGCTGGGTGTTTGGTTTACGGTCGAGGGTTGGGGTTTATGGGATGCCGCAGCGGGCGGCCAAGCCTCGTAGCTCCGGGGATGTCCGGCCGGAGACCAGGAGGCTGGTCACTAAGTCGCGGACGGCGGGGCGGGAGTGGGTTTCTTGAGGGGCCGCCCGTTCTGCGTGCAGGAGTGCCTGTAGGCACTCGTCGCGACGTCCCCACATCCCGTACGCGCGGGCGATGTCGGTGAAGTAGCGGGCTCGGCGTTCGAGTGTCGGCAGTGACCGGGGCGTGAGCCTACGGGCGGCTGCGATCGCGGCAGTGGGGTCGCCTGCGGCGTACTCGGCGGAGATGAGGTGGAGCTGGACCGCGGTGGTATTGAAGCCTCCACCGTGGTCGCGTAGGAGCACTCCTCTGCCGAGTTGCGCAGCGGTTGCTGCTGCTTGTTCTGTCAGCTGTCGCATGCCGGAGCGGTCGCCGGCGTGGGCGGCGGTGTAGGCGGCTGACATCACCAAGAGGCCGCGTTCGGCGGTGAGTGTGGAGTTGTGGCCCCGGAGCATCTCGTCTTCGGCCATGTCCAGTGCGATCTCCGTCGCTTGGGTGTGCCATCCCGCGCGGCGGGCCAGCACTGCGAGGTTGCGTGCTGCTTCGCCGGCCACCAGTGGGCTGCCGGACGTGGCAGCGAGGGTCCGGGCTCGGTCGGCGGCGATCCAGCCGAGCTGATCGTCCAGCTTGATCATGATTCTCGTGACGAGGTTGTACGTCTCGGCGAGTACGGAGCAAGCCGCTTCTCCCGCAGAGTGTCCGCTGTAGATCAGACGGGGCAGGGCGTTGGCGAGTCGGCTGTACTGGCAATCGTCGTAGTCACGGATTGTCGCTCTGAGCGCGGGACGGAGTTGGGGCGGCGATATGGGGCTGCCCGCGTGGCCAGTTCCGAGCATGGCGTCGCGGACACGAGCCAGAAGGAAGGCCCGCGTATTGGCTTCGGGTCCGGCCGCTGCTGCGACGGCGGCGCGGGCCGGTGTGCTGGCGGCGGCAGCGGTGACCGCGAGGCCGGTCAGCAGTTGGCGGCGCCGCACATCGTCCTCCGCGGGTGGGTGGATCGTCACCGTAGCGGTGATGCCCAGTGCGGTCGGGGTGATCTCTAGAACTTCGGCGAGGCGGCGGATGGTGGCTACGTCGTCCAGCGGTTGGGCGCCCGTCTCCAGGCGGGAGATGGTGGAGCGGGAGCAGTGGAGGCGGTTGGCCAGGTCGCGTTGCGTCCAGCCGTGGGCGACGCGGGCGGAGCGTACGAGCAACCCGAGGCTCGGGCTCATGGCGGCCCCCGTGATGAGAGGAACGAGCTCGGGAGAGTTATGCCCGTCGAGGGACTCGTCCGCAGCCAGGGTGAGGTGGCCGTGTTGGGTCGGTTACATCGCCCGGGGTCGTGTGCCGGAGGCGCTGCCAGCATTGGGAGCCTTCGACCGGTTTGGGTGCTGGACGGACGGTCGCCGTTTGAACGTTGGGCGGGCGATGAAAATATCTGTCGGTGCTGGTCCGGGACGGACCGTGTCGGCGAGTAGAAGGTAAGTCTCGCGGACGAATGACGGACAAAAGATCTTGAGGCCGGTCTCCGTGGGGGAGATCCGGCCTCTGACCTGGCGTTATGTGTCGGGGTGGCGGGATTTGAACCCACGACCTCTTCGTCCCGAACGAAGCGCGCTGCCAAGCTGCGCTACACCCCGGTGGTGGCTGCCCGGGAGGTGTACGTTCTCCCGGCGCCTAGTACACCTTAGCGGATGCCCGGGGGTGGTGCGTCCCTCATTTTGCGGGCTGTGAAGGCGGTCACGGCGCCGGAGTGGGTGAGGGTGGGGTCGGTCAGGGCGGCGTCTGTCAGCCAGGTGTGGAGGTCGGTGGCTGTGCCGGGGGAGCCGAAGATGCCCAGGCGTTGGAGGAGGGCTATCTGGGTGTCGTGGCGGCGGGAGGTGCCGCGGACGAGGGTTGTGCCCTGGAGGGTGCCGCCTGGGCGTAGGACTCGGGTGAGTTCGAGTAGGGCGGCGGCGGGGTCGGTCAGGCAGTGCAGGCCGTTGTAGGTGACGCAGGCGTCGAAGGTGGAGGTGGCGAAGGGGAGGGCGTAGATGTCCGCTTGGAGGAGGGTCTTTGTTCTGCGGCGGGCTCGGTTGAGCATTGTCCGGGAGAGGTCGGCGGCTATGTGGCGGGGGTTGCCGGTCGCTGCTATGCCGCCGCCGCAGGGGATGTCCAGGGTCAGGGCGGTCCGGTCTTGGGCCGCTATTGAGTCCCTGAGGCGATCGATGTCGTAGGACCAGAGGGTGCGGGCTCCCAGGCGGGAGAGCACGGGGTTCTGGACGGCTATGTCGTAGAGGGTCGCGATGCGCGGGTTCACTTGCGGGGGACGAGGGTGAGGAGGGAGGCCTCCGGGGGGCAGCAGAAGCGCACGGGGGCCTTGGGGGACGTGCCCAGGCCGGCGGAGACGTGGAGCCAGGAGTCCTGGTGCCTGTGCAGGCCCTTCACGCGGGGAGGGTCGATGCCGCAGTTGGTGGCCAGGGCGCCGTAGAAGGGGACGCAGACCTGGCCGCCGTGGGTGTGGCCCGCCAGGAGGAGGTCGTAGCCGTCGGCGGTGAAGCGGTCGAGGTTGCGGGGTTCCGGGGAGTGCATGACGCCCAGGTGGACGTCGGCCTGAGGGTCTACGGGGCCCGCGATCCTGTCGTACTGGTCGCGGTCGATGTGGGAGTCGTCGATGCCGCCGAACTCGACGTCCAGTTCGCCGACCTTGAGGCGGCCGATGCGGTTGTTGAGGTCGAGCCAGCCGGCGGCCTGGAGGGCGGAGCCGAGCTCGCGGTAGGGGAGGTCGGGTTCGCGGCCACTGCGGTTGTAGTCGGACTTGCTCGTCCGCCAGATGTAGCGCAGGGGGTTCTTCAGGACGGGTGTGAACAGGTCGTTGGAGCCGTAGACGAAGACGCCCGGACGGTCGAGGAGGGGGCCGAGGGCGTCCAGGAAGGGGCCGATGGCGTCGCGGTGGGAGATGGAGTCGCCGGTGTTGACGACGAGGTCGGGCTCCAGCGCGTCCAGGGAGCGGACCCAGTGGATGAGGCGGGCGCGGCCGGGGGTGAGGTGCGCGTCGGAGAGGTGCAGGATCTTCACCGCGGGGCGTCCGGGGGGCAGGACCGGGACGTCGAAGCGGCGCAGGCGGAACCAGTTCCGCTCGATCACCGAGGCGTACCCGAAGGTCGCGGCGCCCGCGCCCAGCAGCCCCAGGGGCACGGTGTAGCTTTTTCGCACGGCTCTCCCTTCCCAGGGCTCCATGTTTCCAGACATGGGCACCCCGCGGTAATCCCGATGAGGCTTCCGGTGCGGACGGGCATGATGTGACCATGACCCTGAAGGAGAAGCTGGAGACCGATCTCTCGGCCGCGATGAAGTCGCGGGACGAGCTGCGCACGCGCACGTTGCGGATGGCGCTGACGGCGGTGAAGAACGAGGAGGTCGCCGGGAAGCGGTCGCGTCAGCTGTCCGACGACGACGTCGTGAAGGTGCTCACGCGGGAGGCGAAGAAGCGCCGGGAGGCCGCGGCCGCGTTCGGGGACGCGGGACGCGAGGAGCAGGCGCGGGCGGAGCGGGACGAGGGCGAGGTGCTGGAGCAGTACCTTCCCGCGCCGCTCACCGACGAGGAGTTGACCGCGCTGGTGGCCGACGCGATCGCCGCGACCGGTGCGGCGGGGCCGCGGGCGATGGGGCAGGTCATGAAGGCCGTGAACCCGAAGGTCGCGGGGCGCGCCGAGGGCGGGCGGGTCGCGGCCGAGGTCCGGCGGCAGCTGGCGGAGTAAAGCTCAGTCGCCGTCCTCGTCGTCGCCTCCGCGGCCGCTGCTCAGGTAGAGGATGACGGTGGTGCCGGGCGGGACCTCGCTGCCGGCTCCGGGTGAGGTGGACACGACCGTCCCCTTGGGCTTGTCGGAGTCGACGGAGCCGGACGCGGCCCTGGCCTGCAGGTCCGCGGCCTTGAGCCGGGCGGTGGCGGCGGCGACGGTCCTGCCCTCCACGTCGGGGACCTCGGTGGTGTCGCCGAAGTCGCGGGACGGGGTCCGGAAGCCGGGGGCGGGTTCGCCGGCGAGTGCCCGCTGCATGGACGCCTGCCAGATGCCGCCGGGGATGTCCGCGCCGTACACGCCGTACACCTTGTACTGCCAGGGGCCCCGGAAGTCCCAGTAGGCGGTGGCGGCGGCGAGGTTCGGGGTGAAGCCGGCGAACACGGCGCAGGTGAACTCCTCGCAGGTGCCGGTCTTGCCGGCGGCCGGGCGGCCGATGCCGCGGCCCCGGGCGGTGCCCTGGGTGATGACGCCCTGCAGGATCGAGTTGACCTTGTCGGCGACGTCCTCGTCCAGGACCTGCTTGCACTCGTGCTTGGGCAGTTCCAGCCGCTTGCCCTGGTTGTCGATGACCTCCGTCACCGAGACGGGCGGGCAGTACTTGCCGCGGGCGGCGAAGCCCGCGTAGGCGGCGGCGAGGCTGACCATGTCGACGTCGTTTACGCCGAGCACCTGGGTGGGGTACGGCAGCAGCGGGTTGCCGTTGCCCTGCTTCATGCCGAACTTCTCAGCCATCTTCACGGAGTTGCAGACGCCGATGCGCTTTTCCAGGGCGGCGTAGAAGGTGTTGACCGAGTGCCAGGTGCCGGTCTTGAGGTTGAAGTTGCCCTCCTCGCTGTCACCGGCGTTGGAGACCGTCCAGGGGGCGCCTCCGCCGACCATCTTGTTCTTGACCATCTTGCCGTCGAGCATCCCCGTGTAGCGGCACGGCTGGAAGCCGCTGATCGTCGTCGTCTCCGGTGAGTTGATCGTCGTGCTGACCGGGATGCCCTGGTCGATGGCGGCGGCGAGCGTGAAGACCTTGAACGTCGAGCCCGCCGACACGCCGGTGCCGCCGCCGTGGAACTTGTTCGCCGGGATGTTGATGGTCGTCTTGCCCTTGCCGGGGCCGAACGGCTTGCTCAGCCCGATCGCCTTGACGTGGCCGGTACCGGGTTCGACCATCGCCTCGGCGGCGACGCGGTGGCCCTTGGGATTCACGGTGGAGCGCAGGGTCTTGTCGACGCCGCGCTGCGCCTTCGAGTCGAGCGTGGTGCGGATCGTGTAGCCGCCGCGGTTGAGCTCGTTGACGATGTTCTGCTGCTCGTCGGGGTCCATCTGCCAGTACTTGCCGTCCGAGAGGATGTCGAGCACGTCGTACTTCACGTACTCGCAGAAGTACGGCACCTTGCTGACCTGGCAGCCGCCGACGGGGTCGGTGCGGTTCAGCTCGATCGGCTTGGCGGCCTCCTCGTCGGCCTTGGCCTTGGATATCTCGCCGAGCTGGGCCATCCGGTAGAGGACGATGTCGCGCCGCTTCCGCGCGTCCCGCGGGTTGCGGATCGGGTCGTAGGCGGTGGGGTTCTGGGTGATGCCGGCGAGCAGCGCGGCCTGCCCGAGGTCCAGTTCGGACGCGGGGATGCTGAAGTAGCGCTTGGCCGCGGCCTGCACCCCGTATGCGCCCGCGCCGAAGTAGGCGATGTTCAGGTAGCCCTCAAGGATCTCGTCCTTCGACAGCCGCTGCTCGATGTCGAGGGCGTAGCGGAGTTCGCGGACCTTGCGCCCGACGGTGGGCGCGGTGGCCTCGCGGTACTCCTCCTTCGTCCGGGCGGCGTCGACGAGGAGGTTCTTCACGTACTGCTGGGTCAGGGTGGAGCCGCCCTGCGTCGTCTCGGACTCGACGTTGGACGCCAGTGCGCGGAGCGTGCCCTTGAGGTCGAGGGCGCCGTGCTCGTAGAAGCGCGAGTCCTCGATGCCGACGATCGCCTTCTTCATGATGGGGGCGACCTGGTCGAGCCGGACGGACTCGCGGTACTTGTCGAAGAACGTGGCGACCGGCTTGCCGTCCGAGTCGTACACCACGGTCTTCTCGGACGGCGGTGTGGTCTCCAGCTGGCCGTCCATGTCCTCGAAGTTGTTCGCGGCGTCGCGCGCGGTGATACCGGCGCTCCCGACCGCGGGCAGCGCGATGAACGCGACGAGGACGCCTGCGACGACTCCCGCCCCCAGCAGTCTGAACAGTGTGGAAGCGGCCTTGACCCGGTCCGAATTAGCAACGCGCACGTGGTCTAGGGTACGCCGGACGAGCAGTGCATTCGGGACAGGTCCCCCGGCGCCACCGTGTTCTGGCGCCGCTGACCGGGGCGTTCGTCCGTTATGCCCACTGGATGGCAGCCTGCGCCGTGTCTGGCGTGTCAACGACAGGTAACTAGTCCGTTCCGGCGCTATGGCCCCGGTGGGCTATATCCAGAATGGGCCCTCCGGGGACTGTTGAAACGTCCCTCGCTTCCGTAAGTTCTTCCCCACGGCTTTCGTTTGGCGGCCTGACGTCCGCGCCCGTCCGGCCAAGGAGCGCAAATCGACACAGACCCTAGGGGAGTGGGGCCAAGATGTGGATCACGGATTGGACCGCCCGCGCCGCCTGCCGTAACGCGGATCCGGATGCCCTGTTCGTGCAGGGAGCGGCGCAGAACCGAGCCAAGCTCATCTGCCGCGGCTGCCCAGTGCGGACGGAGTGTCTCGCCGACGCCCTCGACAACCGGATCGAATTCGGTGTCTGGGGCGGGATGACCGAGCGGGAGCGTCGTGCTCTGCTGCGGCGTCGGCCGGATGTGCGATCGTGGCGCGCGCTGCTGGAGACCGCGAAGGAGGAGTACGAGCGGTCGGTGGACGCCGACGAGGAGGAACTCGTCGCCAGCTGACCCGCCCGCCGAAGCGGCTCACCCGGCAGAGGTTCAAGGACCGGCAGGGTCCGAATAAGAAGCGTGGCAGGTAGGCCCGCACCGGACATCCCGGTGCGGGCCTACGGCCGTGCTCGGCTCCTCCGGCCGCCGGCGGCGGGCCCGTCCCGCCGGATCGGGACGAGCCTCCACCAGGTGAGGCAGCGCCACACCCATTCCAGCGGGCCGTAGCGGGCATACCGCAGCCACAGGGCGCTGAACGCGAGCTCGACGGCGAACACGCACAGGCCCAGGGACATGGCCGCCGCGTAGTCGGGTGCCCTGCCCAGGTGCAGCATCTGGTCGGCTGCGACGACCAGCACCGTGGCCCCGATGTAGCAGGTCAGCGCCATCCTGCCGACCGGTGCCAGCAGGCGCAGCGCGCGTTCGGCGGGGGTGCGCAGCAGCAGGAGGAGCCCCGCCAGGTAGGCCGTGGCGGTCACCAGGCCGGCCAGGGCGCCCAGCCAGGCTCCGGCGTCCGTCCCGATCTGCAGGGCGTTCAGGACGAGGGCGAGTGCGGCGCCGGCGGTGAAGGCGGCGGCGAGCCGGGGCGTCGGGAGGCCCAGCAGCCGCTCAGGGCCGTATCGCTGCACGGCGTACCCGAGCAGGAACAGGCCAGGGATGAACGCGATGCCCCCGCTGAGCGCCAGCGCCGCCGCCGTGGTGATGCCGCCCAGGGCCAGGAGCCAGCGCCGGGGCAGGTACGACGCGGGCAGCAGCACGATGATGCCGACGACCGCGTACGTGAGCAGGATCTCGCGGGGCTGCAGCAGGCGGTGCGCCGCGCCGAAGAGGATCAGGAAACCCAGCCTCGCCGCCATGATCGCCCTCGGGTCGCGGGCCGTCCTGGTGGCGGCCTCCAGGAACAGGCCGAAGCTCAGCCCGAACAGGAACGCGAAGATCGGGAAGAAGCGCTGGTTCAGCAGGGTCTCGTGGGCCCAGTACGCCGCGCCGGAGCCGCCCGTCGGCATCCCGGTGATGTCGATCGTGTTCGCGAGGGTGATGCCGAACAGGGCGAACCCGCGCAGGATGTCGATCTCGTCGATGCGCGGCGTCCCAGCCGTGGCGTCCCCGTCCCGCACCGCGGGGGCTCGTGGCGGCGTCGGCACCATCGACCTCCCTCGCGAAGCCGACCCGCAACCCACCCCATCACAGCCGGTGACGCCCGGCGACCAGCGGGGGCCGCGAGTTAGGCGGCCGCGGGCGGCGCGGTCGGCGCGGCGAGGTCCTCGCCCACCCGGCGCAGGCCGTCGAGGTCGTGGACGTCCTCGGCCTGGGCGGGGACGGCGGTCACCGGAACGTTCGGGTGGGCCGACGCGAAGTGGTCGCGGAGGCGGTCCTCGCGGGCGGCCACCTGCATGCGGTCGGTGTGCAGGCGGAGCAGCGCGGCGGTCAGCGCGTGCTCGCCGCGTTCCTCCAGCGTCTCGGCGGCGGCCTGGCTGCGCGCGGCGGACAGGACGCCGCCGTCCGCCTCGTGGACGCGGTTGACCACGAGCCCGGCCAGCGGCATCCGCTCCTCGGCGAGGCGTTCGACGAAGTAGGACGCCTCGCGCAGTGCGTCGGGCTCCGGGGCGGCGACGACGAGGAACGCGGTGCCGGGCGTCTGGAGCAGCTTGAACGTCTTCTCGGCGCGCTCGCGGAACCCGCCGAACATCGTGTCGAACGCGGCGATGAAGGTCTGCACGTCCCGCAGGAGCTGCACGCCGAGGACCTTGTTGATGACGCCGGTGAACATGCCGAACCCGGCGCTGATGACCTTGACGCCGAAGCGGCCGCCGGTCTTGGCGGGGGCGGCGAGGATCTTCATGAAGCGGCCGTCGAGGAAGCGGCCCATGCGCTCGGGGGCGTCCAGGAAGTCCAGGGCGTTCCGGGACGGCGGGGTGTCGACGATGATCAGGTCCCAGGCGCCGGACCGGTGCAGCTGGCCGAGCTTCTCCATCGCCATGTACTCCTGCGTCCCGGACAGGCTGGACGACAGCGACTGGTAGAAGGGGTTGGCGAGGATCTGCTTGGCCCGGTCGGGGTCGGCGTGCGCCTCGACGATCTCGTCGAAGGTGCGCTTCATGTCGAGCATCATGGCGTGCAGCTCGCCGTCGCCCTCGATCTCGATCTCGCGCGGGTTGTTGTCGAGTTCCGACAGGCCCATCGACTGGGCGAGGCGGCGGGCGGGGTCCACGGTGAGGACGACGGCGTCGCGGCCGCGTTCGGCGGCGCGGACGCCGAGGGCCGCGGCGGTGGTCGTCTTGCCGACGCCGCCTGAGCCGCAGCAGACGATGATCTTGGTGCGCGGGTCGTCGAGCAGCGCGTCGACGTCCAGCGCGGGCGGGGTCTTGCCGGTCGTCATCGGATCCCCTCGATGGTCGTGCGGCCCGGGCTCGGCGGGGCGGGGGTCATGCGGCTCCCTGCTCGCGCAGGGCGGCGGCCAGGTCGTAGAGGCCGGCGAGGTCCATGTCGTCCGGCAGCAACGGCAGCGTGTAGCGGGGCCGGTCGATCGACTCCAGGCGCTCCTTCTCGCGGCGCTGCAGCGCCGTGCGGAGCGCGTGGTCGGTGGCCTCGGCGGCGAGGGTCGCGGCGATCGACTCGGCGTCGTGTTCGAGACCGGCGGACTTCACCCCGCGGACGATCTCGTCGGTGTCGAGGGTGCCCGCCGCGGCGGCGGCGAGGTCGTCCTCGGCGAGCACGGGCGGATGCTCCATGTTGACGAAGACGCCGCCGATGGGCAGTTCCGCCTCGGTGAGGTCATGGATCCCGTCCATCGTCTCCTGGACGGGCATCTCCTCGAGGAGCGTGACGAAGTGCACGGCGGTCTCGGGGCTGCGCACGACCTTCATGACGGTGTCGGCGTGGTTGCGGATCGGCCCGACCTTCGCGAGGCCCGACACCTCGTGGTTGACGTTCAGGAACTTCGTGATGCGGCCGGTGGGCGGGGCGTCCATGACGACGGCGTCGTAGACGTACGAGCCGTCCTTCTTCTTGCGCCGCACCGACTCGCTGGTCTTGCCGGTGAGGATCACGTCGCGCAGGCCGGGCGCGATGGTGGTGACGAAGTCGATGACGCCGAGCCTGGTCATCGCCTTCCCGGCGCGCTTCAGGCTGTAGAACATCTCGAGGTACTCGATGAGCGCCTCTTCGGTGTCGATGGCGAGCGCGTACACGTCCCCGCCGTCGGGGGCCACGGCGACGCGCCGCTCCTCGTAGGGCAGCGGCGGGCAGTCGAAGAGCTGGGCGATGCCCTGGCGGCCCTCGACCTCCACGAGCAGGACCCTGCGGCCGCCCGCGGCCAGCGCGAGGGCGAGCGCCGCGGCGACGGTCGTCTTGCCCGTACCGCCCTTGCCGGTGACCACATGAAGGCGTACGCCGTCCCAGTCGGTGTCTCTCGCGCTCACCCGATCGACCATATCGTTCACTCGTCAAACACTTCCGAGTGCGGACGTCCTCATGCAAGTGATCCCTGACACGATGTCGTCCTCCCGTGGAGATCGTTCGGCGGACGTTGTCATTCGGCCTGCCCGCGCGGTTAGCTGGGAAACGTGGACCGACCGTGGCCGGTCGCCTGGATCTTCACGGGGTTCCAGCGCCTCAGCCGAGTTGCAGGCGGGCTCCCGGGCACGTCGTAACCGTCCGCGTGAGAAAGGTGCCCGTGATGGAACTAGTACTGGTCATCCTGCTCGTCGTCCTCGGCGTCGCAGGTCTGTTCCTCTTGTCGTCGATACGTGTGGTGCAGCAGTTCGAGCACGGCATCGTGTTCCGGCTCGGCAAGGTGCAGCGAGGCGGGGAGCTGCGTCCCGGCGCCGTGCGGGCTCCGGGGCTGACGGCGATCGTGCCGATCGTCGAACGGATGCAGAAGGTCAGCCGGCAGACGATCACCCTGGACGTCCCGGCGCAGGACGGCATCACCCAGGACAACGTGAGCGTCCGCGTCGACGCCGTCGTGTACTTCCGGGTGATCGACCCGGTGAAGGCGATCGTCAACGTGCAGCACTACGGCTACGCGGTCTCGCAGGTGTCGCAGACGTCGCTGCGCTCGGTCATCGGCCAGTCCGACATGCAGGAGCTGCTCGGTGAGCGCGCGAAGATCAACGCGTATCTCCGGGACATCATCGACGAGATCAGCCAGGGCCCGTGGGGGGTGCTGATCGAGCGGGTCGAGATCAAGGACGTCTCGCTGCCCGAGGGCATGAAGCGGTCCATGGCCCGGCAGGCCGAGGCGGAGCGTGAGCGGCGCGCCCGGATCATCACCGCGGACGGCGAGTTCCAGGCGTCCAAGCGCCTCGCCGCCGCCGGCGAGATCATGTCGGCGGACCCGGCCGCGCTCCAGCTGCGGCTGCTGCAGACGGTCGTGGAGGTGTCCGCCGAGAAGAACAGCACGCTGATCATGCCGCTGCCGGTCGAGATCCTGCGGTTCTTCGACCGCGCCGCCGGCGGCGCCGGCCGGGGCGGTGAGACCGAGGGCGAGGAGGAGGAGAAGCTCGCGCTCGGTGAACGGCTCGCGAAGGCCGAGGAGGAGCTGGCCAAGGCGGCGGAGACGTCGACGCTGGAGGCCCCGGACGACGTTCCGCCGGTCATCGGCCTGGATGAGCCGAAGCGCGAGGAGCCCGCGACCCAGGAGGTCTCCGGCCCGCCGGACGAGCGCCCGCGCGGCATCACCGACGGCGGCCCCCACCCCGGCGGTGCGACGTCGAGCGGCTGACCCTGCCACCACCCGGCCGGGCACCGGCACCCCGGGCCGCCGATCGCATGCGTGCCTGGGTGGCCGGTGGGTTCGAACAGGGTTCGGGTGGGGTGATCGCTAGGGTGAGGCCATGAAGAAGTGGGAGTACGCGACCGTTCCGCTGCTGGTGCACGCGACCAAGCAGATCCTCGACAACTGGGGCCAGGACGGGTGGGAGCTCGTCACCGTCCTGCCGGGGCCCAACCCGGAGAACCTTGTGGCCTACTTCAAGCGCGAGGTCCAGTCCTAGAGGTGCGCGGTCCTCGACCGCGCACTTCTACCCGATGAGCAGTCCCTCGACGAGGAGGAATGGCCATGAGCACACCCGAAGAACGGATGCGCGAGCTGGGGATCGAGCTGCCGGAGGCGATCGCGCCGGTGGCGTCGTACGTTTCCACCGCGCGGACGGGCTCGCTCGTCTACACCGCCGGGCAGATCCCGCTGGTCAAGGGTGAGCTGGGCGTCACCGGGAAGGTGGGGGCCGAGGTCAGCGCCGAGGAGGCCGCCCGGCAGGCGCGGATCTGCGCGCTGAACGCGGTCGCGGCGCTCAAGGCCGAGGTCGGCGAACTGTCGCGTGTCGTGCGGATCGTCAAGGTCGTCGGCTTCGTCGCCAGTGCCCCGGATTTCGACGGCCAGCCCCAGGTCATGAACGGGGCGAGCGACGTGCTCGTGGAGGTCTTCGGGGACGCGGGCAGGCACGCCCGCAGCGCCGTCGGCGTCGCCGTCCTCCCGCGCGACGTCCCCGTCGAGGTCGAACTCATCGCCGAGATCTCCTGACCTGGCGGCCGCGCCGGGTGGCCGGGCCTTGACGGAATGACGTTCGGTATGTCCGAATGGGCCGCCATGGGATCTGGGCCGGGCGTTGCTCGTCCCTTGGACGGCGGTGCGCGGGGGCTGGAGGACGATGGTGAACGGGCTCAGACTGCCGGCGGAGTTCCGGGAGCGGGTCGAGGACATCCTCGCGGGCCGGGCCGAGCCCGCCCCCGCGCGGCACGCGGCCACGGTCGCCGTGCTCCGCGATCACGACAGGCACGGGCTGCAGGCGTTCCTGCTGCGCCGCGTCCGGTCCATGGCGTTCGCGCCCGGCGCCTACGTGTTCCCCGGCGGCGCGGTCGACCCGCGCGACGGGGACGCGGCGCCGGCCTGGTCCGGGCGGCCGCCCGCCGAGTGGGGGGCGGTGTTCAAGGCCGACGAGACCCTCGCCCGCGAGCTGGTGTGCGCGGCCGTCCGGGAGACGTTCGAGGAGACGCTCGTCCTGCTGGCGGGTCCGACCGGGGAGACGGTCGTGGGCGACACGCGCGGCGACGAGTGGGAGGCCGACCGGCAGGCGCTGCTGGACCGGTCCCTGTCGTTCGGCGAGTTCCTCGACCGGCGCGGCCTCGTCCTGCGCGCGGACCTGCTCCGGCCGTGGGCGCACTGGATCACCCCGAAGATCGAGCCGAAGCGCTACGACACCCGCTTCTTCGTCGCGGCGATGCCGGAGGGGCAGCGGGCCCGGGACGTCAGCACCGAGGCGGACCGGGTGGCGTGGGTGCGTCCGGCGGAGGCCGCCGAGCGCGCGAGCACCGGCGAGTGGATGATGCTCCCGCCGACGATCGCGACGCTGGCCGAGCTGGCCGAGTACGACACCGTCGCGGACGTGCTGGCCGCGCGCCGCGAGATCGTCGTCCACGAGCCCGCCGCGGAGATCATCGACGGTGAGGCGTACCTCGTCCTGCCGGAGTCGATGACGCGCCACTACCCGGGCGGGTGAGCGGAGCGTGCGCGGCGGCAGGGCGCTGATGTGGCGGCTGGCGGGCACGTCGGCGCTGCGTCACCTGGAACGTCTCGGCTGGAACCCGGTCCGGCACCCGGATCGGGTGTCCGGCAGGATGGGGGATATGACCGAGATTGACGGGATGGGTACCGAGCGGGCGACCTGTGTGCTCGCGGAGAACCCCTCCGCCATGACGCTGGACGGCACCAACACGTGGCTCATCGCGGAGCCCGGCTCCGAAGAGGCCGTCATCGTCGACCCGGGGCCCAAGGACGGCAAGCACCTCAGGCGCGTCCTGGACACCGTGGAGGCCCAGAACCGCCGCATCGGCCTCATCCTGCTCACCCACGGCCACCCCGACCACTCCGCGGGGGCCGGCAGGCTGGCGAAGCTGGCGGGCGGCCAGATCAAGGTCCGCGCGCTCGACCCCAGGCACCGGCTCGGCGACGAGGGCCTCGCCGAGGGGGACGTCGTCACCACGGGCGGCCTGGAGCTGCGGATCATGGAGACGCCCGGCCACAGCGACGACTCGCTCACGTTCTGGCTTCCGGCGGACGGTGCCGTTCTCACCGGCGACACCATCCTCGGGTACGGGACGACCGTGCTGGAGGGCAGCCTCGGCGACTACCTCGGCTCGCTCGACCGGCTCCGCAGGTTCGCCACGGACGTCGAGGCCACGACGGTCCTCCCCGGCCACGGCCCGAAGCTGGACGACCCGATCGCCGTCCTCGACTACTACATCGACCACCGCCGCGAGCGCCTCGCCCAGGTGGAGTCCGCCGTCGCCGCGGGCGCGACCACCGCCCGCGAGGTCGTCGAACGCGTCTACGCCGACGTCGACAGGTCGCTCTGGCCCGCGGCCGAGCAATCCGTCCAGGCCCAGCTCGACTACCTCAACAGCCGCTGAGCGGCTGAGAGAGCGGGCCGGGTCACTTCGAGCGCTTGCGGAGGCGTTCGATGTCGAGGATCACGACGGCGCGGGCCTCGATGCGGAGCCAGTTCCGCTGCGCGAAGTCGGCGAGCGCCTTGTTGACCGTCTCGCGGGACGCGCCGACGAGCTGCGCCAGTTCCTCCTGCGTGAGGTCGTGGTGCACGTGCAGGCCGGCCTCGGACGGCTGGCCGAACCGCTCCGCGAGGTCGAGCAGCGCCTTGGCGACGCGCCCGGGAACGTCGGTGAACACGAGGTCGGCCATGACGTCGTTGGTCTTCCGCAGCCGCTGCGCGAGCGCGCGGAGCAGCTGGACGGCCACCTCGGGGTGCCCGGTCAGCCAGGGCCGCAGGTCGTCGTGGCCCAGGCCCGCCAGGCGCACCTCCGTGACCGCTATGGCGCTGGCGGTGCGGGGGCGCGGGTCGAACAGGGACAGCTCGCCGAACATCTCGCTGGGGCCGAGGACGCTCAGCAGGTTCTCCCGGCCGTCCGGCGCCGTGCGGGTCAGCTTGATCTTGCCTTCGAGAACGACGTAGAGCCGGTCTCCGGTCTCGCCCTCGTTGAACAGCGTCTGACCACGGGCGAGACGCACCTCGGTCACGTTGGCGCGCAGCGCCTTGGCGCCCTGCTCGTCGAGGGCCTCGAAGAGCGGGGCTCTGCTCAGAACGTCCACGTCGCGATCGGTCACGCTTCTCCTCCTCGAACACCTACATGCTTAGTGTGACGTACGTCCCACCGCGTACGTGAAGGCAGGGTCACGGCGCGCCGAAACGCGGGACCGGGCTCGTCCGGTCTCCCCGGGCCGCCGCGGTCCCGTTCGCCCAGTGTACGGACCATTCGGTGAATGGCATCACACCGGTCTCATCCCCCCTAACCGGACAACGCCCGGAGGTGTGGTGGCGGTGCCTTAACCTGATCGGATGGTCCAGTCGTCGCCGCGCAGGCTCCCCCGGGGGCGTCACGCGCTGTCGCGCGGGGAGGTCGAGCGGGTGCACCGCGACCGCCTCTGCGTGGCCATGGCGGCGGCGATGACGGAGAAGGGCTACGTGGGGACGTCCGTCGAGGACGTCCTGCGGCGGGCCAGGGTGTCCCGGCAGAGCTTCTACGGCCTGTTCTCGTCCAAGCTCGACTGCTTCATGGCGGCGTTCGACCAGGCGAGCGCGCTGCTGCGCCGCCAGCTGGAGGGCGCCGCGGAGGGCGGGGGCGACCCGGTGACGCGGTTCGAGCGGGCCTTCACCGCCTACCTGGAGGCGCTCGCGTCCGAACCGGGCTACGCGCGGCTCTTCCTGGTGGAGGTGTACGCGGCCGGGCCGGAGGCCATCCAGCGGCGTTCGGAGATCCAGCACGACCTCGCCGGGGCCCTCGCGGGCCTGATGGGGCTCAGCGGTGAGGCCGCCCAGTTCGCCTGCCAGATCGTCGTGTCGGCGGTGGGCGCGATGGTGACGCCCGCGGTCGCGGCGGGCGACATGGAGGCGCTGCGGGCGGTCGGCCCCCCGGTCGTCGAACACGTGCGCCTCCTCCTGCGCTCGGGCGCCCTGGACGCCTGAGCACGCCCGGAGGTCAGTGGCCCTCGGAGCCCGCGCGGGCGGGGCGGTCGGGCTGGACGCGCAGGGTGGTGATCACGGTGGCGAGCATCTCGTAGTGGCCGGCGAGCATCGTCAGCTCCACGCACTCCGCCTCGGTGAGGTGGGTGCGGAGCCGCGTCCAGGCGTCGTCGTCGATGTCCCGCAGGTGGTGGAGCTGGTCGGTCGCGGTGAGGATCGCCCGTTCGCGCGGGCTCCAGCCGTCCGCGTCCGGCCCCTCCTTGAGGCGCTCGACGTCCTGCTCGCGGACGCCGGCGCGGCGGCCGAGGCGGACGTGGTGGTCGAACTCGTAGCCGCAGTCGCGCAGGTGGGCGACGCGGAGGATGACCAGTTCGGTCTCCCGGCGCGGCAGGGTGCCGCCGGGCATCAGCCGTCCGGCGAAGAACAGCCAGCCGCGGAATAGGCCCCGGCGGCGCGCCAGGGTCATGAAGAGGTTGGGCGGTCCCGTCCCGGCGGCCCGGCCCGCGATCCGGCAGGCCAGCCAGTTCACCACGCCCACTTCGCGGAGCCCGCCGGGAGTGGCGCGGGGCGCCGTCACCGGTGCGACTCCGGTTGCGGCGTGGTCAGCTCCACCTGTTCCTTCCGCGCGATTTCGAGGATCTCGCTGAGGCCGCGCTGGACGACGCGGTCCACGACGGGCTGCGCGAGCATCCTGACGGGCAGGACGGCGCCGACCCACGAGGGCGCGACGACGCGCTTGGAGCGCCGGGCGATGCCGCGCTCCAGCGCGTCGATCCCCACTTGCAGCGGGGCGACCCTCGAGATCAGGCTGCCGCCGGCTCCCGCGTTCATGAGGGTCGAGGCGGCCTCGGTGCCGAATCCCCGGCTCGTCATGTCGGTGTCGAGTTCGGCGAAGTACGCCACGCCGGCCTTCGCGCCGTACGGGCGCAGTTCGGCCCTCAGCGTGTTGCCCATCGCCTCCACGGCGGCCTTGGACGCGCTGTAGGCGCCGAGAAGAGGCGCGTTGACGGCCGCCGCCAGGGACGCCACCGCCAGCGCGTAGCCGCGCTCATGGCTGATGTGGGGTCCGGCCGCGCGGAGGGTGTTGTAGACGCCCATCACGTTGACGCGGATGCTCTGATCCATGATGTAGGGGTCGCCGCCCACGATCGGCATCTGCGCGGCCACCCCGGCGTTGGCCACGACCACGTCCAGGCCGCCCAACTCCTGCACGGCGCCGTTCACGACCTCCTCGACCCTTCCGCGGTCGGTGACGTCACACGTCCACCACGGGGCATCGCCGCACTCGGCGGCGACGGAGGCGAGCCCGTCGGGCTCCAGGCCGGTGAGCGAAACCCGTGCACCGCGCTCGTGGAGCCTTTTCGCCAGGGCCGCGCCGATGCCGCGGGCGCCGCCGGTGATCAGCACGCGCCGGCCGGTGAGGGTCGCCGTCCACCGGGAGGAGTCGAAGATCATGCGGGAGACCCTAACACAAAAGAACATGCTCGTCTTTTTAAGGGAGCCTCTACCCTGGCGGCATGGCGACCAACGCGGCTCCGAAGGCCGGGCGTACATCGGGGGGCGGGCGCGCGGCCGGGGGCGGTGCGGCGCGCCGGCCCGAGACGCGGCTCGCGCTCGTGCGGCGGGCCCGGCGGATGAACCGGACCCTGGCCGAGACCTACCCCGACGCGCACTGCGAACTCGACTTCGGCACCCCCTTCCAGCTCCTCATCGCGACCGTCCTGTCGGCGCAGACCACCGACGCGCGGGTCAACCTGACCACGCCGGCGCTGTTCGCCAAGTACCCCACCCCGGAGGACCTCGCCGCCGCCGACCCCGAGGACGTCGAGGCCATCCTGAAGCCCACCGGGTTCTTCCGCGCCAAGACCAAGTCGGTCATGGGGCTGTCCGCCGCGCTCCGCGACCGGTTCGGCGGCGAGGTCCCGGGGCGGCTCGACGACCTCGTCACCCTGCCCGGTGTCGGACGCAAGACGGCCAACGTCGTCCTGGGCAACGCGTTCGACGTCCCAGGCATCACCGTCGACACCCACTTCGGACGCCTCGCGCGGCGATTCGGCTGGACGGCCGAGGACGACCCGGTCAAGGTCGAACAGGAAATCGGCTCCCTGTTCCCGCGCAAGGACTGGACGATGCTCTCCCACAGGCTGATCTGGCACGGCCGCCGCATCTGCCATGCGCGCCGCCCCGCCTGTGGCGCGTGCCCCCTCGCACAGCAGTGCCCGTCGTTCGGTGAAGGACCGACCGACGAGGAGACCGCGCGCAAGCTCGTCAAGCCCGGACCCTTCTCATGAGGGCGGATCTCATGAGGGCGGGCGTGCGGCGTGACCTGGCGGGAAGGAACGCGGGGATTCCGAGGTTGGGACGGACGTGACCGAGAACGCCCTTAGCTGCCCCCCGTGGCTCGCCAGGTTCCGCGCCGAGGGTCCGCGGATGCAGGTGCCGCCGATGTTCCGGGCCGCGTCCGCCGCCCGCTCCGCGGCCGTCCTGATCCTGTTCGGCGAGGGACCGGACGGCCCCGACGTCCTGCTCACCGAGCGCGCGGCCACGCTGAGCAACCACGCCGGGCAGCCGGCGTTCCCCGGCGGCCGCATCGACCCCGAGGACGACGGGCCCGTCTCGGCGGCGCTGCGCGAGGCGTGGGAGGAGGCGGGCGTCGAACCGTCCGGCGTGGACGTCCTCTGCTCCCTGCCCGAGCTGTACCTGTCGCGGAGCGAGTACCGGATCACGCCCGTCGCCGGCTGGTGGCGGGAGCCGTCGGAGGTCGCGCCCGGCCACCCCGGGGAGGTCGCGGCGGTCGCCCGCGTCCCGCTCGGCGAGCTCGTCGACCCGGCGAACCGGATGATGGTGCGGCACCCGTCCGGGATCAGGCTCGGCCCGGCGTTCGCCGTCCGGGGCATGCTCGTGTGGGGTTTCACCGCGGCGTTGCTCACGCAGGTCCTGGACGCCGGCGGCTGGAACCGACCGTGGGACACCGAACGCGTCGAGGACCTGCCGCCGGAGGTCCTGAGCCTCGCGTCCCGGGGCTGAGCGGCTCCCACGCAGGTCAGGCGGACACGTTCGGCCGGGGCGCTGGCGCAAGCGTGGCGGGGCGGGCCCGGCCTCACCCTGCACGGCTACCCGGCGCACCCCAATCTGGTACATCGAGGGGACGTTATCCGGGTGTGCGGCACTATACGGTTGAGCGGTGCTGCACGACCACGTTCTTGACCTGATCCTTCTGGTGCTCGTCGTGCTGTTCGGAGTCTCGGGGTACCGGCAGGGCTTCATCGTGAGCCTGCTGAGCTTCGCCGGCTTCGTCGGCGGCGGCGTCGCCGGGGTGCTGATCGCACCGCCGATCGCGGAGGCCGCGGTGGACGGCGCCGCGCAGCAGGCCCTCCTCGCCATCGTGATCGCCTTCCTGTCCGCCACCTTCGGGCAACTGGCCGCGTCCTCCCTCGGCGCCGTGCTCCGCAACCGGGTGACGGGGCTGAACGCGCGCACGGCCGACGCGGTCGGCGGCACCTTCGTCAGCGCGCTGTCGCTGCTCATCGTCGCGTGGTTCTTCGGGACGCTGGTCGCCAACTCCGAGTTCAAGCCCGTCCGGACGCAGGTCAAGGGCTCCACGGTCATCGGCGCGATCGACGACGTGATGCCCGAGCGGGCGCAGACGTGGTTCACCTCGTTCCAGGGGTTCGTGAAGGGCAGCGAGTTCCCGCAGGTCTTCAACGGCCTCGGCGGCGAGTCGGTGGTCCAGGTGCCGCCGCCGGACGAGTCGGTGCTGAACAACGCGGCGGTCAAGACCGCCCGCGCCAGCATCGTGAAGGTCGTCAGCACGGCGCCGCAGTGCCAGCGCCGGATCGAGGGCACGGGCTTCGTGTTCGCGCCGGAGCACATCATGACCAACGCGCACGTCGTCGCGGGCGCCCGCGGCCCGTCCAGCGTGGCGACCGTGAACGGCGAGACCGGCCGGGGACGGGTCGTGCTGTACGACCCCAAGCGCGACATCGCCGTCCTGTACGTGCCGGGGCTGCGGGCGCCCGCGCTGAAGTTCGCCGACGAGGCCCGCGTCCGCGACAACGCGATCATCGCCGGTTTCCCCAAGAACCAGCCGTTCACCGTGGACGCCGCCCGCATCCGCGCCAGGCAGACCGCCCGCGGCCCGGACATCTACCACACCGGCCAGGTCAGCCGTGAGATCTACGCCATCCGCGGCAAGGTCGAGCCGGGCAACTCCGGCGGGCCGCTGCTGACCACGGACGGTCGCGTCTACGGCGTCATCTTCGCCGCGGCGCTGGACAGCCCGACCACCGGTTACGCCCTCACCGCGGACGAGGTCGCGCCAGACGTGCGCGCAGGGCGGAACGCCACCCAGCCGGTGTCCACGCAGAGGTGCTCTGACTGAGCCGGTCCCGCTTTTGCTGGGGCGCTGCTCTTACTGGGGCGCTACGCCTTGGTGAGGCGTAGGGCTATCGGGCCGTTCTCCGGGCGTTCGGCGAGCTCCCGTGTGCGTTCGACGACGCCCTGGACGTCGATGCCATACGGAGGGACGGCTTCATAGGCGACGAGGCGTTCGGCAGCCCGGCTGAGAAGCGCCCCCGCGCCGCGTGCGTTCCCTCTTCGCAGGTGGGTTATCCCTACGGCGACCTGGGCCAGGCCCCGCCACAGCTCCCGTTCGGGTTCAGGCGAGGCTTTCCAGACCGCTTCCAGTACCTCGTGCGCATGAAACGGACGGTCGGCGTCCAGGAGGCGCTGGGCCTCGACCAGAGCCTCCTTGGGCGGCATGTCGAGGTCTTCCGGCATCGTCGGTATACCGGACGTGCCGTGCGGCAGAGGACGTCCGTAGGCGTCGCGTGGTCGTGCGTTACGTGGGCGTCCAGACTCGTCCCGATCCCGCATGCCTCCACGGTACGCGGACGACGTCCAAGGAGATGTGGGAGGGAGGCGGGGAGCTTCGGCGGCCCAGTGCTCAGGCCCAGTGCTCAGGGCTCAGTGCTCGGGTTCGGGGTCGGCGAGCCAGCCGAGGAGCTGCGTGTCGAACGCCCGGGGACGCTCCTGGTGTGGGAAGTGCCCCGTCCCCTCGATGAGCTTCCATCGGTAGGGGGCCGCCACGTAGCGGCCGGAGCCCTGAGCGCTTCCCGGGAGGGTGCACGTGTCGAGCGCGCCGTGCAACTGGAGCGTGGGCACCTGGATGGGGGCGCGCATACGGTGCGCGTAGCGGATGCCGTCCGGGCGGGCCAGCGAGCGGATGAGCCAGCGGTGGTACTCCAGTGCGCTGTGCGCGGCCCCCGGAATCTGCACGGCCTTCCTGACGAGCTGCTCTGTGCGTTCGTCCGGCCAGCCTGGGGCGGACCAGTCGTGCAGGAGCTTCCCCACAAGCGCGGCGTCCTCGCGGACAAGGCGCCGTTCAGGCCACAGCGGCAACTGGAAACCGAACGTGTGACGCGTCGCCCATCCCTGGCCGCGCGGGTCGGTGGCTATGGCCTGCCGCAGGCGCAGGGGGTGCGGGGCGCTGACCACGGCCAGCCGCTGGACCACCTTCGGGTGGTAGACGCCCATCGTCCAGGCCAGCAGCCCGCCCCAGTCGTGCCCGGCGACGACCGCGTTGGCCTCCCCAAGGGCGCGGATGAGCCCCGCGGCGTCCCCGGCCAGCGTGACCAGGTCGTAGCCGCGCGGCGGCTTGTCGCTGCCGCCGTATCCGCGCAGGTCCACGGCCGCCGCGCGGTAGCCCGCCGCGGGCAGCGACACGAGCTGGTTGTGCCACGACCACCAGAACTCGGGGAAACCGTGCAGCAGCAGGACGAGCGGCCCCTCACCGGCCTCGGCGACGTGGAACCGCGTCCCGCCGGCGCTGACCTGCCGGTGGGTCCACGGTCCGTCGACCTCGATCGGTGATGTGTCGTTCCCGGCCATGGCGTGGGTTCAGGCCGTCAGTTCGGGGGTGTCGGAGTCGCCGCGGCGCCGCAGGGGCGTGAAGTCGTCCTTCAGGGACCTGCGGGTCCGCTTCGCCCCTTCGATCTTCTTGATGAAGTGCCTGGCGATCCACATCAGGAGCCCCGCGAGGACCACGTACACGCCCGCGACGATGAGGAACGCGGCCCAGTGCCAGATACCGAGCCCCACCAGGCCGTACGCGAGCGAGATGGACAGCAGGATGACGACGATCCCGCCCATGACCGCCGCGATCGTGAACATCACGCTGCTGATCGCGGCCTTCTTGGCGTCGGCCTTGAGTTCCATCTTGGCCAGGTCCATCTCGGCCCTGACCAGGTTGGAGACGTTCTTCGACGCCATCCCGACCAGGGCACCGACGGACTTGTCCTCGATGCGCTCGCCCGGTAGAGCCTCCGTCATATCGCTCTCTCCTTAGCCCCGTGTGCGCGCGGGCGCGCCCTTCTCCGGATCGTCACTCTCTCGAATTGTGACGGGTCGGTATAGGCCAAACCGCCGATCAGCAGCGAAACGGTGGAACCCGCCCCTCGTGCGGACCACGACATCCGTGACCGCACGCCCGGTGCGGGTCCTAAGAACCTACCGATCATCGGTCACACGAGCACATTGAGGGCCACATGGTGGCGGAAACCGTCCCAGGCAGGACGTTAGGCGGGCATACCGGGTGACACGACGGCGGCCCGTGCCCGGTCGTTCCACCGGGCACGGGCCGCGTCGTTCGTGGGTCAGTCCACGGCCTGGACGTGGGCCTGGGCGTCGGGCCTGGGCGTCGGGCCTGGGCGTGGTCCTGGGCGTGGGCCGTGGTCAGTCGTCCGACTTGGCGGCGGGCAGCTTCTCGGAGATCAGGTCCATGACCGTGCTGTCGGCCAGCGTGGTCACGTCGCCGATGCTGCGGTTCTCCGCGACGTCCCGCAGCAGCCGCCGCATGATCTTGCCGGAGCGGGTCTTGGGCAGCTCCGGGACCATCATGATCTGCCGCGGCTTGGCGATCGGGCCCAGCACCTTGGCGACGTGGTCGCGCAGCTCCTTCAGGAACTCCTCGCCCTCGACGTCGCCGCCGGCGTCCCCGCGCGGGATGACGAACGCGACGATCGCCTGCCCGGTGACCGGGTCGGTCGCGCCGACCACCGCCGACTCGGCGACCTTCGGGTGCGCCACCAGGGCCGACTCCACCTCCGTGGTGGAGATGTTGTGCCCGGACACGAGCATGACGTCGTCGACGCGGCCGAGCAGCCACATGTCGCCGTCCGCGTCCTTCTTGGCGCCGTCACCGGCGAAGTACAGGCCCTCGAAACGCGACCAGTACGTCTTGACGTAGCGCTCGTCGTCGCCCCAGATCGTCCGGAGCATGCCCGGCCACGGCTCCTTGACGACCATGAAACCGCCGCCGCCGTCCGGCACCGGCTGCCCCTGGTCGTCCACCACGTCCGCGGCGATCCCGGGCAGCGGGCGCATCGCCGCGCCCGGCTTGCCCTCCGTCACGCCCGGCAGCGGGCTGATCATGATGGCGCCGGTCTCGGTCTGCCACCACGTGTCGACGACCGGGGTCCGGTCACCGCCGATGTGCTTGCGGTACCAGACGTATGCCTCGGGGTTGATCGGCTCACCGACCGACCCCAGTACGCGCAGGGACGACAGGTCGTACTGGGCCGGGATGTCGTCTCCCCACTTCATGAACGTGCGGATCGCCGTGGGCGCGGTGTAGAAGATGGACACCTTGTACTTCTGGATGACCTCCCACCAGCGACCCTTGTGGGGGGTGTCCGGGGTTCCCTCGTAGATGACGCTCGTCGCGCCGTTGGCGAGCGGCCCGTACACGATGTAGGAGTGCCCGGTGACCCAGCCGATGTCGGCCGAGCACCAGTAGACGTCCTTCTCCGGCTTGAGGTCGAACACCGCCCAGTGGGTGTACGCGCACTGCGTCAAGTACCCGCCCGTCGTGTGCAGGATGCCCTTCGGCTTACCCGTCGTCCCCGAGGTGTACAGGATGTAGAGCGGGTGCTCCGCGTCCATGGGCTCGGCGGTGTGCTGGTCGCTCTGCCTGTCGACGACGTCGCTCCACCACAGGTCGCGGTCGTGCTCCGTCACCTGCTCGCCCGTGCGGCGCACCACGAGGACGTGCTCGATCGTCGGCGTCTGCGCGACGGCCTCGTCCACGATCCCCTTCAGGTCGGACGGCTTGCCGCGCCGGAACCCGCCGTCCGCGGTGATGACGAGCTTGGCCTGCGCGTCGTCGATGCGGGTGCGGAGCGCCTCGGACGAGAAGCCGCCGAACACGACGGAGTGGGTCGCGCCGATGCGCGCGCACGCGAGCATCGAGATGGGCAGCTCCGGGATCATCGGCAGGTAGATCGCGACCCGGTCGCCCTTGCCGACACCCAGTTCCAGGAGGGCGTTCGCGGTCTTGTTCACCTCGCGCTGGAGGTCGGCGTAGGTGAGGGTACGGGAGTCGCCGGGCTCGCCCTCCCAGTGGTAGGCGACCTTCGCGCCGTTGCCGGCCTCCACGTGGCGGTCAACGCAGTTGTAGGCGACGTTCAACTCGCCGCCCACGAACCACTTGGCGAACGGCGGGTTACTCCAGTCCAGGACTTGGTCCCAGCGCTTCGTCCAGGTGAGCCTGTCCGCCTGCTCCGCCCAGAAGGCCAGGTGATCCTCCGCCGCCTGCTCGTACACCTCGGCCTTGACGTTGGCCGACTCGGCGAGCTCTGCGGGCGGGGAGAAGCGCCGTGTCTCCTGCAGCAGGTTCGACAGTGTTTCTTGGCTCTGGCTCAACGCGCACTCCTTGCTAGCTGAAGCGGGGGTCGCCCGGCATCCCCACTTCACCAGGAAGGTCCCCGGTCCCACAAGGCCACCCTTCCGGATGGCGGAGAAGAGCGTGACCGGCGACGGTGTTCTCTGAGGCCCAATACACCACTTCCCAGGCTGCCCCTCCGGAACCGCCTTCGTGGTCCCTGCCCGTGGGGCCTTGCATGGGTGTGGTGGGGGACCGCATAAAGTCGGGCCGTGACCGATGCCCTTGCTGATGTAGCGAACCTGCCCGGCGTCGCCGACGCCGTCGACGACGCGCGTCGCGCCGTGGACCGGCTGCTCGGCCACCGCATCCTGCGGCGGCGCAGCGCGGAGGTGTCCACGGAGTCGGCGCTGCGCGGCGCCCGGGCCTCGGCCGTCCTCGACGGCGGCTCGGTCACGCTCGACGAGCTGCGCACCACCGAGAACCCGTCCGATCCCGCCGTCCAGGGGGCGCTGCGCGTGTCGGCGGAGCTGGGGACGCTGACGGACACCTGGCGCAAGGCGCCCCGGCAGGCCCTCGCGCGGCTCCACGTCCTCGCGGCGGCGGACGCGGTGGACAGCGCGGAGCTCGGACGTCCGCGCTCAGCCGACGGGACCGTGAAGGACGTGCTGGGCCTCGGCGAGGCGCCGGCGCCGTCCGAAGTGGCATTGCGCCTGGACGCGCTGAGCGGGCTATTGATGGAGCCGACGAAGGCACCGGCATTGGTGGTCGGCGCCATCGTGCACGGCGAACTGCTCACTCTGCGTCCGTTCGGCTGGGGAGACGGGCTCGTCGCTCGGGCCGCCCAGCGGCTCACCTACGTCGCCCGTGGCCTGGACCCCAAATCACTGGTCGCCCCAGAGGTCGGGCACCTGGAACTCGCCGACGCCTATGCCGAGGCACTCCGGGGCTACTCGTCCGGCACTTCCCAGGGCGTGGCCCAGTGGATCGGGCATTGTGCGGAGGCGGTGGCCGCGGCGGCACGTGATTCGCAGGCCATCTGCGAAGCGCTCATGCGCGGCTAAGGTCCGACGTATGGCGGATCGGATGCATGGACGGCCGGCGGCGCCCACCGAGACGACCGTCTCGTCGGTGAACTGGGATTCGCGTGACCTGACGGGCGAGGAACATACAAGCGTTCTGTTCGTGGACGTTGACATGACCGAGGCCGGTGGGGCGGGTGCGGTCTTCACCGATTGCACGTTCCGCGGTGTGCGCTTCAACGCGTCCACTCATACGGATACCGCGTTCCTGAACTGCACGTTCGTCCGGTGCGGTTTCTTTGACGCCACCTTCAGCGGATGCAAGCTGGTGGGCAGCCTGTTCGACGGCTGTACGCACGACCTGTTGAAGGTGAAGGGCGGCGACTGGTCGTTCACGGGTCTTCCAGGTGCCGACCTACGCCGCGCTTCGTTCACCGACGTGCGGATGCGCGAAGCCGACCTCACCGGAGCGCGTTGCGCCGGGGCCTCCATTCGTGGCGTCGACCTGTCGGGTTCGTCGCTGCACAGGGCCGACTTCTCCGGCTGCGACCTACGTGGAAGCGACATCTCGGCCATGGACCCGTACACCGTCCAACTGGGGCGCGCGGTGATCGACCCGTACCAGGCCGTCACCCTGGCCAGGGCCCTGGGGGTGGAGGTCCGCGACTAGCGCGTGCCGGGGATCGCCTACGGCGCACAGCGAACGGCGCACAGCGAACGGCGCCCTTCAGCAGAGCGCCGCCGCCAGTCACGTCACACCGGGTTACCAAGCGTGCATCCTGTATTCGTCGGAGCGGGTCAAGCCCGTCTCGACGCGCCTCCCGCGGCTGGTCGCGCGTGGGTGCCCGGCTGCCGTGCTCGGACACTAGGTCCGTATGACCTGTCTACGCCTCATTTGGCCTGCTGACAAGCCCCCATTCGTAAATCCGGGCCCGCGCCCCACTGCCGCGCCGGACGGGACGCCCGTTACCTTGTGAGGTCAAGTCGGGATGTAACCCGCCATTCCGGACTATCCGTAACCGCCTCTCGGGTCGCGGAATTGATCACACACCGTGATCGCTTCCATTTGGCGGCCGGATCCGCGATGTGGCCGGAAAGATCTTTAGTTCTCCTGTACGCTCCCACTCCCGTCCCGATGCACTCCCCGTGCTCGCGGGAACCGGGCCCTCTGTCAAGGCGGCGGCGCCTTGCGGGTACGGTCTGGAGGGGATCATCCCAACCTGGTGAGAAAAATCGTCACCAAACGAAGCGCGATTGATCTCGACGGACCTCCCAAGCGTTGGGCAGCATATGTTGTAACTGCCTAGACTGGAGTCAGTAAGTTTGCCTCTGCTATAGAGCGAGCTTGCGTACTGCTTACGCCGAACTCCCCGAGACTTTCTTGGGAAAGCGGGCCGGCTCTACCCCCCCGGAGCCGGACCGTCCGGCGACCCCCGCTCTCCCCCCCGGCGGGGGTCGCCCAGCGTCAGCGGCCGGGGCGGTGGCGAGACCCCCCCACGCCACCGCCCCGCCGCCGACCCAGACCACGGCGCGCGGGCCGGGCGGTGGAGCCGCAGCGCCCGCGCCGAAGTTATCCACAGTTCACGGAACGTCTTCCGTGCTGTCACGCAGCGTCGCAAGGTGGGTGTCTCCGAACGTCGAAGGAGCCACCGATGAATCTCGCGGCACTGATCGTGACGGGCGACCCCGCCCTCGCCGACGGCCTGCTCCGGCTGGCGGCGGCCGCCGACGCCCACGCCGAAGTCGCCTACGGCGCCGACGAGGCCAGGGCCGCCTGGACGTGGCCGTCCCTCATCCTCGTGGGCGCCGACGCGGCCCAGGACGTGGCGTCCGCCGGCCTCCAGCGCCGCCCGGGGGTCGTCCTCGTCACCGGCGACGCCACGGCCGACGCCTACCGGCTGGCCGTCGAGGCGGGAGCCCAGGACGTCGCCCTCCTGCCCGACCACGAGGACTGGCTGATCAACGCGTTCGCCGCCGCCGGCGAACCCGAGAGCGGCTGGGCCACCACACTCTGCGTGGTCGGCTCCCGGGGCGGTGCCGGAGCCAGCGTGCTCGCCGCCGCGCTCGGTCTGGCCGCCGCGGGCCAGGGCCTACGTACCCTCCTCGTGGACGCGGACCCGTACGGCGGTGGCGTCGACCTCATGCTCGGGCTGGAGGAGCATGAGGGCGTCCGCTGGCACGACCTCGCCGAGCGGCGGGGCCGGCTGAGCACCGCGACGCTGCGGGAGACGCTGCCGCGGTCAGGCGACCTGTCCGTCCTGTCGTGGCGGCGCGGGGAACCGGTGCCGGTCTCCGACGACGCGGTCCGCTCCCTGTTCGACGCCGCCGTCCGCGGCTTCGACCTGGTCGTGGTGGACGTCCCCCGCTACCCGGGCGACGTCGGCCGCGCGGCGCTGCGGTCGGCCGACACCACCCTCCTCCTCGTCCCCGCGGAGGTCCGCGCGACGGTCGCGGCCGACGGCCTCGCCGCCACCCTCCGCCGCGACACCGCCGACGTACGCCTGGTCGTCCAGGGCCCGGCGCCCGGCGGCCTGACCGCCGACGCCGTCACCCGGGCACTGGACCTGCCCTCCGCCGGCACGTTCGAACGCGACCGCCGTCTTCCCGCCGCCATCGACGATGGCGACCTGGCGCGAGCCTGCCGCCGAGGTCCACTCTCCGAGTTCTGCTCCGGCATCCTCGCCGACCTGGCCCTGCAGCCCTACGCCTACCGAGAAGAAGCCGCCTGACGCCCACGGGCCACGGAGGGCCGCTCCCCTGAGACGCGGCGCCCTGGCCACTCCCCGGTACCGGGCGAAGCCGCCTGCCCCGCCGCACCGCGCGGCCGACCCGCACCGCGAGGCCGACCCACACCGCGAGGCCGACCGGCCCGCCCGCGGGGCGAAGCCGACCGCCCGCAGCACGCTGCCCCGCCCGCACGGCGAGGCCGACAGCCCCGCCCCGGACCCTCCCACCAGCAGTTGCTCCCGTAGCAGAAACGACCGACTCGCCCAGGCCCGAGCGGCTGGCCTTCCGCCGTTACCCCATCACCCAGACCCAGATCAGGAGGACAAGACCGTATGACGAGGCTGTCCGATGTCATCCGGGATCGCCTGGCCGACTCCGGTGCCGAGCCGACCACCGGCCGGGTCGCCGCCGCCCTGCGCGCGGAGGAACGGCTCCTCGGCGATCGCGAGGTCCTGACGCTCGCCGACGAACTGCACGCCGAGTTCGTCGGCGCCGGGCCGCTGGAACCCTTACTGCGTAGCCCGGACGTCACCGACGTTCTCGTGAACGGCCCGGAGGAGGTCTGGGTGGACACGGGCTCCGGCCTCGTCCGCACCGCCCTGCGCTTCCCGGACGAGCCGTCCCTGCGCCGCTTGGCCCAGCGCCTCACCGCCGCCGCCGGACGCCGCCTCGACGACTCCGCCCCCTACGCCGACGCCCGGCTCCCCGGCGGAGTGCGGCTGCACGCGGTCCTGCCGCCCGTGGCCGCGACCGGAACCTGCCTCTCCCTGCGGCTTCCCCGCCGCCGCGCCTTCACGCTGGACGAGCTGGTCGCCGCCGAAACCGTCCCGCCCGAAGGCGCCGACCTGCTCGCCGACCTGATCAGGTCCCGAGCAGCCTTCCTCATCACCGGCGGAACGGGAACGGGCAAAACAACCCTTCTGAGCTCACTGCTCTCCCTGGCCGACCCAGCCGAACGACTCCTCCTGGTCGAAGACTCCGCCGAGCTGAGACCGTCCCACCCTCACGTGGTCCGGTTGGAGGCACGACCGCCCAACATGGAAGGCGCGGGTGGCGTGAACTTGCACGACCTCGTCCGCCAAGCCCTCCGCATGCGCCCCGACCGCCTCGTCGTCGGCGAGGTCCGAGGCCCGGAGGTAGTGGTCCTGCTGCAGGCGCTGAACACGGGCCACGAGGGCGGCTGCGGCACCCTCCACGCCAACACGGCCGCCGACGTGCCGGCCCGCCTCGAAGCCCTGGCCTGCGCGGCGGGCCTGACCCGCGAGGCCGTCCACAGTCAACTCGCCGCGGCTCTGGACTTCGTGGTGCACCTGGTGCGCGACCCGGGCGGAGGCCGCCGCCGCGTAGCGGAGATCTGCCGCCTCCGCCGGGCACCCGACGGCCTGGTCGGTGTCGTCCCCGCGGTCTCGTTCGGCCCGTCCGGCGGAATCGTCCGGGCTCCCGACGCGGAGTCCCTGTTCACCAGGCTGCGAGGCACCAGGTGATCAACGCTCTGGCGGTCCTCTGCTCAGCGGCCGCCGCCTGGACCCTTATGACCCCTTCTCCCGCGGTCATCCGCCTGGACCGCCTCACAACCCGCCCCACCGACAGCCTGCTCCACCTCGTAATGTCCAAAGCCGAAGGGCTCAGGGAACGCAGGACCAGTCCACAGCGATGGCGTACGTCCGTCATCGAACTGTGCGACGGCATGGCCGCCGAACTGGCCGCAGGGCGAACCCCGGACGAGGCGTTCACAGCAGCCGCGGCAGTCCTCGCCCCACACGTCTCCAGGGAACTGCTCAACATCCCACGCCCGCCTCCCGACCATCTGGAGGAACTGGCGGCCCGCCCGGGGGCGGAAGGGCTGCGACTCCTGGCGGCCTGCTGGCGCATCGGCTCCGAACGCGGCGGCACCCTCGCGGCCGTCCTGGACGGCCTGGCCGCCGCTCTCCGCGACGAAGAGGCACAGCGCCAGGAGGTATCGGTTCAACTGGCCGGCCCCCGCGCGACAGCCCGCCTGCTCGCCGCACTACCCCTGCTGGGCCTGGCGATGGCATCAGCCCTGGGCGCGCACCCGATCCCGTTCCTCTTCGGCACCCTCCCCGGCCTGGCTTGCCTGATCACTGGCACGACCCTGAACCTGACCGGCCTCTACTGGACCCACCACCTGGCCCAATCCACCGAATCCGGCCTGACGGGCAAGCCGGCGCGGGCTCGATCTCCGGCTCATCCTTGAGGCGGTCGAGTCCTCCCGCGTGTCGGTGAAGCCGGCGAGACAGGGACTTGAGAGCACGGCTGTTCTCCGGATGGACGCCGTCAAGCGGCCTCGTGGCGTGGTGGGGCGAACGGCTGGTCGGTGCCGCCGGTGTGCAGGTCGAGCGTCAGCCCGATCCGTCCCGACCCCAGCCCACCTACCCCGGACCTCTCGACCGAGGCGACGCGCTGCGTCTCGTCCACCCCTGAAGGCGGGCAATACCAAGGAGTCCCGATGACGATGTTCATGGCCGTGCTCTGTGCAGCAGCGTCGGCCTTCCTGCTCCCGCGAGGTCCGATCCCAGCCGCACAACGCCTGAAAGGCCAGTTCCGAACCGCCAAGCGGCCGTCACGAGCGCCTCACCCTGCGGGCGACCGCGGCAGCACACAGAAGCCCCCTCACGGGCGCCCATACGAAAAGGAACAGCACACAGGCCAGGTCACCCCGGAGACATGGACGTCCTCCAGGGCCCCGGCCGCCACCAAGCCGAACTCCGACTTTGCGGAACCGGCGTACGCACGGCGTCGTACAGCCACAAACGAACCATCGAAGAGGGCAGGGCGTCCGCGGTCCCGAAGATCTGGGCACGGCAACGACGATTCCCAGGAGGAGGGACGAGAGACTGACTGGCCCGCCACCTGCGGTGGGACCATGTCGGCGCCCACGGATCAGGCCCTGCGACCCGGTCCCTGGGAAGGGGCGAATGCGGGGCGTGGAGGGCGGTCGTCGTCGTCCGGAGCGCCCGTCCTCCGAACGTACCGTTCGAACGAATCACCCGGTCATCGCCCTGAGCAGGCGGCTGGCGCACGGAAGCGCAACGCCGAAGTAGGCACGGGAAGGACGCGGCGGAGCGACGTCCTCCTTCGGCGCGTAGCGGCGGGCGCGACGGGAGTGCTGTGCATGGTGACGCTGGGCGGGCTACCCGGCGCACTCATCGGTGTCCTGGCTGCGGTGGCCGTCTGGTTCTCTTTCGGCCGCTTAGGAAACGCGGAACGCAAGCGCAGGCGGGCACGCCTCATCGCCGACCTGCCCGTGGCAGTGGACCTTCTCGCTGCCTGCCTGCGCGGAGGCGCCCCATGGCACGACGCGGTCGCAGCGGTCGCGGAAGCGGTGGGCGGCCCGCTCGGGGACGAGTTGACCGCCGTCTCCGTCCAGATTCGGCTAGGGGCCGACCCGGCCGACGCGTGGCTCGCGCCAGCGGAGGAGCCGATGCTCGCTCCGCTGGCTCGGGCAGCCACACGCGCGGCGTCCTCCGGCGCGGCGCTGGCGCCGTCCTTGAGCCGCCTCGCACGAGACCAGCGACGCGTAGCACGCTCCGCGGCGGCGGCCAGGGCGCGGGCGGCGGGCATCCGCGCGCTCGCCCCACTGGGCCTGTGCTTCCTTCCCGCCTTCGTCCTGCTGGGCGTCGTCCCGGCCATCGCCGGGATCGCCTCGACGATCCTCCTCCCGCGGTGAACCCGGAGTTATCCACAATGCGGCGTTCCCCCGTCACCCAACCCTGGGGCTCAGCAGCCTCTAGGGAGAACCACAAGCGAAAGGAGCCCCATGCGGGCGATACAGATGGTGAAGCGGCGATGGACCGGCAGCCGCGGAGACCGGGGCATGTCCACCGCCGAGTACGCGGTCGGCACCATCGCCGCGGCGGCGTTCGCCGGCCTCCTGTTCAAGATCGTGACCAGCCCGCAGGTGAAGGAGCTGCTCTTACAGATCATCGAGAAGGCCCTCAAGCTGGCGGGCTGAGGGATCGCGGGATGGCCACGGCGGAGATCGCCGTGGCGCTCCCCACGCTCGTCCTGGTCACCGCGATCGCGCTGTGGGGTCTGACGGCCGCGTCCGTCCAGCTCACCTGCACGGACGCGGCCCGAACCGGTGCCCGTGCCGCGGCCAGGGGCGAGTCCCTGGCCGCCGTGCGCGAACGCGTCGCGGAGGCGGTCCCAAAGGGCGCCACGATCCGGGTCAGCCGAGACGGAGCCACCGTCCACGTGGACGTCTCCGTCCCCGTCAGACCCCCTGCGGCAGCCGGGCTTCCACCGCTTACCGTCCAGGCCCACGTAGCCGCCGCAACAGAACCGGGCGTCCCACCCGACAAGGCCCGACCAGCCACCCCAGACCCCTGACAGGAGGCACCGTCACCGACCAGGCCCCTAAACCAGGTCCTCCGGGCAGCTCAAGCTGAAGCCGGCCCGTTGGGTCAGGCTCCTACGGAGTCGGTGCAGCCAGAGCTCGTGCGGTGCGTCGCATGGACCTCCAGCAGCGCAGGACGGGCAGCCGCCCCACAGCGATGGACCACAGCAGCCCCCCAAGCGCTGCCATCGCCCTGGGAGCCCGCCACCCGAGGGTCTGCGGTCCGTACTGACGGACGGTGGACGCGGCAATTCCGGCAGGAAGCCGGATCCGCAACGCCAGCGCCCCAACGGGCCACGCCGAGCAGTCAAGGATCGAGCAGAGGAGCCACACCCAGGGGCGAGCCTGAGCAAGTCGAGGGACAAGCCGAGGGGGAGCCGAGTTCGAATGCGGAGTTGAGGGTCAGACCGGGGAGCCGCGCTGGGGAGCCATGCCGGTGAGTCGTGTCGAGAGGGCGAGTCGGACAGGCGAGGGTCGGCGGCGTAGCTACGAGTGCCGCAGCTGGATTTGTTCTGCGCTGGGTGGTGGCGTCGGTGGGGTGGGGCTGCCGCGTCGAAGGACCGTCCTGGCCAGGAATGGGGTTCGGGATGTGGGAGTGCATCTGAGTTGGTGAGCCGGGTCGTTCGTGGGGCTGATGGAAAGGGGCAGAGGCGTTGAGGGGGAGGGTTGCTGGGCCGGTGCGGGGACTGGTCGGCGGGGATC
>NZ_SMLC01000057.1 GCF_004349245.1 Actinomadura sp. 6K520 | reverse complement strand
GGCCGTCGGTGGCGTCGAGGGCGCGGGCGATGCCGAAGTCGATGACGCGGGGGCCGGTGGACGACAGCAGGACGTTGGCGGGCTTGAGGTCGCGGTGCACGATCCCGGCGCCGTGGATGGCGGCGAGTGCGGTGGCGACCCCGACCGCGAGGCCCTCCAGGTCGGAGGCGGGCAGCGGCCCCTTGCCCTGGACGGCCTTCTCCAGGCTCGGCCCGTCGATGTACTCGGTGACGATGTAGGGCGGGTCCTGGTCGAGCTCGGCGTCCAGGACGGGCGCGGTGCAGAACCGGTGGACGCGCCGCGCGGCGGTGACCTCGCGGCGGAACCGGGCGAGGAACGCCGGCTCCCCCGCGAGCTCGCGGTTGACGACCTTCACCGCGACGCGGCGCCCGTCCGGCTCGGCACCGAGGTAGACGGTGCCCATGCCGCCGCGGCCCAGGCGTCCGAGCAGGCGGTACGGCCCGAGGACACGGGGTTCGTCCTGCTCCAGCGGTACGGCGGCGGTCGTCGTCATGGGGGGCGGCGCTCCTCGGCTGATCGGCTCCTCGTGCCCACCCTAAGGGAGCCGCGGGACGCGGGCGTGCCCGTCAGGGGAGGAGCAGGAGCTTGCCCGTGGTGCGCCTCGACTGCAGATCCGCGTGCGCGGTGGCGGCCTCGGCGAGGTCGTACCGATGCCCGACATGGATGTGCACGGCGCCCGATGCGACCCACCCGTAGACGTCGGCGGCGCGCTCCAGCAGTTCCTCGCGGGCCTCGGTGAAGTGGGCGAGCGTCGGGCGCGTGAGGTACACCGAACCGGCCGCGTTGAGGCGCTGCGGGTCGAACGGGGGCACCTTCCCGCCGGCCGCCCCGTACAGCGCCAGGACGCCGCGGCGGCGCAGGCTCGCCAGACTTCCGTCGAACGTGGGCGCCCCGACACCGTCGTACACGGCGGCCACGCCCTCACCGCCGGTCAGCTCGCGCACCTTGTCGGGGAAGCCGTCGTAGCCCATCGTGACGTCCGCGCCCGCGTCCCTGGCGAGCTTCTCCTTCTCCGGGGTGGAGGCCGTCCCGATGACCCTTGCGCCGAGGGCCTTGGCCGCCTGGGTGAGCAGCAGGCCCATCCCGCCTGCCGCCGCGTGCACGAGGACGGTGTCGCCCTCCCGGATCGGGTACGTCGAGCGCGTCAGGTAATGCGCGGTCATGCCCTGGAGCAGCGACGCCGCCGCGTCCTCCAGCGTGACCCCGTCGGGGACGGGGACGACCCGTCCCGCAGGGATGGCCACCTGCTCCGCGTAAGCGCCCTGGACATTGACCCACGCCACGCGGTCACCGACGGAGAACTCCGTGACGCCGTCGCCGGTCGCCGCGACCGTCCCCGCCGCCTCGACGCCGGGCGTGAACGGCAGCTCCTGCGGGTACGCGCCGGTCCGGAAGTACACGTCGATGAAGTTGACGCCCGCGGCCGCAACGTCGATCAGCACCTCCCCGGGCCCCGGGTCCGGGACGGGACGCTCCCCGGCGACCAGGACCTCGGGGCCGCCGTTCTCGGTGATGACGATCGCGCGCATGTGGTTCTCCTGCCGGTCGGATGCCGCTGCCCCGGGAAACCCGGTGCCCGCGCGGCCTATTCCACTACCGGACGTTCCCCCACGGGCGGTCCGCCCCGCCGGTGCGCCCCGCCGGTTCGCCCGCCGGTCAGACCCAGTCGCGCATCGTGCGGGCGACCACCGCGACGGCCTCGTCCACGCGGGCCGCGACCGTCCCGGCGTCCCAGATGTCGCGGCGCGCGCAGTCCTCGAACGCGACCTTGACCGCGCCCAGGAAGAACGCGACGACGATCCGCGGCCGCAGGTCGTGCTCCAGGTCGACGTCCTCGCGCCGCGCGATCTCGGTGGCCAGCGCCTCCGAGGACGCCGAGTGCCGCGCGATCTGCGCCGCCATCAGCGACGGCGTCGCCTCGATCACCTTGCGGACGCGGCGGAACCGGACGCCGTCCGCCGGGTCGCCCTCGGAGATCGTCCGCAGCATCACGCGCAGCGACTCCAGCAGCGCGGTGAACGGGCGCTCCCCGGGCGGGCGCGCGGCCAGCGCCTCCTTCAGGATCTCGTCGTGGTCGGCGAGGAAGCTGGTGACGACGTCCTCCTTGGTGGCGAAGTAGCGGAAGAACGTCCGCTGCGACACCTCCACCGCCGCGACGATCTCGTCGATCGTGGTCGCCTCGTACCCCTGCGAGAGGAACAGTTCCAGCGCCGCGTCGACGAGGGCCGTCCTGGTCCGCTGCTTCTTGCGTTCGCGCAGTCCGGCCAGGGCGCGCGGCGCGGAGGGACGGTCGTGGGTGGGGCCTGACGGGTCGCCGGCGGGGACGGCGCTCATCGGCTCGCTCCTTCGGTCCGCTTGGCGCGGGCGCTGGGGCACCCGGCTCACAGGTGGCTTTTATCACGGACGGACCCTCCGGATGGGCGCCGGGTTCCACGGTCCGGAAGGCTCCGCACGCGATTGGCGCAGGCGGGCCCGGCGCGTCGCCGGCCCGTTCCAGGACCATCCCCGCGGTATCGCGAAACAGGCGTCCCACTCTCGGGATTTTCCCTGCGCGGCCCCCGGTATCGGGTCATGCTGAGTACCGGTCACCAATCGTCGCCGGATGATCGCCCATGGTGGTCTCCGGCGGTCCGGACCATGCTGAGGCGGCTGTTGTGTCTGTAGTCGGTGGGCGGGAGATCGCCGAGGTGCGCCGGCGTCACCTCGCGGTCCTCGCGAGGGAGGTGGAGGCGCGGGGCCTTTCCTGGCGCCTCGCCGGTCCCGAGGAGTCCCTGCTGAGTGTGGCCGGCCCGCGCACGCGGCGGCAGGTCATGGTCGTCGCCACCCTCTTCGGGGACGCGTGGTACTACCTTTGGCCAGGTGGCGGCATGGCCGGCGTGGCCGAGGCCGCCGACGTCGCAGAACGTCTGACCCGTCTGCTTGGATAGCGCCCGGCAGGTTTCCGCCTTGCCCTCCGGCAGGCGATGTCTCTAGACTCGGGTCCGAACATTCGTTCGAACACCCGCATGCACTTCCCCCGTGCGGTGCGCACGAGGGGGAGGCAGATGACTCGCGTTTTCGGCGACCCGGTGGACGTCTGGGTGAGCGACGGACGTCCCGTCCGGTTCGTCTGGCGTGGCCGGCTCTACACCGTCCGGCGGGTGCTGGAGCACTGGGTCACGACCCGCGACTGGTGGCGGGAGCAGCACCCCGCCGGCGAGGCCACCGGCGAGCGGGAGTTCTGGCGGGTCGAGGCGACCCCGGACAGGGAGATCGGCGTCTACGAGCTGCGTTATGACGTGGCCGCCGACAGCTGGCTGCTATCCCGGGTATGGGACTGACGTGCACATTCATGTCGCTTCGGGCTATTCGCTGCGGTACGGGGTGGCGCCGCCCGCCGCCCTGGTGCGACGCGCGGCCGACCTCGGCATGGAGACCCTCGCGCTGACCGACCGCGACGGCCTGTACGGCGCGGTCCGGCACGTCCGGGCATGCGGCGACGCCGGGATCGGTGCCGTCGTCGGCGCCGACCTCAGGGTCGCGCCCCGGCCCGCGGACCGCGCGGCCGGGCCGGCGGCCCCGCGCACCGCGCCCGCGGCCCCGCGCACCGCGCCCGCGGCTGCGGAGCGGATCGTCGTGCTCGCCGAGGGCCGGGCGGGCTGGCGGTCGCTCTGCCGGCTGGTGACGGCGGCGCACGCGGCGGGCGAACGCGGGAAGCCCGTCGTGACGCGGGAGATGGTGGGCGCGCACGCCGAGGGCCTCGTCGTCCTGCTCGGGCCCTGGTCAGACGTGGGCAGGGCCGTCGCCGCGCGGCGGCCCGACGTGGCGGCGCGGCTGCTGGCCGCGTGGCGCGCGACCGCCGAGACCGTGCTCGAGATCGTCGACCACCACGACCGGGGGGACGGGCCCCGCGCCGCCCGGATGCTCGCGCTCGCCCGCGAGACCGGGGTACCCGCCGTGCTGGGCAACGCCGTCCGGTACCTGGAGCCGGCCGACCACCCGGTCGCGCAGGTGCTGGACGCGGCGCGCCGCCTCGCCCCCCTGGACCGGCGGAACCTGGACGACCGGACCGGTCACGCCTACCTGAAGTCGGTCCCCGAGATGCGCCGGACCGCGGAACTGAGCTGCGGCCCGGACGAGGCGGACGCGCTGCTCGCCGCCACCCGGCGGCTGTCGGAACGCTGCGTCCTCGACCCGGGCGGCGACCTCGGCATGAACGACGTCCACCTGCCGGCCGTCGCGGGCGACGCGTACGCGCGGCTCGTCGCGCGCTGCGCGGCCGGGCTGACCCGCCGCGGGCTCGGCACGTCGTGGCGGGCCGCCGCCCGGCTGGAGGACGAGCTCGGCGTGATCGCCCGCAAGGGGCTGGCCCCCTACTTCATCACGGTCGCCGACGCCGCCGCGCTGATCAGGTCGCGCGGCATCCGGTGCGCCATCCGCGGCTCGGGCGCCGGGAGCCTCGTCAATCACCTGCTCGGCATCGGCGACCTCGACCCGCTGCGGCACGACCTGCTCATGGAGCGGTTCCTCGCCGACAGCCGCGAGGGGCTGCCCGACATCGACCTCGACGTGGAGTCGGCCCGCCGCCTGGAGGCGTACGAGGCGCTGTTCGACCGGTTCGGCGGGGAGAGCACGGCCTGCGTGTCGATGATGGAGACCTACCGGGCGCGCAGCGCCATCCGCGACGTCGGCAACGCCGTCGGCCTGCCGCCCCTGGAGATCGACGCGATCGCGAAGGCGTTCCCGCAGATCCGGGCGAGCCAGATCCGGACGGCGCTGCACGACCTGCCCGAGCTGCGGCAGAGCAACCTGGCGGCGGGGCGCCTGGAGGTCCTGTTCCGGATCGCCGAGCGCCTGGACGGCCTGCCCCGCCACATCGCCATGCACCCGTGCGGCGTCCTGCTGTCGAACCCGTCGCTGCTCGACCGGACACCGGTCGAGCGGGCCGCCGTCGGGTTCCCCATGAGCCAGTTCGACAAGGACGACGTCGAGGCGATGGGCCTGCTCAAGCTCGACGTCATCGGCGTGCGGATGCAGTCGGCGATGGCGCACGCGGTGGCGGAAGTAGCACGTACGACCGGGGAGCGGATCGTGCTGGAGGACGTCCCGCGCGACGATCCCGCGACCTACCGGCTGATCCGCACGTCCCGCACGCTCGGCTGCTTCCAGATCGAGTCGCCCGGCCAGCGGGACCTGATCGGCAGGCTCCAGCCGCGCGACCTGGACGACCTGGTCATCGACATCTCGCTGTTCCGGCCCGGCCCGGTCAACTCCGACATGGTGACGCCGTTCCTGGAGTCGCGCGCCGGGACCAGGGAGCCCGAGTACCCGCACCCCGACCTGGAGCCGGTGCTGCGGGAGAGCCTCGGCGTGGTCGTCTTCCACGAGCAGGTGCTGCGCGTCATCGACGTGATGACCGGCTGCGGCCTCTCGACGGCGGAGGCGGCGCGGCGGAGCCTGAACGACGAACGGGGCCAGGCGGTGGTCGGCGCCTGGTTCCGCGAACGGGCCCTGGCCGAGGGCTACGACGAGCCGGTCGTCGAACGGGTCTGGCGGACGCTGACCGCGTTCGGCGCGTTCGGGTTCTGCAAGGCCCACGCCGCGTCGTTCGCGCTGCCGACCTACCAGTCCGCCTGGCTGAAACGGCACCACACGGCCGCGTTCTACGCCGGTGTCCTGACCCACGACCCCGGCATGTATCCCAAGCGAGTCATCCTGGACGACGCGCGGCATTTCGGGGTCCCGATCCTGCCGCTGGACGTCAACCGGTCCGGGGCCGGCTGGCACGTCGAGCCCGTCGCGGGGAGCGGCCGGGCCGGGATCCGCGTCGCGCTGAGCGAGGTCCGGGGCATCAGGGACGCGGAGGTGGCCGCGATCGTCGCCGGGCGCCCCTACACGTCGCTGACCGACTTCTGGCGCCGCGCCAAGGTCTCCCGCCCGACCGCCGAGCGCCTCGCCCTGGCCGGCGCGTTCGACGGCGTCTACGCGCCGGAGGAGGTGGCCCGCCGCGACCTGCTCTGCCGCGTGGGCGCCCTGGACCGCGCCACCGGCCGCGCACCCGTCGTCGAAGGCCAGCTCCCCATCGGCGGCGGGGACGGGGAGAGCCCCCTCGAACTCGAACTCGCCGCCGACGTCCCGGCGGGCGAACTACCGCCGATGACGCCCGCCGAGGTCGTCGAGGCGGAACTCGACATCCTCGGCATGGACGTCAGCCGGCACGTCATGACCTTCTACGACGGGCTGCTCGCCGACCTGGGCGCGGTCCGCGCCGGTGACCTGCCGGGACGCCCCGACGGATCCGAGGTCCTGGTCGCCGGCGTCAAGGTCGCCACGCAGACCCCGGCGGTCCGGTCGGGGCAGCGCGTCATCTTCGCCACGCTGGACGACGCGACCGGCCCCGTCGACCTCGCGTTCTTCGAGTCGGTGCAGGACAGGTGCGCCGCCACCGTCTTCGGCTCGTGGCTGCTCGTCGTCCGGGGCCGCCTCCGCCGCGCCGGGGCGCGGGCCGTCTCGATCACCGCACACGCCTGCTGGGACCTGAACGTTCTGTACGAGGAGTGGCGCCGGGGAGGGCGGGAGGCCGTCCGCGCCGCGCTGGCGGCCCCGGCGCCGCCGGGCCGTCCGGTCGGCCACCGCATCGTGCAGCCGACGGGCTTCGCGATGTCGCCCTACTCGGACATCGGCCACGCCGGGCCGGTCGCCGGGCGTCCCCCGAGAGGAGCCCTCTGGCACACCAGCCAGGGCAGCTCAGGCCCTGCCCCGCGCTAGCTCCCCCGGGGCGGTCTGGAGCCTGGTGATCTGGAAGACGGCCGCCATGCAGAGGGAGGCGGCGAGGGACTGGCAGGCCGCGGCCGCGACACCGACGTGGACGTCGAAGCGGGCGTCGGCGAGGGTGTCCACGCTGCCGTGCGCGAAGGCGTACGCGAGCAGCACGCCGAGGAGAAGGCAGACCCACCAGGCGGTGACGACCGCGCCGACGGCCTGGCGCTGGGCCGTCCGGTACCGGCCGCTGTTCACCCACACCTCGTAGACCGTCCGGGCGGGAAGCCACAGGTTGACGACCGGGGTGAACCAGCCGAGCAGCACCCAGGCCCGGTGGTACTGGTGCGGGCCGGGCGACTGCCCGTAGGCGCGCCACAGCCAGGTGAGGTACAGGATGCCGGTGACGCCGGCCATGATGGCGCTGATCGTGAACAGTTCGGTGTAGGGGGCGAGGGCCTTCTCGGTGGCCGCCGCCTCATAGGTGCCGCGCGTGGCGGTGCGGAGCGGTTCGGAGAACCGGAGCAGGCTGAGGCCGGAGCCGAGGGCGACGAACGCGTTGAAGCCGAGGAGCATGAAGACGGCGACGCCGACGGCACGGAAGTCGCGGCGCCGTGCCCACGCGCCGCACGCGGGGCACCGGACGACCTCGGTCGGGATGATGTCGCCGCACAGCGCACACGGCATGGTTCACCTCCGCCGGGTTTTGCGGTTCGCTGTACCGGATACTACGTACCTTTGACTTGCACGGCCCAACATGGGTTCGCGTTCACCGGCGGTTTCTTCAGATATGGAAGACGAACCGCGTGGTGGCGAGCGTCGCGGCGCCGGCGACGGTGGCCCAGGCGGCGAGGCGGCCGAGGCCCCCGGTGGACAGAAGTCTCTCGGGACGGAAACCGGTCACGAGCAGCAGCGCCCACCACTCGGCGGCCAGCGCGATCGTCGCGTACAGGGACCCGAAGCCGATCAGCGAGAACAGCAGGACGACGGCCGCGGGCGCCGCGGTGTGCGCGAAGAGCACCGGGCCGCGGGCCGGTCCGTGCACGTTCCGGCGCAGGCCCACGAGGACGGCGGCCCATCCGGCGGCGCACAGCAGCCACAGGGCCGACACCGTCACGGGCAGGCCGTTCAGCGCTTCCGGTGCCAGTGCCTCGTCCTTCCCCCGCGTGGCCGTCCCCGGGCCGGCCTTCCCTGCGCGGTCTACCCCGTCCGCCGCCGGAGTGCGGGCCGGATGCCCGGCCCGCTCCCATGTGGTGAATTCTGGCAGCATTTACGGCTTCGCATCCCCGGCGGGGAGGACGGCGACGACCTCCCAGGGCCCTCGGGGCGGGGCGAGCGGGACGGCCGCGTCCGGCCCTCGGCACGGCCGCCGCGTGGGCGGCGTGCTCGCGGACGCCGGTCGGCACCTCCGAGCGGTCGAATAAAGGTTCGAGAATGTCAGAGGTGCTCCGTACCGTTGACCTTGTGATTCGGGCGACACCCGGGAACAGGAGTCGAACCGAGTGGCTTGTAATGACGTACCTAGGGGTATGTGACCTTCGGTGGTATCGCACCGGCGCGGAACCACCGGGCTTTGAAGGGGTGTTGGCAGTGGCAGCGACCGACACGTTCCATCTTTCCCACCCGCGGCTCGACGGGCCCGCCGAGCGGACCGTCGTGGAACCGTGGCTCACCGACCTCTCCCACGCGACGCTGAACGCCTACGCCGAGACCTCGCCCGCGCTGGCCCCGGTCGAGGCACTGCCCATGCGGCCGACCCCGTCCACCCGGCCCGAGCCCGCCCGCGTCGCCGTGGCGGCCTGACCGACGACGAAGGAAGGGGACCGAGCAGCCCTCGGTCCCTTTTCTCTTGCCCGGTCGTCTCATATATTGATACAGATTTCCCAGAATCTGAGAAATGGTCCTAGGGTACGGACACAGGAGAGAGGTGATTCCGATGGCCCCGGCCTATACACATGGCCACCACGCGAGCGTGCTGAGCGCCCACCGGTGGCGCACGGTCGACAACTCCGCCGCCTACCTGACCGGGCACCTGCGCCCGGGGCTCTCGGTCCTGGACGTGGGCTGCGGTCCAGGCACGATCACCGCCGGTCTCGCCGAACGCGTGGCCCCGGGCAGGGTCGTCGCCGCCGACTCCGCGGAGACCGTCCTGGACGAGGCCCGCGCGAACACCGCCGGGGCGGCCAACGTCGAGTTCGCCGTCGCCGACGTCCACGCCCTGGACTACGCCGACGGAACGTTCGACATCGTCCACGCCCACCAGGTCCTGCAGCACGTCGCGGACCCGGTCGGCGCCCTCCGCGAGATGCGCCGGGTCACCCGCCCCGGCGGCCTCGTCGCCGCCCGCGACGCCGACTTCGGCGCCATGGTCTGGTATCCGGAGCCGCCCGGCATGGACGCCTGGCTGCCGATCTACTACGCGGTCGCCCGCGGCAACGGCGGCGAACCCGACGCCGGCCGCCGCCTGGTCTCCTGGGCCCGCGCCGCGGGATTCGCCGACGTCACCGCCTCCTCCTCGACCTGGTGCTACGCCACGCCCGCCGACCGCGAATGGTGGAGCGAGTCCTGGGGCGGCCGCATGATCAGGTCGTCGGTGGCCGAGCACGCCGTGGCGGGCGGCCACGCCACCCGCGACGAACTCCAGCGGGTCCACGACGGCTGGAAGGCATGGGCGGCCTCCGCCGACGGCTGGTTCTCGGTGACCCACGGCGAGATCATCTGCCGCGCCTGAGCCGGCGGCGCGGCTAGGGGCCGGCCGTGTCCGGCGCGGGATTGCGGGTGGAGCCTGGCCCGGTCTCCGGGGCGGTGTCGTCCTCGGCGAGCACGCGTGCGATGCGGTAGACGACCGCGACCAGCGGAACCGCGACGACGGCTCCCGCGATGCCCGCGGCCAGCGTTCCGGCGGCGACGGCGACGACGACCACCACCGGGTGCAGGTGCAGCGTCCGGCCCATGATCAGGGGCTGCAGCAGGTTGCTCTCGGCCTGCTGGACGGCGAGGACGGCGGCCAGCACGAGCAGCGCGTCCGTCAGCCCGCCGCCGACGAACGCGATGAGGACGGCCGCGGATCCCGCGAGGACCGCCCCGATGATCGGGACGAACGCGGCGACGAACGTCAGCAGCGCCAGCGGCAGCGCGAACGGAACCCCGATCAGCACGAGCGCCAGCCCGATGCCGACGGCGTCCACGAGCGCGACCAGGACGATCCCGCGCACGTACTGCCCGAGCGCCCGCCATCCCGCCAAGCCCGCGACATCGACCTTCTCGCGGCGCTGCTCGGGCACGAGCCGCAGGACCCATTCCCACATGCTCCGCCCGTCCTTGAGCATGAAGAACAGCAGGAACAGGGCGATCAGGACCGCGGCGCCCACGCGCGTCGCCATGCTCGCGCTGGCCACCGGGTCGGGCGACCCCCGCCGCAGGGCGTTGAGCAGGCCGTCGATCACCTCGTCGAGCTGCCGCTCGTTGATCGGCAGCTCGCTCACGATCCGGGCCTGGGCCCGCTGGACCCCCTGGGTGAGGCTGCGGCGCATCTGCTCCCACTGGGCGGCGACCTGGTTGGTGACCAGCGCGATCGAACCGCCGACGGCGACGAGCACCGTGAGCAGCCCGGTGAGCGCGGCGACCCAGGCGGGCGCCCGCAGCCGCCGCACCCGCCGGGCGACCGGCGCCACCAGCGCGGTGAGCAGCAGCGCCGAGATCACCGCCATCACCAGGGACGCGATCTTCAGGGCGAGGTAGATGAGCACGCCGACGGCCGCGACGATGACCAGGATGCACGCGGCCACGGCCGCGGTGTTGCGCAGTGCGGGCGGGACGGCGTCGAAACCTTTCCGGGAGGTCACCCCGCCGCACTACCCCGACCCCCGTCCGGCAATCGTGCTCAGAAGGGGTCGGTCAGCTCGCCCAGCTTGTCGGTCAGCTCCAGGTTGTGGGAGTAGTCGACCGGGACGGCGATGACCGAGACCTTGTCGTCGGCCAGGGCCTTGCGGAGGGTCGGGAGGAGCTCGTCCGCGGACTCCACGCGGTACCCGCGGGCGCCGAAGCTCTCCGCGTACCGGACGAAGTCCGGGTTGCCGAACCTGATGTTGGAGCTCTCCCCGAGGTCGAGGTCCATCTTCCACTCGATCAGCCCGTAGGCGGAGTCGTCCCAGATCAGAACGGTGATCGGGATGTTCTCGCGGACCGCGGTCTCCAGCTCCTGGGAGTTCATCAGGAACGCGCCGTCGCCGGTCGCGGCGAGGACCCTGCGGTCCGGGTGGGCGAGCTTGGCGGCGATCGCGCCCGGCACGGAGAAGCCCATGGACGACAGGCCGTTGGAGACCAGCAGGGTGTTCGGCTCGTAGGTCGGGTACATGCGCGCCATCCACATCTTCACCGCGCCGGTGTCGGCGAGGACGATGTCCTCGCGGCCCATGGCGGCGCGGATGTCGGCGACGATGCGGCGGGGCGAGAGCGGATGGCCGTCGTCGGTGGCGCCCTGGGCCAGCTCCTCGCGGAGCATCCGGCGGATCTTCTCGCCGGTGCCGTTGACGTCGAAGCGGCGGTGGACGCTGTCGGCCAGCGTGTGCAGGCTGCGCGAGATGTCGCCCTGGATACCGACCTCGACCGGGTAGCTCTCGTCGACCTCGGCGGGGAACTGGTGGATGTGGATGATCTTCTTGTCGCCGCTCGGGTTGATCTTGACGGGGTCGAACTCCTGGGGCTCGTAGCCCACCGAGACGAGGACGTCCGCCTCGCCGAACCCGAAGTTGACGTAGTCATGGCGCATGAACCCGACCGCGCCGAGGGCGTTGCGGTGGTCGTCCGGGAAGACGCCCTTGCCGTTGAACGTCGTCGCGACCGGCAGGCCGAGCCGCTCGGAGAAGTACCGCAGCGCGCCGCTCGCGCCGGCGCGGGTCGCGCCGTGGCCGGCGAGGACGATCGGGCGCCGGGCGGTGGCGAGGACGTCGGCGGCGCGGGCGATCTGCGCCGGCGAGGGCTCCTGCGGCCGGACGACGTTGACCGGCAGCGGCTTCAGGCCGGCGGAGACCTTCGCGGTCTCGACGTCCTCGGGGATCGCCAGGTAGACGGCACCGGGACGCTCGGTCTGCGCGGTCTTGAACGCCTTGCGCACCATCTCCGGCAGGGCCTCGGCGGTCGGGGCCAGCTCGGACCACTTGGTGATCGGGCGGAAGAGCGAGACCAGGTCGACGATCTGGTGCGACTCCTTGTAGATGCGGTCGAGGCCGACCTGCGCGGAGATCGCCACGACGGGCGTGCTGTTGGTGGTGGCGTCCGCCACGCCGAGCTGCAGGTTGATCGCGCCGGGGCCGAGCGTCGCCGAGGCCACACCCGCCCTGCCGGTCAGGCGGCCGTAGATCTCCGCCATGAACGCGGCGGCCTGCTCGTGCCGGACGAGGACGTAGCGGATCGGGGAGTCGTTCAGCGCGTGGACGAAGTGGATGTTCTCTTCACCGGGAATGCCGAAGACGTACTCGACGCCCTCCGCCTCCAGGGTCCTGACGAGAAGGCGGGCGGCGTCCTGCTGCGCGGACATCGGGTGTCCTCATCTCCAGACTGCGTATCGCCGGATGCTGTTCGGTGTAGCACCCGGTGTCCTACCTCCATTCCGCGCGATGATGTGGGATCGGTCTCGTCCGGAACCGCCCGTGCGTCAGGAGCCCGTGCCTCAGGAGTCGGCGAGCTCCTTGATCGCTCGCAGGGTGGGCTCGTCCCGCACGCCCGCGATCAGCAGGGTGGTGACGGGGCTGTCGCGCCACAGCTGGAGCCGCCCCTTGATCCGCCCGATGGGGCCGAGCAGGGAGATGGAGTCGGCCAGCTCGTCCGGCACGGCCTGGATCGCCTCGTCGCGGCGGCCGCCGAGAAAGAGGTCCTGGACGCGCGCCGCCTGCTCGGCGTAGCCGAGCCGGCCGATCAGGTCGAGGTGGAAGTTGCGGTCGCGGGCGCCCATCCCGCCGATGTAGAACGCGAGGGGGATCTTGGCGAGCTGCAGCGCGGACGCCAGGTCGTCGGTGACGATCGTGGTGACGGTCGCGGCGATCTCGAAGCCGTCCGGGCGGTTCGCGAGGGACGCGCCGAACACCGGCTCGATCTGCTGCGGGTCGACGAACAGCGGCAGCCAGCCCTGCGCGACCTCGGTGGACAGCGCGATGTTCTTCGGGCCCTCGGCGCCGAGGTAGACGGGGATCTCCGGGCGGACCGGGTGGACGATCGACTTCAGCGGCTTGCCGAGTCCCGCCCCGCCGGGGTACGGCAGCGGGTAGTGCGGGCCCTCGCTGGTCACCGGTGCCTCGCGGCGCCACACCTGCCGGACGATGTCGAGGTACTCGCGGGTGCGGGCCAGCGGCTTCGGGAACGGCTGCCCGTACCAGCCCTCGACGACCTGCGGGCCGGACGCGCCGAGCCCGAGGATCAGCCGCCCGCCGGACAGCGCGTCCAGCGTCAGCGCGTGCATCGCGGTCGCCACCGGGGTCCGCGCCGAGAGCTGGACGACCGCGGTACCGAGCCTGATCCGGGAGGTGCGGGCGGCGTACCAGGTCAGCGGGGTGAAGGCGTCCGAGCCGTACGCCTCGGCGGTGAACACCGAGTCGTAGCCGCACCGTTCGGCGGCCAGCACCGTCTCGGTCTGGTCGTCGACCTCGCGCTGCCAGTAGCCGACGTTGATGCCGAGCTTGAGTTCCGCGGTCACGTTGCACCCTCCGGTTGTCGATGCACCGCGATACTAGAACAGGTTCTAGTTTCTCGGAAGGGTGGGGGCCGCGGCGCGGACGCCGCGGCCCCCGGCCGGTCGCCGCTAGCTCTCCTTGATCGCGCTCACCAGGTTCCGCCAGGCGGCCGGCGTCAGCACCAGCGCCGGTCCGGCGGGGTCCTTGGAGTCGCGCACCGCGCGAAGGTCACTGGACAGTGGTGCCACCTCGACGCACTGGTCGCCGCTCCCGCTGTGGGAGGACGTGCGCCAGGGGGCACCGGTGAGTTCGCGCTGCAGGTTGGTCACGGGCTGCTCCTTGCTGCCTCGGCGATGAGGTGCGCGGAATCCTCGGGGGACAGGGCCGCCTCCTCGATCCGCTGGAAGCGATCCCTGTGCTTTGCTATTGCCTCGGCGCTCTCAAGGTAAACGTCACCCATGGTGCCCTCTACGTAGGCGATATCTGGGTCTGCGGGGTCTGGATACGACAATATGGTGAATCGTCCATCAAGGCCCGCATGCTCCTTTGCTGTATATGGAAGTACCTGTATTGACACGGTTGGGCGGGTTTTCGCGGCGGTGGCGAGCGCGTCCAGCTGCGCGCGCATCACCTCCTCGCCGCCGATCGGCCGGTGCAGGACCGCCTCATCGAAGATCACCTGCAGGCGCGGCGCGTCCGCCCGGTCGAGCAGGGACTGGCGTATCTTGCGGGCGGAGATGCGGCGCTCGATGTCCTCCTGGGCGGGCAGCAGCCGGCCGGCCGTGATCACGGCGCGGGAGTAGTCCTCGGTCTGCAGCAGCCCGTGGACGAGCTGGGGGTCCCAGGTGCGGATGTGCGATGCCTCGTCCTCCAGGGCGACGTAGCTGCCGGCGAAGACGTCCTGGTAGGCGGTCCACCAGCCGCGCTGCCCGGCCTGCCGGGCGAGGGTGATGAGCGCGTCGCGGCCGGGGCTCGGCACGCCGTAGAGATCGAGGATGTCGGCGATGTCGCCTGGCTTTGGCCGGGTCTGGCTCGTTTCGAGGCGGGAGACGGTGGCTCGCGACCAGTCGAGCCGGTCGGCCACCTCCTGCAGGGTCAGGCCCTGCTCCTCGCGGAGCTTGCGGAGCTCCCGCGCCAGACGGCGGCCACGAACGGTGGGGCGGTAGGTCATGGGAGTGGAGTCTTGCCACTCTCGGCGCGCGCCACAACGCGATTGGCCAACCCGGCGGAAAGGGTGAAGCAAATGTGTGAAGACACTTGCGATCGTGAGATTCTCACGTCACGCTTTGTTCCGTGACCGGCCGTGGACTCTGCGTGACGAGCGGGCCGGCCGCGTCAGGCACGCGACCGTGGGAGGAACCCGTGCAGCGCACGCCAGCCGATCTCGCGCCACAGACCATGGCCGACGCAGTGGCCGTCCCGACCGGAGAGGCCCGTGCCCCGGCGGGCACCATGCCGGGCTGGGTGTGGGCCCTGCCCGGCGGGCCGGGGTGCGCAAGCCATGCCCGCGCCGTCCTGCGCGACGCGCTCGCCTCGCTGGGCGTGCCGGGCGACGTGATCGCCGACGCGCAGCTCATGGTGAGCGAGCTCGCGACCAACGCGCACCAGCACGCCGGCGAGCACGGCCCCCACGAGCTGTGGCTGTACGTGGCGGGCGGCGACGCCCCGGCCGGCGGGGCGGGCGAGGTGCGGTGCGCCGTCTTCGACGCGCTCGCCGACGCGTCGCTGCCCGGCTACTCCTGGACGTCCGGCGACTGCGGGCGCGGGCTGAGCATCGTCCGCGACCTGTCCGGGGAGCGGTGGGGGATGCGGCGGACGATGTCGCGATTAGGGCCGCCCGTCCGCGGCAAGGCCGTCTGGTTCGCCGTTCCCGGCGCCACCGCGGTGCTCTCGTAGCCGTACCGCCCGCTGCCCTGCCGCCCTTTTCGCCGCGACGGCCTAGCTCTTTTCCAGGGCCGGTTCCACTTCCCGGGCGGGTTCCTTTTCCAGGGCAGGACCGATTTCGCTCACCAGGGTGAGGAGAGTCCGTGCGAGGAGCGTGTGCACCTGCTCGCGGTCGAGCGTCTCCTCCTGGAGCCATTGCCGGGTCGCCGCGTCCACCAGCCCCGAGTAGGTGCGCAGGACGGCGCGCAGGGTCGCGGTCGGCTCCGGCACCCGCAGGACCGCGAGCATGTGCTCGACCGCCTCGTCGCGGAACCGGTTGACGATCCGCAGCAGCTCCGGGTCCTGCCCGAACCCCTCGGCGTCCAGCGCCGCGAACCATGTCGTCGCGTTCCGCTCCGCCGTGTCGAGGAACAGGTTCACGCACAGCTCGACCGCCTCGGGCAGCGTGCGCCGCTCGTCCACCGGCGGCACCTGCAGCGCGGCCGACGCCGTCAGCCCCTGGACGACCTTGAGGAAGAGCTCCCGTTTCGTCCCGAAGTAGTAGTGGATCAGGCCCCGCTGGACCCCGGTCTCGCGGGCGATCGCGGCGGTGGACACCTCGGCGTAGGGGAGCTCGGTGAACATCCGGCGCGCGACGTCCAGAATCTGGGCACGCCGCTCGTCCGGGGCCAGGCGCTGGTAGCTCACCGTGACAGCCTATGCTGTGCGGACGTGCCTACTGTCCCTCGGCTCGTGGTGGCCGCGCCTTCCACCGGAAGCGGCAAGACGACCGTGGCGACGGGCTTGATGGCCGCGTTCGCCGGCCTCGGCCTGCGCGTTTCCCCGCACAAGGTAGGCCCCGACTACATCGACCCCGGCTACCACGCGCTCGCCACGGGGCGGCCCGGACGCAACCTGGATCCGTGGCTGACGTCCGAGGAAATGGTCGTCCCGCTGTTCCTGCACGGCGCCTCCGGGGCGGACATCGCCGTCGTCGAAGGCGTCATGGGCCTGTACGACGGCGCGGCGGGCCTGGGGGCGTCCGACTCGGCCGGTGGCGGCGACTACGCGTCCACCGCGCACGTCGCGACCCTCCTGGACGCACCCGTCGTGCTGGTGGTGGACGCTTCGGCGGCGGCCGGACGGTCGGTCGCGGCCCTCGTCCACGGGTTCCGGTCGTACGGGACGGTCAGGGTCGGCGGCGTGATCCTCAACCGTCTCGGCTCGGAAGGGCACGAGCGCATGTGCCGCGAGGCCGTCGAGGAACTGGGCTTGCCGGTACTGGGCGCGCTGCGCGAAGCGGGCGGGGTGACGGCCCCGTCCCGCCATCTCGGGCTCGTCCCGGCCGCCGAACGGCGGGCGGAGGCGGTGGAGACCGTCCGGCGCCTGGGTGACCTCGTGGCCGCCTCCTGCGACCTGGACGCGGTGCTCGCCCTGGCCCGCGCGGCCTCTCCGCTGGAGGCCGAGCCGTGGAACCCGTCCGTGGCGGTCCAGGAGGAGGTCGTCCAGCGGAAGGCGGGTGAGCGGCCGCGCGTCGCCGTCGCCGGGGGACCGGCGTTCACGTTCGGCTACGCGGAGAACGAGGAACTCCTCACCGCCGCGGGTGCCGAGGTCGTCCGGTTCGACCCGCTGCGGGACGAGAGGCTCCCCGAACGGGCGAAGGGCGTCGTCATCGGCGGAGGGTTCCCCGAGGTGCACGCGGCGGAGCTTTCGGCCAACGAACCCCTGCGCGAGGAGATGGCGGCGTTCGGCCGGGCGTCCCGGCCCGTATACGCCGAATGCGCCGGCCTCCTCTATCTCGCCCAAGAGCTGGACGGCGCGCCGATGTGCGGGGTCCTGGACGGTGTCCGGGCGGCCATGGCCTCGCGGCTGACGCTGGGTTATCGTGCCGCGGTGGCGGTGGCCGACTCGGTCGTCGCCCGCACGGGCGAACGCGTCCGCGGCCACGAGTTCCACGGAACGGTCACCGAGCCGGTTCACGGGGACACCGCCGCGTGGCAGTGGGCAGGGTCCGGCCCCGTGGGGTTCGTGCAGGGCGAGTGCGTCGCGTCCTACCTTCATCTGCACTGGGCCGGGTCGCCCTGGGTCGCGAGCAGGTTCGTCGACGCCTGCGGAGGGGAGCGCGCGTGAACGCCTTCGAGAAGAGCGTTCGCCTTGAGGGCGAGCGGCTCGTGCTGCGCCCGTTCGGCCTCGACGACGCTCCCGGGCTGATCGAGGCGATCCGCGCCGGGGAGGACTTCCTGCCGCCCAACTTCCCGGACGTGCTGGAGGCCGAGCCCATCGCCTGGTTCCTGCGGGAGGGCGTCCACAAGGTGCAGCGGTTCGGCCTGGGCATCCACCTGGCCGCGACGGACCGCGACACCGGCGGCCTGCTCGGCACCATCGGGCTGTTCAAGGTGAGCTGGGACCATCTGACGAGCGAGGTCGGCTACGGGATGCGGCGGGACGTGCGCGGGCGCGGCTACGCCACCGAGGCCCTCTCACTGGTCACCGACTGGGCGCTGCGCGACTGCGGGCTCTTCCGCGTCGAACTGCGGGCCATGGTCACCAACCACGCCTCCGTCCGCGTCGCCGAGAAGGCCGGATACACCCGCGAGGGGATCGCGCGGGGAGCCGAACGCGACGCCGCCGGGGTCAGCCAGGACATGATCGTCTTCAGCCGGATCGCGACCGATCCGCGCCCCGGATCGGCGGCGTCCGGCGTGCCGTGGCGGCGCTCCGGCGGCGACTCCGGAAGGCTCGTCACCCAGGACGAGGAGGGACGGCCCCGGTGACCGCTGAAGACAGGACGCTCGTGATGTACGGGGACGGCGTGCGGGACGCGGCCCGGCGGATGCTGCCGAAGCTCCCGGACGCGTGCTTCGTCCCGGCCGGCGCGGAAGCGCTGCGCGCGGCGGTCGAGGGCGGGCTCGCGCAGGTCGTCCTGGTCGCCGGCATCGACGAGCAGACGGCCCTCCTGGGCGACTCCGCGGTCCTGGCGTCGATCACCCTCTCCATGGGCGGGGGACCCGCACTGACCGCCGAGGTGGCCGGGGCCCCGACGGCCCGGCACGCCTACGGGATGTGGGAGGCCGCCGGCAGGCTCGGGCCGTGCGGCCGGGAACTGTGCCGCCGCACCGCCGGTGAACTGGAGCGCCTCGCCGCCGAGGCCGCCGGTTCGGCGGCCAGTCCCGTCGCCGCGCAGGTGGTGCTGGTCGACGCGGCGGGGGAGCGCATGGTCGGCATGTACGGGCGAATGGCCCGGTAGGTGGGCGATGCTGCCGGTGGATAGGCGATCGGGTAAGCGGCCGGGTGCGCGGCCGGGTGGGCGATGCTGACCGTTGTCGGCCGCGACGGGTCGCCGCTGAGCGATGCGGCACGGGAGGCCGTGGAGAACGCAGCGCTCGTGATGGGCGAATCCGGCCTCCTGGAGGGCCTGCCGCTGGCGCCCGGTGCGCGCACGGTCGCCACCGAGGACCTGCCGGGCGCGCTGCAAGGCGTCGATGTGTCGGACCAGGACGTCGTCCTCGTCGTGAACGGCGACCCCGGCCACTTCGGCACCCTCCGCACGCTGCTCGAACAGGGACACGCGCCGGAGACCGTGCCCGCCGCGCCCCTGGTCGCGCGGGCTTTCGCCCAAGCGGGGCTGCCCTGGGAGGACGCACTGGTCGTCTCGGCCAGGGACGGGCACCTACGGCAGGCTGTGAACGCGTGCCGAGCACACCCCAAGGTGGCTGTGCTGACCGGGCCGGGTGCGGGGCCGGCGGAACTGGCGCGCGCGCTGTTCCCGGTGACACCGCGGTCGTTCGTGGTGTGCGAGAACCTGGACGGGCCTCGGGAGCGCGTCGTCTACGTCCGCCCTGCGGAGGCGACCACCCGTCCTTGGAACCACCCGGAGGTCGTGCTCGTCCTGGACAATCGGCACGCGCTGGGAAAGCACGGCTGGCTCTCCGGGCCCGCCCCGGCCCCGGCGGGATGGGCGCTGCCTGGGGACGCCTTCGGCGAGGGGCCGGGCCTGCGTCCGGACGTCAGGGCCTTCGTCCTCGCCAAGCTGGGCCCCAGGGTCGGCGACATGGTGTGGGACGTGGAGTCCGGCGACGGTTCCATCGCCATCGAGTGCGCACGCTTCGGCGCCGCCGTGGTCGCCGTCGACCGCGACTACGCGACGTGCGAGCGGATCCGCGAGAGCGTCCGATTGCACGGCGTCAAGGTCGCCATGGCCTCCGGCGACGTGCGGCCCACCGCTGATCACCTGCCCAGGCCCGACGCCGTGTTCGTCGGCCCCGGGTTCACCGGACGGGCCGGGATCGAGGCCGTCCGCGCCTGCGCCGGGCTCGCCCCCGCCCGCCTCGTGGCCATCGCCTCCGGCGACGAGGCCCGCGGGACCCTGGCCGTGCTGGCCGAGCACGGCTTCACCGGCGACGCCGTCCGGCTCCAGGCGAGTCCGCTGGATTCGCCCGAGCCGCCGGGGGAACCGGTGATCGTCGTCTGGGGCGAGCGGGACGCCCGGGTCCCCGGCCGCCGCCCGGCCCGGACCGGCAGGCCGATCGCCACGATCCCCGCCCTTCCCGGTGAGTCCGAAGAGCCCGGCATCGGGGCGTAACAACCGTAAAGCCATGACTCCCGGAAAGCCGTGCCACCCTGGTGTCCTGACCTGGAAGCGAAGCAGGAGGCGCAGTTGACCGTCCGTCAACCCCACCCGATCGAGGTCCGGTCGTACGAGATCCTGCGGTCCCGCGTCGACCTGTCCCCGATGCCGCCGCTGTGGCGGGCCGTCACCGAGCGGGTGATCCACGCCACCGCCGACCTGGAGTACGCGGTGGACCTGGTCACCAGGGAGGAATACCTCAGGCAGGGCTGGGCCGCGCTGCGCGACGGCGCGCCGGTCGTGACCGACGAGGGGATGGTCGCGGCCGGGATCACCGCCCGGGAGCCGATCTGCCACATCGCCGACCCGGCCGCCGCGCGGATGGCGCGCGCCGCCGGCATCACCCGCTCGGCCGCCGCGGTCCGGCTCTCGTACGCGGAGGTCGGGCCTGGCGCGGTCTGGGTCGTCGGCTCCTCCCCGGAGGCGATCTCCGAGATCATCGCCCGCCGGGTGAGCCCCGCGCTGGTCGTCGGCGTGCCGGTCGGCTTCGTCGGCGCCCGCGAGGCCAAGGAGGCGCTGCGCGCCAGCGGGCTGCCGCAGCTCAGCAACGCCTCGGAGAAGGGCGGCTCGGCGGTCGCCGCGGCCGCCGTCAACGCCCTGCTGTACGCGGACGAGGCGGGTCACCGGTGATCCCGAACCCGGCCGAGCCGGACGAGGTCGACCTGCGGCACCACGGCGACGCGGAGGTCGGCGACGGGCTCGCCGACTTCGCCGTCAACGTCCGCACCGGCACGCCCCCGCCGTGGCTGGCCGAGCGGATCCGGGCGTCGGTGGCCGACCTGGCCGGCTACCCCGATCCGCGTCCGGCGCGCCGTGCGGTCGCGCGGCGGCACGGCCGGTCCGCCGGGGAGGTGCTGCTCACCGCCGGCGCCGCGGAGGCGTTCGTCCTGCTCGCGCGGGTCCTGGCACCGCGCCGTGCGGTCGTCGTGCATCCGCAGTTCACCGAGCCCGAAGCCGCGCTGCGAGCCGCCGGGCACCCCGTGGAACGGCTGATTCTCACCAAGGACTTCACGCTCGACCCCGCCGCCGTCCCCGCCGACGCCGACCTGGTCGTGGTGGGCAACCCCACCAACCCGACCTCGGTCCTGCATCCGGCCGCCGCCGTCGCCGCGCTGGCCGCGCCCGGCCGGACGGTCGTGGTCGACGAGGCGTTCATGGACTGCGTCCCCGGCGAACCGGAGAGCCTCGCGACCCGGCTTCCCGCCGGGGTCGTGGTCATCCGCTCCCTGACCAAGACGTGGGGCCTCGCGGGGCTCCGCGCCGGGTACGTCCTGGCCGACCCCCACCTGATCGAACGGCTCACGGAGGCGCAGCCGCTGTGGGCGGTGTCCACGCCCGCGCTCGTCGCCGTCGAGGCGTGCTCCACCCCGGAGGCGGTCGCCGAGGCCGAAGCGTGGGCCGCCGAACTCGCCGCCGAACGCGACAGGCTGTCCGCGGAACTGAGCGCACGCGGCCTCTACGTCGTGCCCGAAGCGCGCGCCTCGTTCCTGTGCCTGTGCGTGCCCGACGCACTCGGAATCAGGGCGCTGCTGAGGCAGCGCGGCTACGCCGTCAGGCGCGGCGACACCTTCCCAGGTCTCGGCTCCGACTGGTTGCGCATCGCCGTCCGCGACCGGTCGTCCAACGACGCGCTCCTGAACGTGCTGGGCGAGCTGGGAATCTGAGCAGAATCCCTGCTAGGGCCGACCCCCGAGAGGACACCGTGGACCTGATCGAGCAGACCATCGCATCCATCGCGCCGCTGGACGAGGCCGCCATGCGGGACGCCCGGGACCACCAGGCCCGGCTCACCAAGCCGCCCGGGTCCCTCGGCGTCCTGGAGGAGGTGTCGGTCAGGCTGGCCGGGCTGGCCGGGCGGTGCCCGCCGCCGATGCCCGAGCCCGCCGCCGTCGCCGTCTTCGCCGCCGACCACGGTGTCCACGCCCAGGGCGTCACGCCATGGCCGCAGGAGGTGACCGCGCAGATGGTGGCCAACTTCCTCGCCGGCGGCGCCGTGGTCAACGCGTTCGCCGCGCAGGTCGGCGCCCGCGTCAGCGTCGTCGACATCGGCGTCGCCGCCGAACTCGACGCGGCTCCCGGGCTGATCCGGCGCAAGGTCGCCCCGGGCACCGCCGACCTGACCCGCGGCCAGGCGATGAGCGCCGGCGAAGCCCGGCGGGCCGTGGGCACCGGTATCGAGGTCGCGCGCGAGCTGGTCGCGGAGGGCGCGGGATGCCTGGTCACCGGGGACATGGGGATCGCCAACACCACCGCGTCCGCGGCGCTGATCGCCGCGTTCACCGGCCTGCCGCCCGAGCGGGTCACCGGACGGGGCACCGGGATAGACGACGCCACCCACGCCCGCAAGGTGGAGGTCGTCAGGACGGCCCTCGCGCTGCACGGCCTGCCCGCGGGGGACGGCGCCGAGCCGCTCGGCGTCCTCGCGGCCGTCGGCGGGCTGGAGCACGCCGCGATCGCCGGATTCGTCCTCGGTGCGGCGTCGCTGCGGGTCCCCGTCGTCCTCGACGGGGTGATCGCCGGTGCCGCCGCCCTGGTGGCCGCCGCGCTGTGCCCGCCGGTCCTCGGCGCGTGCGTCGCCGGGCACCGGTCGGCCGAACCGGGCCACACCGCCGCCGTGGACGCGCTGGGGCTGCGGCCGCTCGTCGACCTGGAACTGCGGCTGGGCGAGGGAACCGGCGCGCTGCTGGCGTTGCCGCTGGTCCAGGGCGCGGTGCGGGTGCTGCACGAGGTCGCCACGTTCGACTCCGCCGGAGTCAGCGGCAAGGACGCCGGGCCCCGTAACTAATCGATCACTAAATGAGTCACGCTCGGCTATCGACTGCGCGGAGGCCCTCTCCATGCGCTTGTGAAGCCGAGTACCTTTGTTCACTGAAGACAGGTGTCCGACACCGGCGTCCGCAAGCCGCCCCCGCACGTCACCGACCAGCACGTCAACCGACCGCCCACCCGATCGAGAGAACCACCACGTGCCCCCGTACCTGCTAGGCCTGCGACTCGGCGGGCGACGCGTCCTCGTCGTCGGCGGAGGGCGGGTCGCCCAGCGCCGCGTGCCCGCCCTCCTGGACGCGGGCGCCTCGGTCGTGCTGGTCTCGCCCGAGGTCACCCCCTCCCTGGAGGGCATGGCCGAGCGCGGCAGGATCACCTGGCACCGGCGGCGCTACGAGCCCGGTGACTGCGCGGGGGCCTGGCTCGTGCAGGCCGTCACCGACGACTCCAAGGTCAACGGGGACGTCGTCGCCGAGGCCGACGCCGCGCGGATCTGGGCCGTCCGCGCCGACGACGCCGAGTCCTCGCCGGCCTGGACGCCCGCGAGCGGGCACGCCGGCGACGCGACCGTCGGGGTGCTGCTCGGCGGCGACCCGCGGCGGGCGGCGGGCATCCGCGACGCCGTGGTCGAGGGGCTGCGCGACGGCGCGCTCGAATCCCGGCACTCCCGGCGCAAGCCCGCCGGAGTCGCCCTCGTCGGCGGCGGCCCCGGCGACCCCGGCCTGATCACGGTCCGCGGGCGGCAGCTCCTCGCCATGGCCGACGTCGTCGTCACCGACCGCCTCGCCCCCGGCGGGCTCCTCGACGAGCTGCCCGCCGACGTCGAGGTGATCGACGCCGCCAAGATCCCCTACGGGCGGACGGTCGCGCAGGAGCACATCAACGCGTACCTGGTCGAGCACGCCCGCCAGGGCAGGTTCGTCGTCCGGCTCAAGGGCGGGGACCCGTTCGTGTTCGGGCGCGGCGGCGAGGAGGCCCTGTACTGCGCCCGCCACGGCGTCCCGGTCACGGTCGTCCCGGGCATCACCAGCGCGATCGCCGTGCCGTCCGCCGCGGGCATCCCGGTCACCCACCGGGGCGTGGCGCAGGAGTTCCACGTCGTCTCCGCGCACGTCCCCCCGGGCCACGCGGACTCGACCGTCGACTGGGCGGCGCTGGGGCGCGCGAACGGCACGATCGTCCTGCTCATGGCGGTGGAGCGGACGGCACTGATCGCGGCGGCCCTCATGCGCTATGGTCGGTCGTCCGGCACGCCGGTCGCCGTGATCCAGGATGGCACCCTCCCCGGCCAGCGGTCGCTGACGGCGACGCTGGGCACGGTGGCCGACGCGATGGCCGCCGGTGACATCCGCCCCCCGGCGATCGTGGTCGTGGGCGATGTGGTCGACGTGGCACGAGAGATCGACATGATTCGAGCCGACATGGGACGGGATCCGTGACACCCCCGGCAGAGCGAAGCGCGGTCCACGACGAGCAGGCCGGCTCCGGTCCGGGACGCGGAATCGAGGATTCCGCGGCCCCCGGCGGCGACGCCGCGCCCGACAGGCAGGCGCGCGGGCAAGGCGCGCGCGAAGAGGACGAGGTGCGCGAGAAGGAGACGTCCGGGAAGGGCGCCGGACAGGAGCCGGCGAACGGCGCCGAGGAAGGCGCGGCCAAGGAGACCGGGGACGCCAGGGCGAGGCGCGGCCGCCGGCGGGCCGCCAAGCCCGGCGCCGGGACGGTGCGCCAGGGCGAGCTGGTCCGGTCGCTGACCGCCCTCCGCGAGCAGCTCGACGCCTTCGACTTCCTGCTGGACGTCCCGGGCGTCCAGGAGGCCCGCGAGGCCCGCGACGAGCTGCGCGCCCAAATGGAGGACTACGTCCTCCCGCGCATCCAGGCCGCCGGCGCGCCGATGCTGGTGGTGCTCGGCGGGTCCACCGGCGCGGGCAAGTCCACGCTGGTCAACACCCTCGTCGGCGCTCGCGTGAGCGCGACCGGCGTGCTGCGCCCCACCACCAGCAGCCCGATCCTGGTGTGCCACCCCGACCACGTCGAGTGGTTCATGGAGGGGCCGCTGCTGCCCGGCATGGGGCGGGTCCGCGGCCCGGCCCCCGACGCCATCGCGGGTGACCAGTTGGTCATCATCGGCAGCGACGTCCTCCCGCCGGGCCTCGCCCTCCTCGACAGCCCCGACTTCGACTCCGTCTTCGAAGACCACTACGAGTTCGCGACCAAGCTGATGGCCGCGGCCGACCTGTGGTTGTGCGTCACCACCGCCGCCCGCTACGCCGACGCCCAGGTGTGGCAGATGCTCCAGCGGGCCAAGGAGAACGGCGCCACCATCGGCGTCGTCCTGTCCCGGGTCCCGCAGGGCGCCGGGCCGCAGGGCGCCGAGGTCGTCGAGCACTTCGGCGAGATGCTGGACGAGCACGAGGTCGGCGACGCCCGCCGCTTCACCGTCCCCGAGACCCGCATCGAGAACAGCCGGCTCCCCGAGGAGACCGTCGCGGACATCCGCGCCTGGCTGACCGGCGTCGCCGAGGACACCGAGGACCGCGAGATCGTCATCAGCGACACCCTCGCCGCCGTCCTCGACAGCTTCCGCACCCGCGTCCCCGAGCTGGCCCGGCAGGTCGAGGCGCAGGTCGAGCAGCGCACCGAGCTGGCCAGGGAGGTCGAGGCGGGCTACGGCACCGCCCTCGCCGAGCTGGACGAGGCGACCCGCAACGGCTCCCTGCTGCGCGGCGAGGTGCTCGCCCGCTGGCAGGACTTCGCCGGCACCGGCGACCTGCTGAAGTCCCTGCACGTCCAGCGCGGGCGCCGCGGCCGGGCCGCCGCGCGCCGCAACCGCCGCAGCCCCGCCCGCGTCCGCGCCCTCAAGGCCGCGCTGCGCGCCGGCCTCGAATCGCTGATCATGGCGTCTGCCGAGCACGGCGCCGAGCAGGTCATCGCCCGCTGGCGCGACCACCCGTCGGGACGCCAGGTCCTCGCCGGGACCGACGCCGAGCTCGCGCACGTCTCCCCGGAGCTGTCGCGCCGCGTCACCCGGGCCGTCAGTTCCTGGCAGGACCACGTCCAGGAGCTGATCCGCACCGAGGGCGTCACCAAGCGCTCGGTCGCCAAGCTGGTCTCGTTCGACACCGAGGCGGTCTCGCTCGTCCTGATGATCGGCCTGCTCGGCTACGGCACGTCCGACGTGGCCGTCGAGGGCGGCAACAGCGCCGTCCCGCAGCGGCTGCTCAAGGCCCTGTTCGGCGCCGAGTCGCTGCGCGGCATGGGCGCCAAGGCCCGCGCCGACCTGCGCAGCCGCATCGGGATGCTGTTCGACGAGGAGGCCATCCGGTTCGGGCAGGTGCTCGACTCCGCCGGCATCCCCGACGAGACCGTCCCCGTCCAGCTGTACCAGGCCACCTACAACCTCGAGGTTGCCCGATGACCACCTCGGCCATCCCCGCGAACTCGCCGGCCGGAGCCGGTGGGATCCCCCTCGTCCCCGCGGACGTGCCCGGCGCCGGCGCGCCCGCCGGGCCGCCCGGGCTGACCGACCGGCTGGCCGGGCTCGACCGGCTCGTCCACGCGGGCGTCGGCCGGCTCGACCAGCCCGTCCTGGACGATGCCGCCGCGCTGCTCGACCGGGCCGGGCAGCGGCTGCGGCTCTCCGGCGAGCACACCGTCGTCACCCTCGCCGGCGGCACCGGCAGCGGGAAGTCGTCGCTGTTCAACGCGATCTGCGGGCTCGAACTCTCGCCGACCGGGATGCGCCGCCCGATGACGTCCAAGGCCCACGCGTGCGTCTGGGGCCTGGACGGCGCGGGCCCCCTGCTCGACTGGCTGGACGTGGACAAGCGGCACCGCTACGCCCGCGCCAGCGCCCTCGACCTGGAACGCGCCGACCACTCCCTGCAGGGACTCGTCCTCATCGACCTGCCCGACCACGACTCCATCCAGGCGATGCACCGCGCCGAGGTCGACCGTTTCGTCACCATCGCCGACCTGCTCGTCTGGGTCGTCGACCCGCAGAAGTACGCCGACGCGGCCCTGCACCGCAACTACATCGTCCCGTTCGCCCGGCACACCGGCGTGACGCTCATCGTCCTCAACCAGGTCGACCGGCTCACCCCGCACGAGATCGACGACTGCGTCGCCGACCTGCGCCGCCTGCTGGAGGCCGAGGGCCTCGCCGACCCGCGGATCGTGACCACCTCCGCGGTCGCCGAGGACGGCACGTACGGCTTCCGCGACGTCCTCGTGGACACCGTCGCCGCCCGCCGCGCCCGCACCGAGCGGCTCTCCGCCGACGTCGACAGGGTCGCCGAGCGGTTCGCCGACTACCGCTTCGCGACCGAGCCGCCGAGCACCGTCGACGACGCCCGCCGCGCCGACCTCGTCCAGGCGTTCACCGACGCCGCGGGCGCGCCCGCCGTCGCCGAGGCCATGGAGAGCGCCTACGAGCTGCGCGCCGCCGACTTCGTGGGCTGGCCCGTCGCCGCCATCGTCGCCCGGCTGCGGTCCGACCCGCTGCGCCGGATGCGGCTGACCGAGCTGCGCGAGGAGCTGCGCCACGCCTTCACCGGGCCGGTCGGCGCACAGCAGGGCGATGTGGACAACGCGCTCCAGTCCGTTACCGAGGGGCTTTCCCAGGAGCTTCCGACACATTGGGGACGCTCCGTTCGCGGCGCCGCCCGTTCGCACGCCGCCGAGATCCCGGAAGCCCTGGGCGAATCGCTCAAGAACGCGCTGCCCACGTTCAACGCCGTGCCCCGCTGGTGGTGGCTGGTCAAGACGTGGCAGTACTTCCTGGTGCTGGTCGCCGTCCTGAGCGTCGTGTGGATCGGTTTCCTGGTCGCCTACGCCCTGCTGGACCTCGGCGGCGACAACCCGAGCCGCCTGGTCGGGGACGCCGGCCTCATCCCCTACGTCGCCGTCCTGGTCGTGTGCACGCTCGGGATGGGCTGGCTCACCGCGTCCGCCTGCCGCAACCTCGTGGCCCTGTCGTCCGCGAAGCACGGCGACAAGATGGAGCACCACATGCGGGTGGGCATAGAGCGCGTCGCCTACGAGAAGGTGATCGAGCCCATCGAGGACGACCTGCAGGTCTACGCCCGCTTCCGCGAGAACGTGGACATCGCACTCGGCCGCGGCTAGTTATCCACAAGTTCGCGACCGCTCCCGCCGTCCTCCGCCCCTGCGCCACCGTTGACGCGTACACCACGTACGCGAGACGGAGGACGCAGTGAACGAGGCCCACATCACCATCACCGGCTGGGTCGCCGCCGAACCCCGCTACACCATGACGCCCAACGGGACGCCGTTCCTCTCCCTGAGGGTGGGCTGCACGCCCCGGCGCTACGACCGGCAGACGGGCCAGTGGCAGGACGTCGAGACGCTCTTCATGACGGTCAACTGCTGGCGGGGGCTCGCCGACAACGTCAACGCGTCCGAGTTCCCGCGCGGAACTCCGGTTCTGGTCACGGGCCGTCTCCGCATCCGCCAGTACGAACGCGACGGCCAGTGGCGCTTCTCCGCCGAGGTGGAGGCCACCACCCTCGGCCCCGACCTCCAGCGCGGCACCGCCGACTTCCGCCCCGTCCAGCGCGGCGGCCCGCTGAGCGAGGAAGACCGCCGGCTGGCCCGCGACGCCGCCGACGAATGGGCCCTGACCGCCCCGGCGGAAGAGGAGAAGGAGCCGAAAGCGGCCTAGCAGGGGCGGAGGCATCGCAGTGGCGGAGACATTTCAGTAGGGGGCGTGGCCGGCAGTGGACATCGCCGCCGGCAACGCCCCCGCACCGTCGTGGGGGGTATGCGGCGTCAGATCCAGGAAATGCCGCGCATGGTCGTATCCCCCTCAGGATGTGCCGGGGCCGCGGAAACGCGGTCCCTGATGCGTGGTGTCCGGACGGTCACTCGCATGTGCGTTCCCGAACGTACCTGTTTCACGCCCCTTCCGCACACGTTGCAACTATCGTGTTACACAAGGTGATGCGCGTTAGGGGGAAGGATGACGGCAGTGCAGTCGTCCGCCGAGGACCGTGGCGGGGAACTGGCCTTCCGGCCGAGGCGCCGGACGCTTCTGGGGCGTCCGTCCCTGCTCGTGATCTATGTGCCGGTGGTGGTGGCCGCCCATCTGGGGCTCGCCGTCGCGGGGCTGCTCAGCACGCCGCTCCGGACCGGTGAGCTGACGACGTTCGCGGCCCTGCTGGCGTGCGGGGCGGTGTGCATCGAGGCCACCCGCCGGCTCGGGATGCCGGCCGGGGTCGCGCGCGACCTGCTGTCGGCGTGGTGGCTGCCGGTCGCGCTGCTGCTGCCCCCGGTGTACGCGCTGCTGATCCCGCTGCCGGTGCAGGCGCTCCTCCAGTTCCGGGTGCGCCGCACCCTGGTCTACCGGCGGGCACTGGTCGCCGCGGCGCACGGGATCGCCGGCGCGTGCGCGTCCCTGGCGTTCCACCAGGTGGTGCGCGACCCCCTGGAAGAGGCGCCGCAGTGGGTCGTCCAGGCGTATCCGGGCATTGTCGCGGCGGTCGGATGCGCCGCGCTGTTCACGGTGGTGAACACCGCGATCGTCGCGGTCGCGGCCCACGCGGCGAGCCCGGAGAGCCGCTGGCGCGACGTCCTGTGGACGCGCGAGAACCTGCTCCTCGACCTGGTCGAGCTGTGCGTCGGCATCCTGGTGGCGATCACCTGCGCGCTGTCCCTCGGCCTGCTGATCCTGGCACTGCCCCCGCTGATGCTGCTGCAGCGGAGCCTGATGCACCAGCAGCTCCAGGCGGCGGCGCGAACGGACGCCAAGACCGGGCTGCTGAACGCGGCGGCCTGGCAGATGGAGGCCGACACCGAACTGTCCCGGGCGCAGCGCACCCACGGCGCCGTGGCACTGCTCCTCATCGACATCGACCACTTCAAACGGGTCAACGACACCCACGGCCACCTGATGGGAGACCAGGTCCTCGTGGGAGTGGCCAGCACGCTGTGCCACCAGCTGCGCGACTACGACGTGGTGGGCAGGTTCGGCGGTGAGGAGTTCGTGGTCCTGCTCCCCGGCGCCGACACCGTCGAGGCGTGCCGGGTCGCCGAACGCCTGCGCGGCCGCGTGCGCAGGCTCGCGGTGCCCGCCGAGGAGGGGACGGTCACGGTGACGGTCTCGGTGGGCGTGGCCCTGTTCCGCACCCACGGCCAGGACCTCCTGGAGCTCCTGGCGTCCGCCGACCTGGCCCTCTACCGGGCCAAGTCCTCCGGCCGGGACCGCGTCTGCCTCCCCGCGGTGGACGGCCCGAGACCGACCGGCACCTGAACTTCCCGCCCGGTTGCGGGGAGGGGCCCGCAGGGGCCCTGCCCGCCGGGGGCGTGGCAGGTGGCACTGAACACCGCCCCAGACCCTCTAGGCTTGAGGATATGGCCGAGTACATCTACACGATGCAGCGTGTGCGCAAGGCACATGGCGACAAGGTCGTCCTTGACGACGTCACCCTGCATTTCCTTCCGGGTGCGAAGATCGGAGTCCTGGGGCCGAACGGCACCGGTAAGTCGACGCTGCTGCGCATGATGGCCGGTCTGGAACAGCCGTCCAACGGCGAGGCGCGCCTCATGCCGGGCTTCACGGTCGGCATGCTCCAGCAGGAGCCTCCGCTGAACGAGGAGAAGACCGTCCTCGGGAACGTCGAGGAGGGCGTCGCCGAGACGAAGGCGATGCTCGACCGGTTCAACGAGATCGCCGAGAAGATGGCGACGGACTACTCCGACGAGCTGATGGAGGAGATGGGCAAGCTCCAGGAGCACCTCGACCACCGCAACGCGTGGGACCTCGACAGCCAGCTCGAACAGGCGATGGACGCGCTGCGCTGCCCGCCGGGCGACGCGGAGGTGTCGAAGCTGTCCGGTGGTGAGCGCCGGCGCGTCGCGCTGTGCAAGCTTCTCCTCGAAGCCCCCGACCTGCTGCTGCTGGACGAGCCCACCAACCACCTGGACGCGGAGAGCGTGCAGTGGCTGGAGCAGTTCCTCGCGAAGTACGAGGGGACCGTCCTGGCCGTCACGCACGACCGGTACTTCCTCGACAACGTCGCCACCTGGATTCTGGAGCTCGACCGGGGCCGCTGCTACCCGTACGAGGGCAACTACTCCGTCTACCTGGAGAAGAAGGCCGACCGGCTGAAGGTCGAGGGCAACAAGGACGCAAAGCGCAAGAAGCGCCTCCAGGACGAACTGGAGTGGGTCCGGTCGAACCCGAAGGCGCGGCAGACCAAGAGCAAGGCGCGCCTTGAGCGGTACGAGGAGATGGCCGCCGAGGCCGCCAAGCACCGCAAGCTGGACTTCGAGGAGATCCAGATCCCGCCGGGGCCCCGCCTCGGCAACACGGTCATCGTGGCCGACAAGCTGACGAAGGGCTTCGACGACCGGGTCCTCATGGAGGACCTGTCGTTCAACCTGCCGCCGAACGGCATCGTCGGTGTCATCGGCCCGAACGGCGTCGGCAAGACGACGCTCTTCCGCATGGTCATCGGCGAGGAGCAGCCGGACGGGGGCGACCTGCGGGTCGGGGAGACCGTCCAGGTCTCCTATGTCGACCAGGGGCGCGGGGGCATCGACCCGAAGAAGACGGTGTGGGAGGTCGTGTCCGACGGCCTCGACCACATCAAGGTCGGGCAGGTCGAGATGCCGTCCCGCGCGTACGTCGCGGCGTTCGGCTTCAAGGGCCCCGACCAGCAGAAGCCGGCGGGCGTCCTGTCCGGCGGCGAGCGCAACCGCCTCAACCTGGCGCTCACGCTGAAGATGGGCGGGAACGTCCTGCTGCTGGACGAGCCGACGAACGACCTCGACACCGAGACGCTGTCCAGCCTGGAGAACGCCCTCCTGGAGTTCCCCGGCTGCGCCGTGATCACCTCGCACGACCGGTGGTTCCTGGACCGGATCGCCACGCACATCCTCGCGTGGGAGGAGGGGTCGAGCTGGTTCTGGTTCGAGGGCAACTTCGCCGACTACGAGAAGAACAAGATCGAGCGCCTGGGCGCCGACGCCGCCCGCCCGCACCGGGTGACGCACCGCAAGCTCACCCGCTGACCCCCTGAACGACCCCCGGACGGCCGCGCGATCGACCATCGACCGCGCGGCCGTCCGCATGTCCCGCGCCGTTCACCCCGCCCGTCCACCGACTTCCGCACCTACACCCAGCATGACCTCGACCAGGTCGCCCGCGAGGTCAACGGACGGCCCCGCCAGACCCGGGGCTGGAAAACCCCAGCCCCGGGCACTCAACGAGTTCCTCGTTGCAGCAGCCGCTTGACATCGCCGCCTGCCATAACGGCAACACGCCGCCGGGCGAAGAACCCGGTGGACATTGATGGTCACCGCGGCAGCGGCCGGCATCGACCCGCCGGCCTCGGCGCGGCGATGAGGTTCCAGATTGATGCATGGCGCGCATCGATTGATGCGTATTTCGTGTTGGACAGGTATTGATCGCGTCTCCTATCGTCCGGGTTGACCTCACCTGCCGGACCCGAGGAGGACGGACGATGGCGCGGCTCACCGGGCACATGGTGATCGGCTTCGAGCGCGTCGCCGGGGCGGGCACGGCGATCAGGGCCGTCGATCCGCGCACCGGTGAACGTCTCGACCCCGAGTACCGCTACGGCGGCGAGGCCGAGGTGGCGCGGGCCTGTGCCCTGGCCGAGGAGGCGTCCGACGCCTATCGTGCGACCTCTCCCGGGCGGCGCGCCGCGTTCCTGGAAACGGTCGCGGCCAAGCTGGACGATCTCACCGAGGCGCTCGTCGCGCGTGCTGCGGCCGAGACGGGGCTTCCCGTGCCGCGCCTGACGGGGGAGGTCGCCCGTACTGCCGGGCAGCTCCGCCTCTTCGCCGGCGACCTCCGCGCCGCCGGGGAAGGAACCGCCGCCGTCGATCCCGCCGGGGACGCCGGTCCGGAGATCCGGCAGGGCCGGGTGGCCCTGGGGCCGGTGGCGGTGTTCGGGGCGAGCAACTTCCCGCTGGCGTTCTCCGTGGCGGGCGGGGACACGGCGTCGGCGCTGGCGGCCGGCTGCCCGGTGATCGTGAAGGCGCATGACGCCCACCCCGGGACGTGCGAGCTGGTCGGCGGGGCCGTGGCGGAGGCCGTCCGGGAGGCGGGGCTGCCGGAGGGCGTGTTCTCGATGCTGTACGGGGACGGGCCGACGCTGGGCGGCGCGCTCGTCACCGACCCGCGCGTCCAGGCGGTCGGGTTCACCGGGTCGCGGGCGGCGGGCCTGGCGATCGCGAAGGCGGCGGCGAACCGGCCCCGGCCGATTCCGGTGTACGCGGAGATGAGCAGCGTCAACCCGGTCTTCCTGCTCCCGGAGGCCCTCGCGGAGGGCGGCGGCGACCTCGCGGAGGCGTTCGCCGGGTCGGTGACGCTCGGGGCAGGTCAGTTCTGCACGAACCCGGGGCTGGTCTTCGCGGTCAGGGGGGCGGCCCTGGACACCTTCCTGGACGCGGCGGCGAAGGCCATCGCCGGCGACCCGGGCGCGCCCATGCTCACCCCCGGCATCGCACGCGCCTACGCGGAGGGCGTCGGACGCCTCGAACGGCACCCCGATGTCGAGATCCTCGCGCGGGGAAGGGAACCCGGCGCGGCGGTCGGCGGCGCGGCGGCCCTCGCCGCCGTGGACGCCGAGCACTTCGGGCCCGACCTGCAGGAAGAGATCTTCGGCGCGTGCTCCCTCGTCGTCCGGTGCGCGGATCTCGACCAGCTCCGGGAGCTGGCCCGCGGCCTTGAGGGGCAGCTGACCGCGACGATCCACGCGGCCCCGGGCGACCGGGAGGCGGCGGCCCGGCTGCTGCCCGTCCTGGAGCGCCTGGCCGGACGGATCGTGTGGGACGGCTGGCCCACCGGGGTAAGGGTCGGGCACGCGATGGTCCACGGCGGGCCGTTCCCGGCGACGTCCGATCCGCGGACGACGTCCGTGGGGAGCCTGGCCATCGAGCGGTTCCGGCGGCCGATCGCCTACCAGGGGGCGCGGCGATGAGCACCCCGGTCGTCACCGGGATGCGCGTCGTCCCCGTCGCGGGGCACGACAGCATGCTGCTCAACCTGGGCGGCGCGCACGGCCCGTTCTTCACCCGGAACCTGGTCCTGCTGGGCGACTCGTCCGGCGCCACCGGAGTCGGGGAGGTCCCGGGCGGCGAGGGGATACGGCGGACGCTGGAGGACGCGCGCGACCTGGTCGTCGGCAGGCCCATCGGGCGGTCGGACGAGATCCTGAACGCCGTCCGCACCGCGTTCGGCCACCTGGACGCGGGCGGGCGCGGCCCGCTGACGCATGACACGAGGATCACCGTCCACGCGCTGACCGCGATCGAGTCGGCGCTGCTCGACCTGATGGGGCGGTTCCTCGGCGTCCCGGTGGCGGCGCTGCTCGGCGACGGCGTCCAGCGGACGACGATCCCGATGCTCGGCTACCTGTTCTACATCGGCGACCGCCGCAGGACCGGCCTTCCGTACGAGGCGCCGCCGGAGGGCGCCGACGGCTGGCTGCGGGTCCGGCACGAGGAGACCATGACGCCGGACGCGATCGTCCGGCAGGCGGAGGCCGCCCGGGAGCGGTACGGGTTCGCCGACTTCAAGCTCAAGGGCGGTGTGCTCAGGGGCGAGGAGGAGGCCGCGGCCGTGCGGGCGCTGGCGGAGCGGTTCCCCGAGGCCCGCATCAACCTGGACCCGAACGGCGCGTGGTCGCTGGAGGAGGCCGTCCGCCTCGGCGGCGAACTCAAGGACGTCCTCGCCTACGCCGAGGACCCGTGCGGCGCCGAGGCGGGCTACTCCGGGCGCGAGACGATGGCGGAGTTCCGCCGCGCCACCGGCCTGCGCACCGCCACCAACATGATCGCCGTCGACTGGCGGGAGCTCGGCCACGCGATCCGGCTCGACTCGGTGGACATCCCGCTCGCCGACCCGCACTTCTGGACGATGCGCGGCTCGGTGCGGGTGGCCCAGCTGTGCCAGGCATGGGGGCTGACCTGGGGCTCGCACTCCAACAACCACTTCGACGTGTCGCTGGCGATGTTCACCCACGTCGCGGCCGCCGCGCCGGGCGAGATCACCGCGATCGACACGCACTGGATCTGGCAGGACGGCCAGCGCCTCACCCGGGACCCGCTGCGCATCGCGGACGGCCGGATCACGCTGCCGGAGGCGCCCGGCCTGGGCGTCGACGTCGACGAGGAGCGGATCGCGGCGGCGCACCGGCTGTACGTCGAGCACGGACTCGGCGACCGGGACGACGCCGCCGCGATGGAGTACCTGGTGCCCGGCTGGACGTTCGACCCGAAACGTCCCTGCCTCGTCCGCGACCGAGCGTCCCGCGGCGCCCCGCGCAGGCCGGGACGAAACCGCGGCGGGTAACATCGGGCCGGACCCCGGCTTTCCCGTACCCCAGGCGAGGACATGCAGCAGACCGACCTGCCCGCGGCCGAGTACCGGCACATCTACGAGTTCAAGATCCGGTTCGGCGACATCGACTCCCAGGGCCACGTCAACAACGTGAAGTTCCTCGGCTACCTGGAGGACGCGCGCCTGGAGATGTTCCACGGCGACCCGGTGCGCAAGGGGGAGAAGCCCGTCCGCGGCATGGTGATCTCACGCCACGAGATCGACTACCGGACGCCGCTGCTGCCGACCGTGTACCCGATCCGCGTGGAGACGTGGGTGACCGAGGCCCGCGCGGCCTCGTTCAAGCTGGCCTACGAGGTGCGGGACGACGACAACGTCTACGCCGAGGCGACCTCGACCCTCGTGGCGTTCGACGTGGAGTCGAACCGGCTGCGGCGCTTCACCCCCGAGGAGCGGGAGTTCATCGGGCGTTATGTGGCGCCCTCGCCATGACCGCGCTCGCCGGGCGGCCCGCTCCGCTGGACCGCCTCCAATCCGGGGTGCGGTTGCGGGTCGTCCAGATGGCGGACGCGGAACGGCTCGCCGCGCTCTGTGCGGAGAACCGCGAGTATCTGCGCCCCTGGGAGCCGGAGCGCGACGACGCGTACTTCACCGTCGACGGCCAGCGCGACAATCTCCACGACCTGGTCGAGGCGTACGTCACGGGGGAGATGTGGCCGGGTGTCATCCTGGTCGACGGCGAGATCGCCGGGCGGATCACCCTCAACAACGTCCTGCGCGGCCCCTTGCAGAGCTGCTTCGTCGGTTACTGGGTGGCGCGCTCGCACGCCGGACGCGGTGTCGCGACCGAGGCGCTGCGGCAGGCGCTGGACGTGGCGTTCGGAGCGCTCCGACTGCACCGCGTCGAAGCGTTCACAAGGGTGGACAACCTCGCGTCCCAGCGGGTCCTGGAACGCAACGACTTCACGGTGGTGGGAACGGCCCGCCGGCACATCCACCTGAACGGCCGCTGGCACGACGAACGCCTCTTCGAACGCCTCGCCCCCTGGGACGACGGCATCTCCCCGAGGCCGTGTTAGTCCAGGGGGGCGACCCCCTGGAACCCCCGGTCCGCACGGGGCGCCGTGCTAGCCCAGGGGGGCGACCCCCTGGAACCCCCGGTCCGCACGGCGCGCCGTTTCCCGATCCGCTCCGCGTCTCGTGAAACGGCGCCCCGTGCGGCGGGTCGTGCGACCTGCGCTCGCTGCGCTCGCTCCGGCCGCACGACCCGTGGGGTGATCATTTATGCGGGTGAGCTGGGTTAGGGCAATGCCTGCCCGGGGGCGGTGCCCTGGTGATCAGCTGGGTGGGGGAAGTGTCGTAATTCGGGGGGACAACATTCCATTACGGATAGGTAACAAGCGCGACAGGGATCCGTTTTCGACCCGTATTTGATCTAGTGTCGCGACGCGATTGTGGAGAACCCACGTGAAAGGGGCACAATGCGGCGCGTCTCACAAGGAGCGATGGCACTGCTGCTCGCCGCGGCGATGACCGGAGCGGGCGCCACTGCGGCGCAGGCGGTCACCGTCCAGGCGGGAACGGCCAGGACGGGCACGGTTCAGGCGGGCGACGTCCTCGACCGCCTCAAGGCGATTCCCGGGATGCAGGTGACGGAGAAGACCTCGACGTTGCCGGGCTACCGCTGGTTCTGGCTCGAATACCGGCAGCCGGTCGACCACCGCAACCCCCGGGGGCAGTGGTTCGAGCAGCGCATCATGCTGCAGCACAAGTCCGCCGACCTGCCGATGGTCCTCTACACCAGCGGCTACCACACCCCGGAGGTGATGTTCACCTCCGAGCCGACCGCGCTCGTCGACGGCAACCAGATCTCGGTCGAGTACCGGTACTTCAGCCCGTCCCGCCCCGTCCCGACGGACTGGCGGAAGGACACGATCTGGCAGGCCGCCACCGACGAGCACCGGCTGATCCGCGCGCTCAAGACCATCTACGACGGCAAGTGGATCTCGACGGGCGGCAGCAAGGGCGGCATGACCGCCGTCTACCACAAGCGCTTCTACCCGCGGGACGTCGACGGCAGCGTCGTCTACGTGGCGCCGAACGACTACCGCAACAACGACGACCGCGCCTACGACGAGTTCTTCGAGACGGTCGGGACCGACCCCGAATGCCGCGCCCACCTGCAAGGGCTCGCGCGGGAGTTCCTCAAGCGCCGGCCGGCCATGCTCGAACGCTTCACCGCCGCCGCCGAGAAGAACGGCTGGACGTTCGACATCCTGCGCACCCCGGACCGGGCGTTCGAGAACTCGGTGATGGACTACGAGTGGGCGTTCTGGCAGTACAGCCTGCAGTCCGACTGCGCGGACCTGCCGCCGGTGGACTCCTCCGACGACGTGCTGTACGAGTCGCTCGACACCATCTCCGGCCTGTCGTTCTACACCGACCAGGGCCTTGAGCCCTACATCCCGTACTTCTACCAGGCGGGCACGGAGCTCGGCTGGCCGTCGCCGAAGTTCGCGCACATGCGCAGGCTGCTGCGGCACGAGCGCAGCTACCACCCGCGCACGTACGTCCCGCGCGACATCCCGATGCGGTTCGACAACGGCCGCGCCATGCGCGACATCGACAACTGGGTGCGCGGGAACGCAAGCCAGATGATGTTCGTGTACGGGGAGAACGACCCGTGGGGCGCCAAGCCGTTCCGTCTCGGTCGGGGTGCCCGTGACTCGGCCGTCTACGTCGCCCCCGGCATGAACCACAGCGGCCGCCTCATCACCAGGCTGCCCGCGGAGCAGCAGGCCGAGGCGATAGCCGACCTCAAGCGGTGGGCGGGCATCGACGAGGACGCCCCGACCCTGAAGTCCGCGCCGACCGCCGACGACCCCCTCCAGCTCCAGCGCCCCCCGCTGTAGCGCTCGACCTCGCGGTGTGCCGTCCCATGCGCTGACCCTCGCCTGGGACGGCCCACCGCGCACCGACCAGCCCCGCACGCGAGCGCGTTACCTGACCGGTGAGGCGATGCCGGAGGCGAGCCTTACCGGGAAGATCGCGAAGCGATGCCGCGCTCGCACAGGGCAGGTCACGGAGCGAGCGTTAGCGAGCGCAGTGGGCCGGTCCTGCAATAGGCACAGCCGCGCTCGCACAGGGCAGGTCACGGAGCGAGCCGCTAGGCGAGCGCAGTGGGCCTGGACTGCATAAGTACAGCAGAACTGCCGGGGAGTAGGTCGCCGAAGAGGGGGGAGCTGCTCAGTAGCGGGTCGCCGGGTGGGAGCCGGACGGGGTTGTCGCCGCAGTTGAGCGCGCAGATGAGCGGGCCCCGCCGGAAGAAGACGGCCGTGTCGGGGGAGTCGAGCCATTCCACGTCCTCCGGAAGGTCGTCCAGGAGGCGGCGGCGCAGGGCCAGGGCCTCCTGGTAGAACGCGAGCATGGAGGACGGGTCGGACGCCTGGGCCTCGACGGTCATCGAAGCCCAGTCCCGCGGCATCGGCAGCCATGGACGGACGCCGTCCGCGGAGAACCCGTACGGCTCGGAGCCGCCGGACCAGGGCAGTGGGACGCGGCAGCCGTCCCGTCCTACCAGTTCCCCGTTGGTGCGCTCCCAGATGGGGTCCTGCCTGGCGTCGTCGGGGAGGTCGGTCACCTCGGGCAGGCCCAGTTCCTCCCCCTGGTACAGGTAGGCCGAGCCTGGGAGCGCCAGGAGCATCAGTAGCGCCGCCTTGGCTCTGGCGTACCCGATGCCGGGGACGTTCTCCGGCCGCTCGTAGCGGGTGACGTGCCGGACCGAGTCGTGGCTGGACAGGACCCAGGTCGGGGCGGCGCCCGTGGGTGCGACGGCCTTCATCGCGGCCGTCGCCACCTCACGGAACGCCGTGGCCGACCACGAGGCGAGTTGCAGATCGAACTGGAAGACCTGGTGGAGTTCGTCTGGGCGGAGGTAGAGCGCGAGGTCTTCGGGCCCGTCCGTCCACACCTCGCCTATGGCCATGCGGTCGCCGTCGTACTCGTCGAGGATTCTCTGCCACCGCCGGTACACGTCGTGGACTTCCGGCCGGCTGTAGATGGGCCCGTTCAGGACGCGGCGGTCCTCGGCGCCGAGGTCGCGGAACGACGCGTCCTTGAACAGGCCGGCGGCCACGTCGATGCGGAAGCCGTCCACGCCGCGATCCAGCCAGAACCGCAGGATGTCCTCGAACTCGTGCTGGACCTCGGGGTTGCGCCAGTTGAAGTCCGGCTGCTCGCGGGCGTAGAGGTGCAGGTACCACTCGCCGTCGTCCACCTGCGTCCAGGCGGGGCCGCCGAACGCGGACGGCCAGTCGTTCGGCGGTGACTCCTCGCCGGGACGTTCCCCTGGCCTCCCGGGCCGGAAGATGTAGCGGGAACGCTCGGGTGACCCGGGCGGCGCGGCGAGTGCCTCCCGGAACCAGGGATGCCGGTCGGACGAGTGGTTCGGGACGATGTCGACGATCAGCCGCAGCCCGTGCGCGTGCGCGTCCGCCACCAGTGCGTCGAAGTCGCGGAGGGTGCCGAAGCGGGAGTCGACGTCGCGGTAGTCGGCCACGTCGTAGCCGCCGTCGGCGAGCGGGGAGGTGTAGAAGGGGGTGAGCCAGAGCGCGTCCACGCCGAGGTCGCGCAGGTGGCCGAGCCGGGACCGGATCCCCTGGAGGTCGCCTTCACCGTCCCCGTCGGAGTCGGCGAAGCTGCGGACGTACACCTCGTACACGACGGCATGGCGCCACCACGGGATTCGCGTCATACGTGGCGATCTACCCGCTTATGTCGGGGCGTTCACCAGACTTTGCGCCGCCATCGTGAAGTAGTCCCACAGCTGCTTCTCCAGCGGCTCGGGAAGTTCCAGCTCCTCCACGGCGGCCCGCATGTGCCGCAGCCAGGCGTCCCGCTCGGCGGCGCCGATCACGAACGGCACGTGCCGCATCCGCAGCCGCGGATGCCCGCGCCGCCGGCTGTAGGTGTTCGGGCCACCCCAGTACTGGATCAGGAACAACCGCAGCCTCTCCTCGGCGGGGCCGAGGTCCTCCTCGGGGTAGAGGGCGCGTAGGTCGGGGTCGTCCGCGACACCCTGATAGAAGCGGTGCACCAGCCGGTGGAAGGTCTCCTCGCCGCCGACCGCTTCATAGAAGGTCACCTTTTCAGCCATAGCGATCTCCACCCTATGTGAGACGTGCGCACTTCCGTCCCCTGGCGCTCAGGGGGCGGGGGTCGCGACGGTGACACCGGCCTCGTCGAACACGCGCTTGACCCGCTCGCGCAGCTCGCGGGCGACGTCGCCCTGCTTGCCGGGGGCCGTCTTCAGCACGACGCGGATGACGAGGGCGTCCCCGGCGAACGCCTGCACACCCCATACCGACGGCTCCTCCAGGATGAGGTCGTTCCAGGGGGAGTCGGCGGCCATCGCGTCGGCGGTGGTCTGCAGGAGCTCCTTGACCCGCTCGGTGTCCTCGTGGATGTCGACCGGGATGTCCAGGACGGCGCGGCCCCAGTTCTGCGACTCGTTGCCGACCCTCTTGATCTCGCCGTTCGGGACGTACCAGACGATGCCGTCCACGTCCCGCATCCGGGTGACGCGCAGCGTGACGGCCTCGACCGTCCCCTTGGCGCTGCCGACGTCGATGTAGTCGCCGACGCCGTACTGGTCCTCCAGCAGCATGAACAGCCCGGCGAGGATGTCCTTGACGATGTTCTGCGCGCCGAAGCCGACCGCGACGCCGATGACGCTCGCGCTGGCCAGGATGGGGGCGAGGTTCAGGCCGAGCGAGCCGAGGACGCTGAACAGGGCCGTCCCCATGATGAGGACGGACGCGAAGGAGCGCAGTACCGAGCCGAGCGTCTGGGCGCGCTGGGCCCGCCGCTTGGTGAGCAGGGCCGGGTTGCCCTCGAACACCGTCCGGGAACGTTCCCTGACCCGCTCCGACATCGTGCCCTCGGCCATCCGCAGCGTCACCCTGGTGATCATGCGGTGCGCGATGTTCTTGACGATCAGCGCGATGACCAGGGTCAGGATGACGAGCAGGAGGGTGGTGAGCGGGCCGTCGAGCCAGGTCGAGTAGAACCGCGTGAAGTCGGCGTTGTGCGAGATGTTCCAGACGAGCCGGCAGGAGGTCGTGGGCGTCTCGTCGCGGCAGGCGGACTCGGCGGAACCGTCCTGGGCCCAGGGCAGCAACGGTTCGACGGCGAGTGACATCCGGCAGACCCTCCCCGGCCGTAAGTGGTGCCTGGACACCTCGCCGTGCTCCCGCGGCGGGTACGAGCCTGATCGTAGGGGACTGGTCCGATCGGTTCGTACTACCGCGGGCGATGTGTCACGACGTGGCCGGGGAGGGGCTGATCGGCGAACGTGTCCCGCGAGGTCCGCGGCTGCCGCGCCGTTCCGGCCGCGGCCTCGCGGGACACGCTCGGTCTCGGGGCGCCCTGCTCGCGGGCGTCCGGCTGAAGGGGATCGGGGGTCGGGTCCAAGGGGTCGGGCTCAGGG
>NZ_SMLC01000056.1 GCF_004349245.1 Actinomadura sp. 6K520 | reverse complement strand
GGGGGGTGTGGCACGGTCCGCCGACGGGGGGCCGAGGGAGCGGATCTTGTCGCCGGGCATGGTCGCGTCGATCGGCGTGCCGGGGTTGAGGACGAGGTTCCAGCCGGTGTCGGGCCAGGCGGCGACCATGTCCAGCAGGGTCGGCATGACGAAGCGGGACGAGCCGACGGCCTCGTTCATCCACTTGAGCGACGTGAAGATCTGGATGGACGTGCGGCCGTGGACGGGGACGGGCCGCCACGGGAAGCCGGGGTCGCCGGGCGTGATGCCCCAGGGCGTGTCCGGGTCGGCGGGGACGAGGACCTGGGCGCCGAGGAGGATCTTGAAGAAGGCGTCGGTGTCGCGGCGCCGGGCGGCCTCGAAGAGGCGGCCCTCGATGTCGTTCTGCGGTTCGAAGCCGTCCGTCATGCGCTGGGCGGCGCGCTGGTCGGCCCACGCGGCGAGGCCGGGGAGCTGCTGCGCCAGGATGGTCCCGCCGGCGGGTGAGCCGGAATTGATGGCCAGCAGCCAGTCGTGGTTCGGCCAGTAGCGCAGCGCGACGGTGAACGGCAGCTTGATGTACTCGGTGCCGGTCCCGGCGGAGCGGGCCGCCTCGACGAGGCGTTCCGGGGACGTGAAGACGGGGACGACGGTGGAGCCGTCCACCTCCCGGGTCTGCCAGGGGAAGCCGGGGCGCCCCGGGCGCATCGCGTAGTCGGTGTCGTCCGGGACGGGCAGCAGCACGTCGGTGCCGGCGAGCGTCTGCAGGAAGAGGTCGTGGTCGTTGTTGGCCGCGGCGCGCAGCAGTTCGCGTTCGACGTCGTTGGCGGGCTGGAACTCCTGCCGGGGGGACTCGCGCGGCAGGTCCCGGTGCTGGCCGCGGAGTTCCTCCCAGGGGGCGGACACGCGTCCGACCTGGGGCGGGCGGCCGTCGCCGCCGGCGACCTGGCGGACGAACCAGGCCGGCAGCCGCGCCTCGATGGGCAGGGCCGCGGGGACGCCGCGGGCGGGCGCGTCGATGGCGAGCCACCAGCGGTCGTCGGGCCACGTCTCGGCGATCTCGCCGAAGCGGACCGTCATGAAGTGCTGGTAGGACGGGCCGAGGCAGGCCCGCATCGCCGACGCCGACGTGTAGGTCAGCACGTGGACGCGGCCGTCCTCCTCCTGGGTCGGCCAGGACGGCTGCGTCTCGCCCGCGAGCATCCCGTCCACCAGGTCGGGCGGGACGGGGACGACGAGCTCGCTGTCCGCGATGAGGCGGAAGTAGCTCTCCTGGTCCCCTGCCCGCACGGTCTCCTGCAGCCGGTGTTCCAGTTCCGACGTGGGTCGCCACGCGTCGGCCACGGTCGCCACCCCCTGTTTCCTCCGTGCTCGTCCCGCGCGACTGCCTACGCTACATGGGCGAACAGGACCAAAGGGCCCCCTCACCTGACAGTGCCGAAGAGTCCGCAGGTCAGCGTGCTGTCAGCGCCGCGAGGCCGGTCGCCGGCGCCGGAGCGTCGGGACGGGCACGACCGCGATTCCCCGAACCCGGGCGCTCCGGGACGCGTCACAGCGTCCGGGCGGGCCGGAACCGTCCAGGACGCGACCCCGCGAAGGCCGCCGATGCGGGAACATGTGCGGCACCGGTTCGTGATCAGCGGATCCGGGCGGGGTGAGTGGGAGGTGCGATGCGTTACGGGGTGATTCGGGCGCTGGGCGGGGGCGCGGTGGTGCTCGGCGCGTCCGGTCTGCTCGGCGGGTGCGGGGTGGTGAGCGCCGGTCCCGACCAGGTCTGCACCGATACCAAAGCGGCGTTCCAGCAGTACATGACGCAGGTCAGGAGCGCCCCCGCGGCCGATCCCGCGCAGTGGCGGCAGGCGACCGAGAAGCTCGCCGGACGTCTCGACGAGCTGGCGGGCGAGACCGGCGACGACGACCTGGAGAAGGCCCTCAAGGGCGAGGCGGACCGGCTCCGCGCCGCCGCCGCGGCCGTGGGCGGCGGCGACGTGACGCAGTTCAACACCGTCATGTCGGAGACGCCGGCCCGGATCGGCGAAGCCTGCGGGTAGCTGGCCCGCGCCGTCCGGGCCGGGGCGTCAGCCGTTCGCGCCGGGACGGCCGCCGCCCCCGCCGGAGCCGCCGCCTCCGTCGTCATCGCCGCCGCCTCCACCACCGGGGTCGCCGGGCTCGTCACCGCCCCCGCCGGGGTCGCCGGGCTCGGTCGGGGGGAGGGTCGGCACGCCCGTCGGGGGCTGCGGGAGTTCCGGCTCGTCGGGGCGGTCGGTGGGCGGTTCCTCCGGCTCGGTGGTGCGCGGCGGTTCCGACCCGTTCGGGCGGTCGTCGTCCGGCGGCCCGCTCACGTTGCCGCCCGGCCTGCTCGACGGCGCGCCGAACGACTCCGGCTCGTAGTCCTTGATGTTCACGGCGTCGGTCATGTAGGTGCGCCAGATCTGCGCGGGGAGCGCCCCGCCGTACGCGCCGTACCCGGGGATGTCCAGCGGCTTGCCGTCACTGCGGAACATCGCGACGGACGTGGCCATCTGCGGGATGAAGCCGTTGAACCAGATCGCGCGGCCCTCGTCGGTCGTACCGGTCTTGCCGGCGACGTCGCGGCCGTCGAACAGCTGCGCGGCGGTTCCGGTGCCGCCCCGGACGACCTGCTCCATCGCGTACGTCGCGTCCCGCGCGTTCTGCTGGCTGAGCGCCCGCTCGCCCTTCTCCTTGAAGGTGCGCTTGTGGTCGGCGTTGTCGGTGACCGACTTGACGACGAACGGTTCCCGGTGCACGCCCTCGGCCGCGAACGTCGCGAACACCCCCGCCTGCTGGACGGGATGCAGCGACACGATGCCGAGCGGGAACGTGGCGGCGCCGCGCTGCTCCGGCTTCATCTGCGACTTCGGGATACCCATCTTCTCGGCCATCTTGACGATCTTGTCGTTGCCGATGTCCTGGCCGAGGTTCACGTACGCGGTGTTGACCGAGTTCTGGGTGGCGGTGACGAGGTTCACCATCCCGAAGCTGCGGCCGCCGTCGTTCTTGATGGCCGAGCCGCCGAAGTGCTGCGGCGAGCTTCCGTCGTAGGTGGAGCCGAGCGTCTCCCCGTTCTCCAGCGCGGCGGCCAGCGCGATCGGCTTGAACCCGGACCCGGCCTGCGCCCAGTCGCCGAAGGAGCTGCTCAGCGCCTCCTCCAGATAGCCGCGGCCGCCGTAGAACGCCAGGACCTGCCCGGTGGACGGGTCGACCGAGACCGCCCCCGTCCGGATCTTCTTGCTCATCCCGTCCGGGGTGTTCTGGCTCACCGACCGCTTCATCGCGTCCATCAGCCGCTTGTCGAACGTCGTGGTGATCTTCAGGCCGCTGCGGTTGATCTCGTCCTCGCTGTAGCCGCGGCGCTCGACGAGCTCCTTCTTGGCCACGTTGACCATGTAGCCCTTCTGGCCCTTGAGGACGTCGGTGATCTCCTGCTTGACCGGTTCCGGGAACTTCATCGACGCGGCCTCGGCGGAGCCGAGGTAGCCGTCCCGGACCATGTTGTTCAGGACGGCGCGCCACCGCTGCTCGGCGAGGGGGCGGGCGGAGCCGGTCGGGTCGGCGAAGTAGCTGGGCTGCTGGATCGCGGCGGCGATGTAGGCGCCCTCCGCGGCCGTCAGCTTCGAGACGTCCTTGTCGTAGTAGGCCCTGGCGGCGGCCTGGACGCCGTAGGCGTTGCGCCCGAAGTAGATGGTGTTGAGGTACTGCTCGAGGATCCAGTCCTTCTCTTTCTCCTGGTCGACCTTCAGGGCGACCATGACTTCCTTGAGCTTGCGGGTGACCGACCGCTCCTTGCCGATGCCGCCGTAGTAGTTGCGGACCATCTGCTGCGTGATCGTCGAGCCGCCCTGCAGTTGCCGGCCGGTCACCGTGGACCAGAACGCCCGCGCGGTGCCCCGCACCGAGACGCCCGGGTCCTCGTAGAACGTGCCGTTCTCGGCGGCGATCACCGCGTTGCGGGTGCTCTCCGGGATCCGGTCGAGGTCGACCGCGTCGCGGTTGACGCCGGTCTTCGCGATCTGCGTCTTGCCGTCGGAGTAGTAGAACGTCGGGCCCTGCGCGACCGCCTTCTCCAGCGGCGACGGCACCGGCGTGAACAGGTAGGCGACGGCGAACGCGGCGACGCAGAACCCGAGGAAGCCGAGCATGACGAACAGCGTCCGGCGCAGCAGCCGCGACCGGCGGCTCCGGGGCCGGCCGGGCCCCTTTCCGCCTCCGCCGTCGCGGCCGGCGGCGTCCCCGGGCGGACCTCCGTGGCGGGGCGCTGAAGGGTGCGGCGAGGAGGGCGGCATGCTGCTGGTATCACCATTCGTCGCCGCTTCAACACTTGCCGCCGCGGCCACACCCGTGCCGCCCGCCGCGTCCCGGCCGTCGCCACCGGCGGGGTCGCCCTCGCCGGCCGCGCTTTCCTCGCGCGTCCCGGCCGCGGATTCGGCGGTGGGCCCGGTCGCGGATTCGGTGGTCGGCGCTTCCGGCATTTCGGTCGCGGATTCGTTCGCGTCGCCGTTCGCCGACCGCTCACCCGGGTCGTCCGGCGGGTTACCCGTACCGGGAGATTGCGCCTCGTCCCCCTCGGGGACGGCGTCCGCGCTGTTTTTCTCACCCTTATCGGATATGTCTTCCACCTGGTCGAATTCTGCGTCCTGAGTGGATTCTTCGGTGTGCACGGTCAGTATGGCGGCCGGGGGATCGTCCCCGCCTGCCGGTGGCCCGGCCTGCGCGTCCCGCTGCCCCCCCTCGCCCGGAGTCGTGGGCTCCTCGCCCTCCGGACCCTTTCTGCCGTTGCTCACAAGCCCCCCGTGATTAATGCGTTACCGACGATACCTGAGGGGATCGGTGCGGCGTGACGTCCAGCGCGCACCCCTTCGGCCTCCCATTAGGAGACGGGCAATGCGCCCCTCCGGTTGTCGTGACGGACGTCGCAAACCGCGATTCCCCCCGGTACGCGAAGCGGCGGGGCACCCGACCGGGTGCCCCGCCGCCACCGTTCACGACCCGTCGTGCCGTTCCCGTCTCACTTCTTGAGCTTGGCGAGGATGTCCACGACGAAGACCAGGGTGTCGTCGCCCTTGATGGCCGGCGGCTGGCCCTGCTTGCCGTACCCCTCCTTGGGCGGCAGGACGAGGAGCACGCGGCTGCCGACCTTCGCGCCGGTGAGCCCCTTGTCGAAGCCGGGGACGGTCTTGCCGGTGCCGATCGGGAACTTGGCCGGGGCCCCGGACTTCCAGCTGGAGTCGAACTCCTTGCCGGTGTCCCAGATCGTGCCCTGGTAGTTGACGACCGCGTCGTCGCCCTTCGCCAGCGCCGGGCCGGTCCCCTCGACCAGCGTCTTCACCTGGAGCTTGTCCGGGGCGTCCCGGTCGGGGACCTTCACCTTGGGCGCCTTGCCCGCGCCCTTGTCCGTGACCTTCGGCAGCTTCTTGTCGTCGAGTTCCTTCGCCGCGCCCTGCGGCCCCTGGTCCTTGTGGACGACGGCCTGGACGTCCACGACGAACACCACCCAGTCGGACTTCTCCAGCCCGAGCTGCGAGCCCTGCTCGCCGAAGCCCTCCGACGGGGGGATCTGCAGCATGACCCGGCTGCCGCCCGTCTGGCCGACCATGCCCTGGTCGAAGCCCTTGATGCCGCTCTCGCCGACGACGAGCGGCTGCGTCGGCTGCCCCTGGGCCTCGCGCTCGTAGGAGGAGGCGAGCTCCTTGCTCTGGCTCTTGACCGAGCCGTCCTCGTCGTCGCTGTCCTTGGACCACTGGTAGAAGGCGTACTGGGCGTACAGCGTGTCGCCGTTCTTGATCTCGGGTCCGTCGCCCTTGATCAGGGTGGTCACCTTGCGCTTGCCCTCGGGCGCGAGCTTCGTGGGGATCTCCACCGTGGGCTTGGCCGCGAACCTGCCGGACACCTCGATCTCCGGCGGCGGGCGGTTGATCCACCAGAAGACGAAGCCCGCGATCAGGGCCGCGGCGAGCACCAGCCCGACGATCACCATGATCCGCCGCTTGCGCGCCTGCTTGGCGGTCAGCGCGGACGGCCGGTTCAGCCCGCTGCCGCGCCCGGCGCTGATGCCGTGCGGTTTGAATTCCGGGCTGCGGATGTTCTGGGCGTTCGGGATCTTCGCCTTCGCCTTGATCGTGGGCTTGCCCCCGGGCTTGTCATCCTCGGACATGTTTCCTCGCTTGCTCCGGGCTTGACGACATCACGAACGAGACCACCCTTCCAGGGCCGGTCTAAGCGCGGTGTGAAAACCGTGCAAAGGCGGCCGACCCGCAATCTACCGGTCACACGGGCCGGTGTGGCGCCGTGTGCGGCGACCCTGCGCGGGCGACGCGGCTGCCCGCAATCTACCGGTCCCGCGGGTTGCTCGGCGTCCCTCCGGCGGGGGGAGAGGCCGACCTGCAATGTACCGGCCGCGGCGCCGGGATGGGACCGTGCGGCCGCGCCCGACCGCCCGGTAAATGGCAGGCTGGGAGGATGCGCCTCGCGACGTGGAATGTCAATTCGGTCAAGGCCCGTCTGCCGCGCCTCCTTTCCTGGCTGGCGGAGACCGGGCCCGACGTGGTCTGCCTCCAGGAGACCAAGTGCCGCGCCGACCAGTTCCCGGTGGCCGAGGTGGCGGAACTGGGATACACGACCGCGGTGCACGGCGACGGCCGCTGGAACGGCGTGGCAGTCCTGTCGAGGGCCGGCATCGAGGACGTGTCGAACGGTTTCCCCGGGGAGCCGGTCTACGAGGGTGAGGCGGCGGGGCAGACGAAGCTGACCGAGCCCGTCCTGCTGGTCCCGGAGGCCCGTGCGATCGGCGCGACGTGCGGCGGCGTGCGGGTGTGGTCGCTGTACGCGCCGAACGGGCGCACGCCCGAATCGGCCCACTACGCCTACAAACTCGAATGGTTCAGGGCGCTGCGGGACGCGCTGGCCGCCGAACTGGCGCGGGGCCTGCCGCTGGTGGCGTGCGGCGACTACAACGTGGCACCCACCGATGAGGACGTCTGGGACCCGTCGTTGTTCGTCGGCTCCACCCACGTCACCCCCGCTGAGCGCCAAGCCCTCGCGGAACTACGCGCCTTGGGCCTCCATGACGTGGTGCCCGCCCCCATGAAAGGCCCCCACCCGTACACGTACTGGGATTACCGGGCGGGAGCTTTTCACAAGGACATGGGCATGCGCATCGACCTCTTCTACGCCAGCGAGGAATGCGCGGCCCGTGTCGGTTCGGCGTACGTCGACCGTGAGGCGCGCAAGGGGAAGGGCCCGTCCGACCATGCCCCGGTAGTGGTGGACATAGACGCCGAGGATCTCGGCTAAGGGCCGGCCCGTCGCGGGGTGGCGTGGCGGCGGGCGAGGAGGCCGCGTTTGCCCGTCGCGGGGTCGTCGGCCTGTTCCAGGACGGTGAAGACGTCCGGCAGCAGCGAGGCCGGCTCGGCCGGGCCGAGGCACCACTCCGCGGGCAGGCCCGGCCGATGGCGGCGGGCCTCCTCGGTGAACGCCTCCCACGCCAGCAGGCCGCCCGGCAGGACGGCTCCGGTCGCGCGGCCGAACACGGCACGGTCCCAGAAACCGGTGCACAGCACGAGCGCGTACCCCGCGGGATGCGGCCGCCAGGCGGCCAGGTCGGCCTGGACGAGCGTGATCAGCGATGCGAGCCCGCGCCGCCCGGCCTCCGCGCCGAGGCGGCCGAGCGCGATCTCGGAGACGTCCACGGCGGTGACCGGCCGGCCCGCCGCCGCCGCGAGCAGGGCGCTGCCGGACGGCCCGGACGCCAGGTCGAGGACCTCGCCGTCCGGCAGCCCGGAGGACAGCGCCCGCTCCGCGAGCGGATGGACGGGGGACAGCCCCGGGGCGTCCCCGTACTTGGCGTTCCACCGGAGCCGGTCCGGGTGCTCGGCCAGCTCCGCCGGCACGCGCTCCGGCGGCCCGGGGTCCGCGCTCCCCCCGCGCGGGGGGACGGCATCGCTCATGCGGAGACCCTAGGGCACGCCCGCCCGGGACGGGCGGCGCAACGGGCGGTTCGGCGGGCGGCTCAGCGGCGCTCGGCGATCAGGAGCATGAACAGCGCCGTCGGGAAGCCCTTGCGCCACCAGGGGTCGTCGCGCATCTGCTCTTCCGTTGGATGCGGTTCGCGCAGGTCGGCGATCACGAAACCGTTGTCTCGGAGCGTTCCAGCGTAGAACTCCAGCGGCCGGAGCCACGAGGTGATCATCGAAGGGGATTCCAGGCCGTCCACCAGGAACCGCTGGTCGATGCCGCGCGAGGAGAAGTACTGCGACGCCGGGACGCTGTTCATCGCGCCCTGCTCGGAGTTCTCCACGTAGAAGCACGGGTGCAGGGTCAGCAGGATCAGGCGCCCGCCGCTCGCCAGGACCCGGGAGAACTCACCGAACGCGCCGGTGGGGTCCTGCAGGTGGCTGAACAGGTGATTGCAGACGACGAGGTCGAACGCGTCGTCCTCGAACGGCAGGTCGTCGACGCTCGCGCGCACGAACGTGGCCGTGTCCTGCTGCGAGGGATGGGAGGAGGCCGCGTCGATCAGCCCCTGGGAGACGTCCACCCCCGTGACGTCGGCCCCCTGGGCGGCCAGCGTGCGGGCGAGGTATCCCTCGCCGCAGCCCGCGTCCAGGACGCGGCGGCCCGCGCAGGGGCCGATGGCGTCGAGGACGGCGCCGTCGGTGAGCTCGGTGCGGTACCGGTCCCGGCGCTCCCTGATGACCTTGACCCAGTACCGTGCGTTGGCCTCCCATCTCTCCCGTGTCAGATTCGCGATGGCTTGCGCCGTGTCCTCCACCGGCTCCCCATTCTCCGAGCCTGGTCAGGCGGCGCCCTTCAGCCGCCGGACCAGCGTGTTGCAGGTCTGTCTGATCCTCTTGTCCCGGCACTCGGCCCCGCGCAGCTCGATCGCCTGGATCAGCTCAATGATCTTTCCCCCGAACGCGGGATCCCGTTTCAGTGCCAGCGGAATGTACGTCGACACCAGGTAGTACACGTAGGCGTCGTTGTACTCCGCTATCTCGCGCAGCACCTCCATGGCCGTATTGCGGAGCGACAGGGAGCTCGGCAAGGTGAAGTCGCTGCTGATACGGCCGTCTCTGGTGTAGGTCGGGAACGACCATTCCTCCAGCGCCGCGTACACGGGCGTCGCTTCCAGTTCCCTGCGGTATCTCTCCGCGAGCTCGATGTCGTTGGAACCGATGAGGGAGCCCATGACGACGCCGCGCATCATGAACGCGGCCTGCCTGCCGGGGACCTCGAAGCCGAGATCGGCCTCCAGTTCGCCGGTGACCTTGCTGACCTGGTGCGTGAGGATGTTCAGCGCCAGGATGGAATGGAAGGAGTAGGACTTGCGGTTCAGCCGGGGGGCGAGGTCGATCGAGGAGTCGAACAGCGTCCGCGGGTCGGAGAGGAGGCCGCTGCCGGGCTCGGGGCTGTAGAGCGCCTCCAGCGCCCGGTCCTGCTCGCGGCCCCAGAAGCGGGCGATGAAGGACGAGGTCTTCTGCGTCGCCTCGCCGCGGATGATGTGCAGCGCCGCCTCAAGGGCGTTCAGCAGATGCTGCTGCGGGACGTCCGATCTCTCCATGGCGCCGACGTCGACGGTGAGGCCCTCGCCGTGCAGGTCGCCGATGAGCACGTCGCGCCTTTTCCGGATGGCGTGCGCCATCGAGTACTCGGCGATTCCCGGGACGGACGACATGAGGCTCTGCAGGGACCGCCCGCTGACCCGGTCGAGCCATTCGGCGTTGTCCCACAGCCGGAATATCGTGCTCTCGTCGAGGCCGGAGAAGGCCGCCACGTCGGACATGTTGAGACCCATGTCCCTGGTGATTTCAGAGAGAGACTTCGGCTCGCCGTCCGCTGTCATCACTCGCCCCGGGTGTGACGGTCGCTGGAGCCTAGATCGTAGCGAAACGCCGCGCTCCCGGGGCAGGTGGCGCGGGGATGTGTCCATTGCTTCACCAAGCGCCGGGGGCCCCGCGAGGGCCGGCGCCATGGGGGACATGACGGTCATGGCGGGCCGTCACCCCGGGACGCGCCCGATGCAGCCGATCAGCGGCACCGGGCCCGTGGTGTGGACGGCGTGCGGGAGCGGCAGCCGGACGGGGTAGGGGGCGGTCATCTCCAGGCTCCCGCAGATCTCGGTGATCGCCTCCAGGCTCCGGGGGCAGAACGGCAGCTCGGGGTTCTGCGGCAGCCCGGCGATCGCCTCCAGTTCCGGCGTCCGCTCCGCGTGGGTGACGACCAGGTGGCTGCCGGGCGGCAGGGCGGCGACGAGCGTGCGCACGATGCCGCGCGGGTCGTCCTCGTCGGTGATGCCGTCGAGGACGCCCGTCAGCAGGACGCCCACGGGCTCGTTCAGGTCGATCAGCGCCCGCAGGCCGGGGTCGGCGAGCAGCGCGGCGGGGTCGCGGACGTCCCCCTCGAACGCGCCCGTGTTCGCGTTCACGGCGAGCAGCGCCCGCGCGTGCGCGAGCACCATCGGGTCGTTGTCGACGTGGGCGACGCGGCAGGACGGGTCGGCGCGCCGGACGATGTCGCCGACGTTGGCGCCGCCGGACACCGGCAGCCCGCAGCCGATGTCCACGAACTGCCGGAGCCCGGCGTCCTCGGCGAGCAGCGCCGCGGCGTGGTCCAGGAAGCCCCTGTTCGCCTGGACGAGCCGTTTCACGACCGGGCACCTGCGGAGAGCCCACTCGGTGAGGTCGCGGTCGGGGGCGTAGTTGTCCTTGCCGCCGAGGAGGTAGTCGTACATGCGGGCGTTGGTGGGTGCGGGCCCGCCGGACCGCCCGGGGGAGGTCTCCGCGTCGTCCCCCGGAGAGGATTCCGCCCACCGGGTGAGGCTCGGTGTGGGCCCCGCCGTCACGGGAGCCGCCATCCTTCCTTGACGCCCACCCCGAACCAGAAGGTGGCCGTCCCGTTCTTGCCCCGGCAGGTGCCGAAGTCGGTGGCGAGCGCTTTCATCAGGACGAGCCCCCGCCCGTGCACGGGCAGCGGCTCCTCGGCCCCGCGCGGCTCGCCGGGCGCGGCGCCGCCGTCGGTGACCTCGACCCGCACGTACCGGTCGATGTGCAGCACCGACAGTGTGACGGTGCCGTTCCGGCGCGGCCTGGCGTGCAGCACCGAGTTCGTCACGGCCTCGCTGGTCAGCAGCTCCAGGTCGCCGAGTTCGGAGCGGTCGGCGCCGAAGTGCTGCCCGATCAGCTCCCGGACGTAGGACCTGGCGAGCCGTACGGCGGCCGGCGTCGCGGCGATGTCGATCTCGCCGATGAGACGCCCGGCCGACTTGCCGTTGTTGTTCCAGGCGGACGGGATTCCGAGTTCCAGGGAGGGAGCGGACGCCGGGACCAGCACGGGCGTCCCCGACCACGCGTCTGATTGGTTCATGGCGGTGTTGGCTTCACGTCTCTGTGTCGGGCTGTAAGCGAACATGAGCTCTTCGGCCTGGTCGAGAGTCGGACGTGGGAGTGAGACAACACACACTCTTACGCAGCGCACACCCGTCGGTCACCGACGCTTGCGCGGACGCAAGAGCCCTGCCGCACCCTGCGGACGGTCACCCTCCGCCGATGATCCACCACGGGCCGCCGCTACAGGGGACCATGCCCCTACCGCCGGATGCGGTGGACGGTGAACGCCGGGACGCCGGCCGTCCCCAGGCCGCGGGTGATCGAGGAGGGCGTCAGGACGGCGTGGCCGCCACCGATCTCCCTCGGCCTGCCGGGCAGGTCGGCGGAGATCTCCCTGCCCTCGGCGTCGAGGACGAGGAACCGCTCGGGGGCGCTCCCCGACCGGGATCTCGTGGCGGGCCGGATCGCGGTGAACCAGTTTCCGATCGCCCCGTAACGGGTGAGGAACCCCGTCTCCAGCAGGTCGCGGACCTTCGTGACGCCGTCGCGGGTCTGGATCGTCACCGCGCGCCTGCCCCCATCAGTCCCCGGGCCGGCCGTCCCCGACTCGCAGACGATCAACGCGTCGCCGTCCCCGTCGCAGCGGAGCAGGGGCATACGCGTCCTGGCCAGCTCCCGGCCGGTCGCCCGGTCGAGGACGGCGCCGCCGTCCGGGGTGCCGACGACGATCGTCGCGCCGCCCTCGTCGTGCAGCAGTTCCGGTTCCCGGTACCGGTCGCCGAGCCGCCACTTCCGCTCGCCGTCCGATGCCCCGTAGGCGATGAGGTCGCGCCGCTTCCGCGTGCCGCCGTCGCGGGGGCCGTCCTCGGCGGCGAGGACGAGGCCGCCGCCGGTGCTCTCGGGCGTCACCCCGCGCTTGCGCCACAGCTCCTTCCGCGTCCCGGTCGCGTAGACGGCCATCCCGTCCTGCCCGTCCGCGGACCCGCCGCCCCGCCACGTGCTGACCGCGATCGTTTTGCGGTCGACCGCCATCAGGATCGCGAAGCCGTTCCCGCTCATGGTGCGCTTCTTCCAGCGGACGCTTCCGTCCTTGAGGGAGAGCGCCGCGATGCCTTCCTCTTCGCCGGGTCCGCTGTACTCGACGAACGTCAGCCACTCGTCACCCATGTCGACGACGTGGGGCCGGCGCATGGAGGCCGCCTCGGCGCCGCCGCCGAGGGACGCGCCTTCGCGGACGGACCACCGCACCTCGCCGGTCTCCACGTCCGCGACCACCTGCCTGGCGAGGTCGTCGTCCTCGGCGTCCCGGCCGGTGTAGACGAGCGCGTCCCCGGCGAGCCGGATGGTCTCCACCGCCACCAGGCCGGTCTCCTTGGCCTGGGGCGACGCGGACGCCGGCGGCGTCTCGCCGGTCTTCGCCGTCCACAGCGGTGCCGCGTCGATCCGGGGCGGCTCCAGCGCCGGCCTTCCCGGCCCGGCGGGCTCGGGCGGCTCCGCGCCTACGGCCGCGGCGTGCACGGCGAGCCCGTCCGGCGTGGACGAGGACGATCCCTCCCGGCGCACGCGGAACGCGGCGGCGGTCCGGGAGACGGCGGCGAACTCACCGGACGGTGCGGAGCCGATCCGGTTCGCCGCCCGGTCGACCACGGCGTGCCGGGCGGGGCGGTTCTCGCCGGGAGACGCGTGGACGAAGATCCGGTCTTCGTGGACCAGGTGGACGTGAGCCAGCGACTCCTCGCCGAACGGCGGCTTCTCAGTGGTGAAGGGCTCGTTGCCCCTACCGTGACGGATCGTCACCAGCCGCCCGCCGGAACCCCCGCACGCGATCAGCTCGCGGCCGTCGTCGGCGCACCCCCAGATCCGGTGGTTCCGCGCCGCGCCGCCGTCCGAGCCGGCCGAGCCGGTCTCGCGGCCGGTGGCGGTGTCGAGCAGCAGCGTTCGCCGGGCTGCGGAAGTCGTGCCCGGTTTCGTATCCCGCACGTTGACGACGGCCGTCCCGCCCGCCACCGCGTCCAGGTGGGAACTCCCGAACGCCCCGCTCAGGTCCCACCGCTTCTGGCCGGTCCGCACGTCCAGCGCGAAGACGTCGGTGCCTTTGCGCTGCGCGCCCCAGTCCGTCGACGGTGCCCGCTCACCGCGCGTCTCGCCGAGCACCAGGTCGCCGGCGAACCGGTGTGCCCAGCCGCCCTCGTGCTCCCACAACTTCCGGCCGGTCGCCGCGTCCAGCGCGACGGTCGCCGGGTCGGTGGCCTGTTCTCCCTCCACGCTCGTGAGGACGACGCGCGAGTCGGCCGCGAGCAGCCGCACCTTCTGCTCTCGGTCCTCGTCGCCCTTCTTTCCGGACCGGGGCCGGATGAGCGCGTGCTTCCAGCGGACGGCCCCGTCCTTGCCGGAGAGCGCCGCCACCCCGATCTCGGTCTCGGCTCCACGCCTGCCTTCCGTGTACTGGACGGGAACGATCCAGTCGTCCCCGTTCCCGTACACGAGCGGATCGCCCGTGACGCCCCGCAGGTGCTCCGCCCGATAACCGAAGCCGTGATGGGCGTCGGCGCCGTCTCCGCCCGTCAGCGGGGACCCGCCGTCCACGACCCAGCGCGGTTCCCCGGTGCGGACGTCGACCACGGCCAGCCGGGCCCCGCCGGCACCGACGTCCCCGGCGACGATGGCGGTGCCGCCGCGCAGTTCGATCCCCGCCACGCGCACCATGCCGAGCTTGCGCTCGTCCCACGCCGGCCTGTCGCTGAACGCGATCTCCGCCGGCGGCTTCTCCCCGTCCGGCAGCGGATCGGGGTCGGTGCCCCCGGACGTGAACACCGTGACCAGCCCGGCGACCATCACGACGGCCGCGAGGACGCCTCCGGCGGCCAGCGCACGGGACCTGTTCGACTTGGGCAGCGCAATCGGAACCCTCATATCGATGAGATGGCCGTAATGATCACCTGGTTCGTCCTGGCGGCGGCCGGATGTGGCCCGGCACGGCGTCGCGAGCCCGGCCGCGAGGGGGCCGGTAGCGTCGACCCATGCCGAGTTCCATGCCGGGTTCCGCGCCGGGTTCCGTGCGTCCAGCCGATGCCGCCACCGCCTGGTTGGGGCCGCCCATCGATGTCCGGCCGCTGTTCGCCGGGCAGCAGGCCGCCTTCGTCGACCTGCTGCGGGGGCTTGGGGACGACGAATGGGCGCGGCCGACCGTCTGCCCCGGGTGGACCGTCAAGGACATCGCCGCCCATGTGCTCGGCGACCACGTCGGGCGCCTCTCCATGCTCCGTGACGGCTACCTGGCGCTGCGGCCCCGGGACGGCGAGGCGTTCCCGGCCTTCCTCGACCGCATCAACGACGAGTGGGTCACGGCGGCGAGCCGCATCAGCCCGCCCCTCCTGGTCGAGTTGCTGTCGTCGGTCGGCGATCAGGTGGTGGAGTTCTGGCAGGGCGCGGACATTGACGCCATGGGCGGCTCCGTCTCCTGGGCCGGTCCCGAGTCCCATCCGGTCTGGCTGGACGCCGCCCGCGACTTCAGCGAGTACTGGACGCACCACCAGCAGATCTGCGACGCCGCCGGCCGGTCCGGGCTCACCGGCCCGCGCTATCTCGAACCGGTCCTCGACACGTTCATGCGGGCCCTGCCGCACACCCTGCGGGACGTCTCCGCGGCGGAGGGCACCGTCCTTCAGGTGGTCATCGAGGGGTTCGGCGGCTGGACGTGCACCCGGGGCCCCGGCCGATGGGCACTGCTGCGGGAGACGCGCGCCGACCCCGCCGCGCTGCTCGGACTCGACGCCGACACCGCCTGGCGGCTGTGCACCCGCGGCATCGCCCCCGCCCGCGCCGCCGGGCACGCGCGGATCGAGGGCGACCGGGCGCTCGCGGAGGCGGCGCTGAACATCGTCTCGATTATCCACTCCGGAGACTAGGGCGCGTACCGCGCCGGCTTCAGCGGAGGTAGTGGAAGTCCGGTTTCGGGTGCATCAGGAAGTCGTGGTGGGAGATGTTCCACGCGTAGGCGCCGGCCATGGCGAAGGCGATGACGTCGCCGGGGACCAGATCCGGGACGAGGACGTCGCGGGCGAACACGTCCTTGGGCGTGCAGAGCTGGCCCACCAGCGTGGCCCGCCTCTCCGGGCTTTCCAGGCCGTTGCAAGTGAGGGCCTCGAAGGGCTGGTCGTGGCCCTTGGTCACCGGTGTTCTCAGGTGGTGGGTGCCGCCGCGGAGGATCACATAGGTCTCGCCACGGGTGGTCTTCACGTCCAGGACGTCGGTGACGTACCAGCCGTGGTAGGCCGTCAGCGCCCGGCCCGGTTCGATGCGGAGGGTGGGAGCCGTGGGGAGGCCCTTGCCGTAGGTCTCCCAGTCGAACCGGGCATCGGGGTCGCCGTAGTCGACGGCCATGCCGCCCCCGATGTTGAGTTCCGGGTCGCGCACGCCGCGGTCGTCAAGCCAGGGGAGTGCCCAGTCACGTATCTGGGCCGCCAGGTCGAGCATCGCAGGGGCGTCCAGGCCGGAGGCGAGGTGGACGTGGATGCCGCGGAGGTCGATGCCAGGTGTTTCGGCCATGCGGCGGGCGCATTCGCCGAGGTCGGGCTCGTCCATGCCGAACGGGCCGCTCATGGTGAGGGCCGCGTCCGGCGTGCTGAGCGGCAGGTTGGCCCGCAGGAGAACGCCGGCCGGGCCGGGAAGCCGGGACAGTTCGCGTGGGCTCTCCACATGGATGCGCTCGACGCCGAGGCGCTGCGCCAGAGCCAGTTCTTCGGGGGTCTTGCCTGGGCCGCCGAACGCTATGCGGATTCCGGGCAGGGTCTCCCGCACGTGGGTCAGTTCACCGCCGGACGAGACCTCCACGCCGTCCACGTGCGGCGCCAGAGCCCGGAGGATCTCGGCGTCGGGGTTGGCCTTGGCGGCGTAGAAGAGTTCCGTGCCGGGCAGCGCGGCCCGGATCGCGGCCGCGTGCGTCTCCAGGCCCGGCAGGTCGTAGATGTAGGCCGGGTAGCCGGGAAGGCCGAGGGCGTATTCGCGTACGGCTTCGGGCACAGCGTCTCTGTGCACAGCGTCTTCGTACACTGGGGTTCCGTTCATAGCGGCCGGGACGCGGCGAGCGGGTTGGGGACCGGGACGTAGGTGGCGCCGCGGTCGGCGGTCCGGGACCACCGGGTGCGGAGATTCGCCTTGGCGGGCAGCGGAACGCCCGCCAGCAGCGCTTTCACCTGCGGGTGGTGGTCGTGGGCGGCCACGTGCCTGCCCAGCGTCCGCCACAGCGTCCGTTCGAGATGCGGGTACAGGTCCGCTATCGCGGCGGCGATCTCGGTCAGGTGGTTCACGACGAGGCAGTAGACGACGCGGTTCCAGCCCCGGTCGGCGGCGTAGGTGAGCCCCTCGGCCACGCGGGGCGGCAGGTGGGCCAGATCCCAGCGTCCTGCGGTGAGCTTCGTCCCCTCCAGGTCGCGGAACGCGGCGTGGACGGGCATGCCGTCGGCGTCCACGCAGACCAGGACGTTCTGGAGGTGGGGTTCCAGGACGACGCCGTGGTCCAGATAGGCGCTCAGGACCGGCGGCGCGACCTGCGCCACGTAGGCGTCCCACCACGCCTGGGCGCCGTCGGGGTCCGCCATGGCCGGCAGGTCCGCCAGGAACGTGTTGGAGGGATCGGCCAGTGCACCGGCCAGGAGCGGCGTGCCGGGGAGGCCCTTGACGCCTTGGCGCAGGATGACGCTTAAGCCCTCGTACAGGCGCCGGTCGGCGAGTGTGATGCTGCGGTAGGCGGGTTCGGTGAGGAACGTGGAGTCCAGCCGTTCGAAGATGGGCGGCACCAACTCGTTGAGGGTCATCGCCCCCGTGAGTTCGTACCAGGCGTTCTTGCGGACGCAGTTGGTGATGCGGACGTCCAGGCTGAACTTGCAGAACACGTCGGCGTCCGGCAGATACACCGTCCGGACGGACGACGTGGGCACGGCCTCAATGTCGCATGGGCCGAGGTTGAGCAACAGGCCCCGCGCGAGGGCCTCCCGTAGGACGGGGTTGTCCGCCATCAGGGAGAACTGCCACGGATGGACGGGAAGCAACCTGTCTCCAGGCCGGGACGTGGGCCCGAAAGCCTCAAGGACCTTGAACGCGTCCGGGGCCCCTTCTTCGGCGAAGAGATCCTCCGGTACGGCCAGCCAGTGGGGGCGGAAGCGGGCCCGTGTCTCCGGTGCGTACGGAAGCCAGTCCGTCGGCGAGCCCTGGCGCGACTTCGCCGACGGATGGAAGCGATGCCCCGCCACGAGGGACTGCTCTGAGTCGATGTAGCGGTCGTCGGAGGCTTCGCCGCGCGCGGCGATGATCGCGGCCAGGGCGGTGTGGCTGTCGTCCACCTGGGTGAGGAACTCGGGATTGGGACGGCCGGTGGCGAGTTCCAGTTCACCGGCGACGAGGTTCGCCAGCCTGTCCCAGGGGGCCGGGATCCACTCGTCCCCGCGCCGCTCTTCATAGGGCGGTGCCAGGCGGTAGGTGGGGCCGACGGGCGGGCGGACCAGGCCGGTGCGCAGCACGACACCCGCGCGGGGCAGGCGGGCCACCAGGTGCGCGCCGTCCGGCCGCACCTGCTGCTCGGGCGCGCAGACCTCCCGGATCAGGCAGTTGAGCAGCGCGGTCGAGGTGGCGTCGTCGGCGGCGGTGCCGGGTTCTGTCAGCAGCACGTCGGGTCCCGTGGCGTGGTTGGTGGATTCGGCGTGGTCGGTGGATTGGGTGTGGTCGTGCGGTCCGGGTCGCCGGCCGCCGGCCGCCGGGCATGAGCGGTGTCACGGGCACGCGGTGTCCCGCAGGTAGTTCGGGCCCGGCGGGCCGTAGTGCTTGTTGATGTCGGCCGCGCCGGTCCGCGCCTTGTCGACGAGGGTTCCGGCGGTGACCATGGCCTTGCCGGGCAGGGCGTCCGCGTCGAGCGTGCGGGCGCGCAGGAACGTCTCGCCCGGCCCGAGGGCCTCGTCGAGCCGTTCGCGGATCATCGCGCGGCCGGTGCGCCACGGGAGGAGGCCGCGTTCGGCGAGGCCCAGGGCGGGGGCGGCGGCGCACAGGTGCAACGTGATGGTGACGAAGACGCGGGCGAGCGCCTCGTCGTCGTCGGTCGTCATCCGGCGGTCGACGAGGTCGCGCGGATCCGTGCAGGGGGACGGGGGGAGCCGCTCGCGAAGCCGGGACGTGTTGATGAGCGCCCCGTCGTTGTCCTTGACCAGGAGCCGGAGCGGAGAGTCGTCCAAGACCAGGGCGACGTTCTGCTGATGTGCCTCTAGCGCGATGCCATAGCGGAACAGCGTGACGTTCCACGAGAACAGGGCCGACAGGTAGGCGTCGAAAAGCGGGAGGACGTCCCAGCGTTCGATGACGTGACCGTTGTCCGGGGCCTCGGCCAGCAGCGCGGCTACCGGGACGATGTGCGCGCGCGCCGTCTCGGGTGGGAAGCGCCGCACGAGGTAGGCGAGGAGGGGGTCCTGCGCGTGGCCGTAGGTCTGCTCGTCCGCGAGAAGCACGGGGAGCGCGGGTTCCCGCTGGAGGACGCGGCGCAGGAGGCGTTCGACGAGCGCGCCGTCCGGAAGGGTGCCGGGCATGATCGTGCGGCGGTTGCGCACGCCTAGGGTGCTGGTCGGCAGCGGCATCTTCAGGTGGCCGAGCGGCGCGGCGGCCACCGTCCGCATCGACAGCGTGGGGGCGACCCGCAGGTACGGCTCCGGGGCGAGGACCGCGCCGGGGTGCCCGCGCACCTGCCGCGCCGCCAGTGGATGGACGGGGAACAGGGCGGCCCCGGCGGCGAGCGAGCCCAGCCCCACGTCGGCGGGAGCGGGCCACCAGTCCGGGAGCGACCCCGCGAGCGCCGGGTTCCGCACCGCGGCCCACCGCAGCGGGAACGATGGCGCGAACTCGGGCGCGTAGCGGCTCAGGTCGGCCATGGAGAGCCCCGCGCGGCCGCGGCCCAGTGGATGCACGGGATGGTCGTTGTAGGCGGCGAGGGTCTCGTAGAACGTGCCGGGGCCGGTGCGCAGCCGGTCCGGGATGCGCGCCAGGCGCCGGTGCACCGCGGCCCGCGCGTCGCTGTGGAGCCTCATGGCCGCGAGGGCGTCCAGGCATTCCCGCTCGAAGGCCGCCACGTCGTCGCGCGGGTCCGCCAGGGCGCGGACGGCGGCGAAGACGTCGCCGAGCCTGAGATCCTGCGCCGGGTCGACGACGAGGTCGGACAGGAACGCCGGACGCGCGTCCACGAGGCGTACGGAACGTCCCGGCATTTCCAGCGTCCGGTGCTCGACGCGGTGGTGCAGTCCCGCGTAGTTCTCGCGCAGGAGCGCCGTGAGGACCCGGGCCGCCAGCCGTCCTTCGATGTCGTCGCCGGTCACGCGATCGTCCAGTCGTGTGCGGCGCGGAAACGCGCCAGCGCGGCGTTCACCTGGTCGGCCGCCGGGCCGATGGCGCGGACCGTGCCCAGGTAGTCGCGATTGGTGCGGGTGACGGTGACGCTGTCCCCGACTTCACGCTGGGGGCGGTAGGCCAGACGCACTGGGCCGTCCTCCATCTGGAGGGGGCCGGGAGCCGCCGTGAGCTTGCCGGACCGGTCGGCGATGACCGGTTCGGCGACGGCATGCCGCCGCCCGGGAACCGGCCAGTCCGCGAGGGGCTCGCCCAGGTGGACCTTCAGGATCTGCTCGAACAGGGGCACGCCCAGCAGGTCGGCCAGCAGGAAGTCACAGTGGTCACCGATCAGCCGGTAGTTGACCTCGATGATGTGGGCGCGCCCTTCGTGGACGACGAATTCCGTGTGACACGCACCGAACCCGATGCCCAGGGCCTCTAGCTGCCGCAACACCTGTGGCGTCTCCGGCGGCGGCTCCACCCACTCAAGGCGCTCTTCGACGAAGAAGGGTGGCGGCGAAAGGGTCGTACGGAACGACCCCAGGACGCGGACCTCCTGCCCATCGCCGAGTGTCTCCAGCGTGTGGAGCCGCCCAGGAAGGTACTGCTCCGCCACCAGCGGGTCGTCCCGCCGTGCCGCGATCTCTTCCACGCGTGCGGTCAGCTCCACGGCGTCCTGGACGAGGAAGACGTCCTCGCTTGCCACGCCCTCACGTGGCTTGACGACGAGCGGGTACGGCGCGTCCGCGGGGACCCGGCGCGCGTCCGCCGAGAACACGGGATCGACCGGCGCCAGATGCCGCCGCATGAGGCCCTTGTTCTTCGCGCGGGTCGCCGCCCGCCAGTCCTTGCCCGGCAGCCCGAAATACGCGGCGGCCAGCGCGGCGGGTGCCTGGAGGAAGTCGCTGTTGGAGAAGATGGCCGCCGGCCCACCACCGGCCGCAGGGTCGCCACCGGCCGCGGGCCCGGCGCCGGCCGCGGCGATGATCTCCCGGTAGTCGGAGACGTCGCACTCGACGACCGGCCCGTCGAACCCGTGGCCGGCGGGACGGTCGGTCAGCAGCGTCACGTCGAGCCCCAGGCGCGCGGCGGCGGGCAGGAAGCCGTGCGTCACCGAGTCGGTCGCCTTCCCGGCGACGAGGTGGAGCGAGGCGGCCACGACAGGCCCTTCCAGGTGAGGTAAGCCTTGCCTAACTCAGGGTGATCATCATAGGGGGCGCCGGGCCGCATGCAAGAACGGCGACGTGCGTGTCCCGGCCCGTTCCGTGATCCGTCAGGATGGGGCCATGGATCTCGTCGACCGGTGGGTCGCGCTCGCGGGGCCGCACACCCGGCATATCGGAACGGAACTGGACAAGCGCTACGGCGAGCCGCACCGCCGCTACCACACGCGCGAGCACCTCACCGCGGTCCTCGACCTCGTGGACGAGCTCGCCGCACACGCCGCGTCCCCGGGCCTCGTCCGCCTCGCCGCCTGGTTCCACGACGCCGTCTACGACCCCGAACGCGCCGACAACGAGGAGCGCAGCGGCCGCCTCGCCGCCCGCATGCTCGCCGACACCGACCTCCGCGACACCGACATCGGGCAGGTCGTCCGCCTGGTCGAGCTGACCGCCACCCACGCGCCCGACGAGGACGACCGGGACGGCCAGGTCCTCTGCGACGCCGACCTCGCGATCCTCGGCGCGTCCCCCGACAGGTACGCCGCCTACGCCGCCGCCGTCCGCGAGGAGTACGCGTTCGTCCCGGACGAGTTCTTCCAAGCGGGACGCGCCCAGGTGCTCAACGGCCTACTGGCACTGCCCAGGCTCTTCCACACGCCGGCCGCACGCGAACGCTTCGAGGAACGCGCACGGAAGAACATCCAGACGGAACTGACGCTCCTCAACGCCTGAGGTGGGCCGCCTTCCGCCGCCGCAGGCCCGCCGCGGTCAGCCGCATGAGCAGCTCCTGGCAGCCGACGGCCTGCGCCCCCAGCGACACCGCCGCCCCGTAGAGCTCCGACGGGACGTCGTAGTGGTCGCGCTCGAAAGCCCGCGGCGGCATGCCCAGCTCCGCCGCGAAGACGTGCAGTTCCTCGTACGAGACATCGCTGACCATGTGCGACCACACGCGCCCGCGCGCCGGCCACAGCGGCGGATCAATGAGAATCAAGACGGCTCCGCGGGACGGGTGACCTACAGTGCCTGACAGTACACATGCGAAGGGGCATGCGGGTGGACGACATAGTCGCGCACATTCAGGCCGGTAGGGACCGGTTCGTCGCCGACCTCAAGGAGTGGCTGGCGATCCCGTCCATCTCCGGTGACCCGGCGCACGCCGGGGACGTACGGAAGTCGGCCGAGTGGCTGGCCGGGTACCTGCGAGGCGAGGGCTTCCCGACCGTCGAGATCTGGGAGACGCCCGGCCTCCCCGCCGTCTACGCCGAATGGCCCGCGGCGGACCCCGCCGCCCCCGCCGTCGTCGTGTACGGCCACCACGACGTCCAGCCGGTCGAACCGCTGGCGGAGTGGGACACCGACCCGTTCGCGCCCGTGGTGCAGGGCGACCGGCTCGTCGGGCGCGGCGCGTCCGACGACAAGGGGCAGATCTTCTTCCACACCCTCGGGATCCGCGCGTCGCTCGCCGCGTCCGGGCGGCAGGCGCCGCCCGTCACGATCAAGCTGCTGGTGGAGGGCGAGGAGGAGTCGGGGTCGGCGCACTTCGCCGACCTGCTGCGCACCCACCGGGAGCGGCTCGCCTGCGACGCCGTCGTCATCAGCGACACGACGATGTGGGCGGCGGACGTCCCCTCCATGTGCACCGGGATGCGCGGGCTGACCGACGCCGAGGTCACGCTGCGCGGCCCGTCCACCGACCTGCACTCCGGCTCGTTCGGCGGCGCGGTGCCGAACCCGCTGCACGCGATGGCGGCGCTGCTCGCCGGGCTGCACGACGCCGACGGCCGCGTCACCCTCCCCGGCTTCTACGACGACGTCGTCCCGCTCACCGACGAGGAACGGGCCCTGTTCGCGCGGCTCCCGTTCGACGAGGATGCCTGGCTGCGGGCCGCCGGCGAGAGCCGCGCCGCGCACGGCGAGAAGGGCTACAGCACGCTCGAACGGATCTGGGCGCGTCCGACGGCCGAGATCAACGGCATGTGGGGCGGGCACACCGGGCCCGGCGGCAAGACCATCGTGCCCCGCGACGCGCACGCCAAGATCTCGTTCCGGCTCGTCGCCGGACAGGACCCGGGCAAGGTCCGGGAGGCGTTCCGGCAGTGGGTCGCCGAGCGCACGCCGCCCGGCGTCGAGGCCGAGGTGCGCGTCTCCGGCGGCGGCGTCCGGCCGTGCTTCTCGCCGATCGACTCCGCCGGCGTCAAGGCCGCGCGCCGTGCGATGGAACGGGCGTTCGGCACCGAGGTGCTGTTCACCAGGGAGGGCGGCAGCGGCCCCGAGGCCGACCTCGCCGACATCCTGGACGCCCCGCTGATCTTCGTCGCGGTCGGGCTGAACGGCGACCGCATCCACGCCCCGAACGAGAAGGTCGAGATCCCGCTGCTCCTCAAGGGCGCCGAGGCCGCCGCGTACCTGTGGGAAGAACTCGCCACCGCGCTGCGCTGACACCCGTGGAGAGGAGCGGACGTTGACCGAAGGGCCGCTGGAGTGGCTGGCGCTGGCGCGCGGCACCCTCGACAGGGTCGCGCTGCACCGTCGCGACGACGCCTGGCTGGAGACCGCGTGGTCGGACCCGGGCACCCGCGTCCTCGTCGTCGAGGACGGCCGCGCGCCGGTCTCCTACGAGCCGCGGCCCGCGCTCGCCCTCGTCCCGCCGGAGCGGGCGCCGGACGGTGACCGCTGGCTCCTCGGCGTGGACGACGACGGCACCGCCTACTTCGGGACGTCCGGTCCGCTCCCCGAGATCGAGGGGACGCGGCCGGGCGGCCTCCGCCGCGTCGGCGCGCTCCTCGGCGACCGGGACTCCGGGCTGCTCACCCACGCCGTGGCGCTGGAGCACTGGCACCGCAGCAACCGGTACTGCCCGCGCTGCGGCACCGAGACGCGCCCGGCGTCCGCCGGCCACGTGCGCGTCTGCCCCGAGGACGGGTCCCAGCACTTCCCCCGCGTCGACCCGGCCGTGATCATGCTGGTGACCGACGAGGCCGACCGGATCCTGCTGGCCCGCGGCCCGCAGTGGCCCGCCGACCGCCGCTCGATCCTCGCCGGCTTCGTGGAGCCGGGGGAGTCCCTGGAGCAGGCCGTCGCGCGGGAGGTGAAGGAGGAGGTCGGGGTGCCCGTCCGGGACGTGCGCTACCTCGGCAGCCAGCCGTGGCCGCTGCCGCAGAGCCTCATGCTCGGCTTCACCGCCAGGGCCGATGGCGACGTCCCGCTGTCCCCCGACCCGGAGGAGATCACGGACGCCGCCTGGTACACCCGCGACGAACTCCGCGCGGCCATCGAGGCCGGTGACATCGTCGCCCCCGGCCCGCTGTCCATCGCCGCCCAGCTCATCATGCGCTGGTACGGCGGCGACCTCCCGCGAATGCCGGACTTCTGACCCCGGACAGCGGCCGGCCCGGCAACCTGCTCGGATGCCGGGCTCCCGGGGACGGTTCAGGCGAGGGAGGCGAGCTTCGCCTTGACCGCCTTGGCGCTGGGGTTGGTGACGGCGGAACCGTCAGGGAAAAGGACGGTCGGCACGGTCATGTTGCCGCCGTTGACGCTCATGACGAAGTCGGCGGCCTCCTGGTCGCGCTCGATGTCGACCTCGACCATCTCGATGCCGTCGCGGGCGAGCTGGCTCTTGAGTCGCCGGCAGAACCCGCACCAGGACGTCGTGTACATGGTGAGCTGGCCGATCGGGTTCTTCGCCCGGTCGGTCGTCGGCGTCGCCATCGCTCCGTCGTCTCCCTCGTTCGTTCGTACGATTCGCTCTCCGGAGAACAGTAGACGCCCGGTTCTCATTCCTCGCCGTCCGCGGCCCGCCGTTCGCGGTCCGCCGTCCACAGTTCAGCGTGCCGGGTGATGCGGGTGGTGCGGGCTGCGAGTATGGGGGGATGTTGGCTGAGTCGGTGCTGGAGGGACTCGACCCCGAACAGCGGGCGGTCGCCGAGGCGGTTAAGGGGCCCGTGTGCGTGCTGGCGGGCGCCGGTACGGGCAAGACCAGGGCCATCACGCATCGCATCGCCTACGCCACGCTGACCGGTGTGGTGACGCCGCAGCGGGTGCTGGCGGTGACGTTCACCACCCGGGCGGCGGGGGAGCTGCGCAGCAGGCTGCGGCAGCTCGGGGCGCCGGGCGTGCAGGCGCGGACCTTCCACGCGGCGGCGCTGCGCCAGCTCACCTACTTCTGGCCGCGCGTCGTCGGCGGCGAACCGCCCAGGATCATCGACTCGAAGATCGGGCTGGTGGCGGACGCGGCGAAGGCGTGCCGGCTGGCGCTCGGCCGCACCGAGCTGCGCGACGTCGCGAGCGAGATCGAGTGGGCGAAGGTCACCCAGCACCGCCCGGAGGACTACCCCGCCGCGGTCGCGCGATCGGGCCGCCGGGCCCCCGCCGACGTCGTGGACGTGGCGCGCGTCTACGCCATGTACGAGCAGCTCAGGCGGGAACGGAACCTCCTCGACTTCGAGGGGATGCTGGAGCTGACCGCGGCCGTCCTCACCGAGCACCGGGAGGTCGCGAACCAGGTCCGCGAGCAGTACCGGTACTTCGTCGTCGACGAGTACCAGGACGTCAACCCGCTGCAGAAGATGCTGCTCGACACCTGGCTCGGCGACCGCGACGACCTGTGCGTCGTCGGCGACCCGAACCAGACGATCTACTCGTTCACCGGCGCGTCCCCGTCCCACCTGCTCGACTTCACCCGCGACCACCCGGACGCGAAGGTCATCAAGCTCGTCCGCGACTACCGGTCGACGCCGCAGGTGGTGCGCCTCGCCAACGGCGTGATCGGGCAGGCGCGGGGCGAGGGGGCGATCCGCCCCGGGCTGGAGCTGGTGGCGCAGCGCGACCAGGGCCCCGAGCCGGTGTTCAACGAGTACGACGACGAGGTCGCCGAGGCCGACGACGCGGCGCGGCGGGCCCGCAAGCTCGTCGAGGAGGGCGTCCCCGCGCGGGAGATCGCGATCCTGTACCGGATCAACGCGCAGTCCGAGACGTACGAGGCGGCGCTGGCGGCCGCGGGCGTCCCCTACGTGCTGCGCGGCGCCGAGCGGTTCTTCGAGCGGCCCGAGGTCCGCGAGGCGGTGGTCCGGCTGCGCGGCGCGGCGCGGGCGGGCGCCGACGCGGAGACCGACGGGACGGGGCTGATCATGACCGTCCGGCACGTCCTGTCCGGGGCCGGGTTCTCCGACCGGCCGCCCGAGGGGGCGGGGGCGGCCCGGGCGCGCTGGGAGTCGCTCGCCGCGCTGGCCCAGCTCGCCGAGGACATGGCCGCCGACAACCCCAAGGCCGGCCTCCCCGACTTCGTCGCCGAACTGGAGGAGCGCGCCGCCGCGCAGCACGCGCCTCCGCTGGAGGGCGTCACCCTGGCGTCGCTGCATGCCGCCAAGGGCCTGGAGTGGGACGCGGTGTTCCTCGTCGGGCTCGTCGAGGGCACCCTGCCGATCATCTACGCGGAGACGCCCGCGCAGGTCGAGGAGGAACGCCGGCTGCTCTACGTGGGCGTCACCCGGGCGCGCGTCCACCTGTCGCTGTCGTGGGCGCTGTCGCGCTCGCCGGGCGGCGCGCGGCACCGCCGCCCGTCCCGCTTCCTCGGCGGCCTGACCGGCAAGGCCGCCACGCACACCCCGGCGCGCGCCGACCGGACGAAGCGCCGCGCCGCGAAGGGCCCGCTGCCGTGCCGGGTGTGCGGGCGGCCGCTGACCGCCGCCGTCGAACGCAAGCTCGGCCGCTGCGAGGACTGCCCGTCCGAACTGAACGAGGAACTCCTCATCGCGCTGAAGGAATGGCGCGCCCGGGTGTCGGCGGAGCAGAAGGTCCCCGCCTATGTCGTGTTCACGGACGCGACGCTCCAGGCGATCGCCGAGCACGGCCCCGAGTCGATGGAGGACCTCGCCCGCATCCCCGGAGTCGGGAAGGTCAAGCTCGACAGGTACGGTGACGCCGTCCTCAGTCTGTGCGGTCCTTGACCCCGGGGTGAGACCTCGCTCGCGACAACGGATACGGAAGACTGGCGGCCGTGAAGGACTCCCTGAAGGAACTGCTCGACCTACTGGACCTGGAACAGATCGAGAACGACATCTTCCGGGGCCGCAGCCCCGAGGAACGGCGGCAGCGCGTCTTCGGCGGGCAGGTGGCGGGGCAGGCGCTCGTCGCCGCCGGCCGCACCGTGCCCGCGAACCGGCCGGTGCACTCCCTGCACGCCTACTTCATCCGCCCCGGCGACCCGCTGGTCCCGATCGTCTACACCGTCGACCGGGTCCGCGACGGGCGGTCCTTCACCACCCGGCGCGTCACCGCCGTCCAGCACGGCAAGGCGATCTTCACCCTGTCGGCGTCGTTCCAGGTCGTCGAGGAGGGCCCGGCCCACCAGGCGGCGATGCCGGAGGCCCCCGCGCCCGAGGCGCTGCCGGACGGCCTGACGCGGCTGACCCCGCTGTTCGGCGAGGCCGGCGCGCGGCAGTTCGTCACCCGGCGCCCGTTCGACATCCGGCACGCCACACCGCTGAGCTGGGAGGCGGCCAAGGACCCGTCCCTGGTCTCGCCGGAGTCGATCGTGTGGCTGAAGGTCGACGGCGACCTGCCGGACGATCCGCTCCTGCACGTGTGCCTGATGACCTACGCCTCGGACATGACGCTGCTGGACACCGTCCTCCTCAACCACGGCCTGGCCTGGGGCGACAAGCGCACGATGGGCGCCAGCCTCGACCACGCGATGTGGTTCCACCGGCCGTTCCGCGCCGACGACTGGCTGCTCTACTACCAGGACACCCCGTTCGCCGGCGGCGCCCGCGGGCTGGCCCGCGGCCAGGTCTTCACCAGGTCGGGGGAGCTGGTCGTGTCGGTGATGCAGGAGGGGCTGATCCGCGTCGCGGACTCCCCGCGGCACTGAGCTGCGATACTGGTCCGCGGCCTTGATCCGCGGGACTTCCCCGAGGGGTTCGACGTCCCCCGGACCCCGCGGGTTCCGCGGAAAAAAGGTGAGGTCTCCCACGAAATCGCAGGTCAAAAATAGGTTGTTGATCGCGCGGAGTCCCCGTACTCTCGAACGCGAGCAATCAGCACGGCCGTCGGTGGATCTCGCAGGTCTCCCGCTTCGGCCCGAGTAGCCAGGAAGGTGGTGTGCAGTCCGGTGATCAGCACGTTGACGAAATCCGCGCAGTCCTGGACCGCCGCATGCCCTGGCATCTCGATCCCCGGCGCCCCGGCCGCGTATCTCGCGGAGCCCGGCGTGCGCCTGCGCGAATCCCTCGGCATGAGCGGCATGCGCGGCGGCAACCCGAGTGAAGCGCGCCTCGCGCAGCGAATCCAGGACGACCTGGGGCGGACTGTCTTCGACCACCTCATCGAGGACACGACCGTCCCGGCTCCGGCCACGGCCCACACGGGCGTCACCTTCGAGGGTGGCGTGTCGGGTCCGTATCCCTGGAGGCGACGACCGGCCTAGCAACAGGCCGGCAAGCCCCCAGGCCGCGGATCCAGACACCGGATCCGCGGCCTTCTTCTTTGTCCAGACAACCCACCGACACGCCCGTTGAGATCCAACGAGAGGAACAAGGGTGACTGTGATGCTGGGGGCTCTCGCAGTAAGCGAGGAGGACCTCACACTTCCGTGCCGGACCGACCCGGAGCTGTTCTTCGCCGAGGCTCCCGCCGACGTCGAGCTCGCCAAGGCCCTGTGCCTGGAGTGCCCGCTGCGCAAGGAGTGCCTCGCCGGTGCGCTTGAGCGCAAGGAGCCCTGGGGTGTCTGGGGCGGTGAGCTGTTCGTCCGCGGTGTGATCGTCCCGCGCAAGCGGCCGCGTGGCCGCCCGCGCAAGCACCCGCGGCCGGAGGACGTGACCGCGTGAGCGGAGGCCGGCCGTGCGAGCGGCCGGCGACCGCCGCGAACCCGGAGGCGCGGTCCGCGCGAGGACCGCGCCTCCGGACGGCCGGAGGGAACACGATGACCGTCGAGCCACGAGAGACCTGCACAGGCCGGGTTCCCGGCGAAGACGACGTGACCACGCTCGACATGACCACGCTCGACATGACCACGCTCGACATGACCACGCTCGACATGACCACGCTCGACATGACCGGGCTCGGCGCGGACCCGCCGCGGGACCCGATGCCCGTGGTCATGTCCGGCGAGCTCGCCGCCCGCGTGCGGGTGCTGCGGCGAGCGCGCCGGGACGCGGAGACGAGGGCGTCGCGCGTGCGGCGCGTCCTGCTCGCCCCGACGGCGCCGGCCGGCGGGACTCACCTGCGGGCGCCGAACCCGCACAGGCACTGAGCCCGCGTCGGTCGCAGGCCGCCGCCCGTCCTTCTTGGATGGTTTGGCGGGCGGCGGGCCTCCCGGCGGGCCCTGGAGCGCGTCCGGTGCCCCACTACACCGGGCGCGCGAACAGCGGGACCCCGCGCACCTCATCAGTGCGCGGGGTCCCGGCGTCTTCCCCGACCGGTCACGGCCGCGCGGTTCAGCCCGACACGAGCTCGGCGTCCTCGTCGTCGGCGAAGCCCGGCACCCACTTCAGCGACTCGGCGCGCGCCGGGATCTCGCACTCCAGCTGGCACAGCACGCCGGTGCCCGCCGACAGCACCCGGTGGATGATCACGTAGTCGGGCGGCAGGTTCAGCTGCCGGACGACGTTGGACGGCCGCAGGTCGGTGACCCGGGCGGCCATGTCGCGCAGCCACTCGCGGTTGAACTTGAACGTCTCGGTGACGAACGGCTCGGTGACCGGGGCCAGGAACGCCTGGAGCGACTCGGTGTCGATCTCCACGCCCGCGCGGATGAAGTCCTCCCGGCGCAGCGTCTCCTCGATCTCGTCGATGTCGGCCATCGTGCCGATGCGCAGCAGGCGGCCGAGCCGCTGCTGGAAACCGCCGGGGATGCGGTCGACGGCGCCGAAGTCGAGGACGAGGAGCCGGCCGTCCTCCAGCAGGCGGAAGTTGCCGGGGTGCGGGTCGCCGTGCAGCATCCCGGACCGCTTCGGGCCCGACAGCAGGAACCGGCAGTACAGCAGCGCCGCGTGGTCGCGGGTCTCCTGGTCCCCCTCGCTGATGATCGTCGAGAGGGCGGTGCCGTCCATCCACTCGCTGATCAGGATGTTGCCGGTCTGCGCGATGACCTCGGGGATGTAGAAGTCGGGATCGTCCGCGTAGGCCGCCCGGAAGATCATCTGGGATTCGGCCTCGATCGTGTAGTCGAGTTCCTCGGCCACCCGTTCCTTCAGCTCCGCGAGCATCGACTTGACGTCCAGGCCGGGCATCAGCACACCGAACATCCGGCCGAGCCGGGCGAGCTGGTTGAAGTCGCTGAGCAGGGCCTTCCCGGCGCCCGGGTACTGGACCTTGACGGCGACGGCGCGGCCGTCGTGCCAGACGGCGCGGTGCACCTGGCCGATGGACGCGGCGGCGGCGGGCTCGTCGTCGAAGGACTCGAAGTAGTCCCGCCAGTCCTCGCCGAGGAACTCCGCCAGCACCTTGTGGACGGTCGCGGCGGGCAGCGGGGGAGCGGCCTCCTGCAGCCGGGTCAGCGTGGCGCGGTAAGGGCCGGCGATCTCCGGCGGCAGCGCCGCCTCGAAGATCGACAGCATCTGGCCGAGCTTCATCGCCCCGCCCTTGAGCTCGCCGAGCACCTTGAACAGCTGCTCGGCGGTGCGCTGCTGGATCTCCGTGGCGACCGCCTCGGCGGGCTTGCCGAAGGTCCGCTTCCCCACGCCGAGGGCGGTGCGTCCCGCGAAGCCGATGGGGAGGGAAGCCAGCTTTGCTGACCGCGTCACCGCGCGGCGGGGAAGATCGCTCACGCGGTCCATTGTCGGTGATCGACTGTCGTTCACGCCACAATCACCTGGAACTATCGTCGGCGCCGAACCGATGCACCGCCTCGACCTGCCCAAACGTGGTAAGTGTGCGCTTTCTCACGCCCCGTGAGGGCGGCCTTGCGGGGGTCGGGGGAGGGAACCGGCGGGTCGCGCGGTACGGTGCGCAGCATGTCCGAAGAGATCGCCGGCGTGCTTCCGGTCGAACGCCGCCCCGACGGCGTCGTCGTCGTGACGCTGAACGACCCCGGCCGCCGCAACGCGATGTCGGACGAGATGACCGCCGCCTGGAAGTCGGCGATGGCGGAGCTCCGCACCGACCGGCGGGTCCGCTGCGTGGTGGTGACCGGCGCGGGCAGCGCGTTCACCTCCGGCGGCGACCTCTCCTGGCTCGCCGACACCAACGCCGTCGCCGTCCCCGCGCTGCGCGACCGGATGCTGACCTTCTACCGGACGTGGCTCGCGATCCGCGACCTCGAGGTGCCGACGATCGCCGCCGTCAACGGGCACGCCGTCGGCGCCGGGCTGTGCCTCGCGCTGGCCTGCGACCTGCGGTACGCGGCGTCCGACGCCAAGCTCCTCGCCCCGTTCACCGCGCTCGGGCTGCACCCCGGGATGGCCGCGACCTGGCTGTTCCCCGAGGTGGCCGGGCTGCCGCTGGCCCGCGAGATGCTGCTGGCCGGACGGGTCCTCACCGGCGACGAGGCCGAGCGGGGCGGGCTCGTCAACCGCGCCGTCCCGCGCGGCGACGTGCTGGACGAGGCGCTCGCCGTCGCCGGCCGCGTCGCGGCGCAGGCACCGGTCGCGACCCGGTTCACCAAGGTCGCGCTGGCGAACGGCGGCCACCCCGACATGGAGTCGGCGCTGCGCTGGGAGTCGCTCGCGCAGCCCGTCACGATGGCGTCCGCGGACATGCTGGAGGGGCTCGCGGCCCAGCGCGAGAAGCGCAGCCCGCGGTTCACCGGCGAGTGACGCCGGAGCGCCCGCCGTACCCGGCTTGACCCATCCATAAGCCGCCCCTGAAAACACAGGCGCTGACCTGCGACAACGTCAAACACCCTCTATGGGGCGCGCAAATTTTCGAGTACCGTTCAGGCGTGCCCCCTAACGTTGAGGTCCGCCGAAGCGCCAGGCGCCGGCGAACCGTGTCCGCCTACCGCGACGGCGACAAGGTGGTGGTGATGGTTCCGTCCAGGCTGAGCAAGGCCGAAGAGGAACAGTGGGTCGCGACCATCCTGGAGCGGCTCGCGGAGCGGGAGCGTCGCCGGCGCCCCTCCGACGCCGACCTGCAGGCGCGGGCCCGGGACCTGTCCCGCCGCTACCTCGCCGGCCGCGCCGACCCCGTCAGCGTCCGCTGGGTCGCCAACCAGCGCACCCGCTGGGGATCATGCACGCCGGACGACCGCACCATCCGCCTGTCCACCCGGCTGCGCGGCATGCCGGCCTGGGTCGTCGACTACGTGCTCGTCCACGAGCTCGCCCACCTGCTCATCCCCGGGCACGGCGCCGACTTCTGGGAACTCGTCGGCAACTACCCGAAGGCCGACCGCGCCCGCGGCTACCTGGAGGGCGTCGCCGCCGCCGCGCACCTGCCCCTTGAGGCGGACGCGCCCGACGACGAGTTCGGGCCCGATCCCCGCGGGATGCATCACGGCGACGGCCTGCACCCCAGCGGTGAGTACCCGCGCGAGGTCGCCGGGTGACCGACGGCACGGACACGGTGCCCGGAGCGTCGTCGCGCTTCGCCGCGGTGCTGTCCCGGCCCGGCCGCCGGACGGACGTGCCGCCCGGAATCGACCCCGACGAGTTCCGCCTCGCCCTCCTCGAAGACACCTACGAGGTCGTGGCCGGGCTCGAACTGGTGACGTCCGCCCTCGTCCTGGACCCGCCGGATCAGCCGGACGCCGAGGCCGTGACCTGGCCCGGCACGCCGATCATCCGGGAGGCGGCCCTCGACGGCGCGTTCGCGGCGCTGCACGCCCGCGGCGCCGGCGCCGCCGTGCTCGTCGCGCCGGACGCGCCCGACCTGCCGCCGCTGCTGATCGGCAAGCTGTTCCGCGCGCTCGGCAGCGCCCCGTCCGCCGCCTGCCGGGCCGACGGCGCCGCCGGGCCGGCCGGGCTCGTCGCCCTCGCCGCGCGGCTGCCGCTCCCGGACTGGCTGGCCACCGCCCTCCGGGACGTCGATCTCGACACCCCCGACGCGCTGGACCGGCTCCGCGCCGCCGCGCCGCGGCCCGGCCTCGTCCCGCAGGGACCCGCCTGGCACCGCCTCCGCACCGCCGATGACCTGCGGCTTCTCGACCCCGGCCTGGAAGGCTGGGAGAACACCCGCGCCCTCCTCGAAGGCCACCCGCTCACCCGCTGACACCCGTCCCGGGCCGTTCGGCCAGGGGGCCATGCGGGCCGGGTCATCCGGGCAGGGTGACCGCCCGTGCCACGAGCCTGCGGAGCGCGTCGTCGGTGGGTTCCGGCAGGCCGTCCACCGGGAACCAGCGGAGATCGTCCGACTCGTCGCTCACCGTGTGCCGGGCGTTCTCCGGGGCGATCGCGACGTACTGGACGTCCAGATGCCAGGTGCCCTGCGGGTGGCAGCGGACCGGGTGCCGGTCCAACTGGACGGGGTCGGGCTGCAGCCGCAGGCCCCGGATGCCGGACTCCTCCGTCGCCTCCCGCAGCGCCGCGCCCGCGAGCGTGACGTCGCCGGGCTCGCAGTGCCCGCCGAGCTGCAGCCACGCCTTGACCTTCGCGTGCAGGGTCAGCAGCACGCGGGTCCGGGACGCGTCGAGGACGGCGGTGCTGGCCGTGATGTGCCCGGCCGCGCACTCCCGCCACATCCCGTCCGCCGGATGTTCCTCCAGATGCCGGAGGAACTCCGCCCGGGTCCGCTCCTGCCCGGCATCGGGCGGTTCCCAGGACGACAGGACGCGCACGGCATCGGCGTACAGGAACCCGGGCGTCAACGACCGCGCGTCCATGGAGCGACCATCCGGGGGCCCGCTTGGAGACGTCGTCTCCGCGGGCTCTTCGGAAGTGCCGGCGTCCGCTTCCTTCCCCGCATCCGGGCGGCGGCGTCCCTTGCGCGACGCCTTCCTCACGTGCGGCCCACGCGGGGGTAGCGCGAATTGGCGGGATGGCGGCGCCGCCGCTCCTGGTCGACCGGCCGGTGCCAGCACAGGCTCGCCCGCGCGATCCGCCACCGTCCTCCAGCCCCCGCCCACCACCAATCAGTCGATGAGCATTTCATGGCGTTCGTGGACGACCCGGGCGAGTACCGGCAACCGTGCACGCGCGACTCACGTGAGCGGCTCATGCGCGGGACCCGCCGTCGTCGGGACCGTCGCCCTTGTCAGGGCCGTCGCCCTTGTCGGGACCGTCGTCCTTCTCGTCCGGCTTGCCGGGCTCCCCGTCCTCCTGGGACCTGGTGAGTTCCGACAGGTCGAGGTCGGACAGGCCCTCGATCTCCTCCCGGCCGTGCACGAAACCGTCCGGGTCGTCGAGATCGTCGGACGTGGGCAGCAGGTCGGGGTGGTCCCACACCGCGTCCCGGCCCTGGACGCCGCGCGCGTCGCCGAGGGCCCGCCACAGCGTCGCCGCCTCGCGCAGCCGGCGCGGCCGCAGTTCGAGGCCGACGAGCGTCGCGAACGTCCGCTCCGCCGGGCCGCCCGTCGCACGCCGCCGGCGCACCGCCTCGGCCAGCTTCACCGAATCGGGCAGCCGGCCGTCCGCCGCGTCGTTGACCACCGTGTCGACCCACCCCTCGACCAGCGCGAGGGTGGTCTCCAGCCGGGCCAGCGCCGCCTTCTGCCGCGGCGACTCCTCCGGCTGGAGCTGGATCTCGCCGCCGAGCGCCTCCTGGATCGCCTCCGGGTTGCTCAGGTCGAGGCCCTGGACGGCCTGCTCGATGCCCGACAGGTCGACGGTGATGCCGCGCGCGTACTCCTCGACCGCGCCCAGCAGGTGCGAACGCAGCCACGGGACGTGCGCGAACAGCCGCTGGTGGGCGGCCTCCCGGAGCGCCAGGTACAGCCGGATCTCCTCGCCGGAGATCTCCAGGCCCGACCCGAACGCCTCGACGCCCGCGGGCAGCAGCGCGCCCACGCCGTCCGGCGCGAGCGGCAGGCCCACGTCCGCCGAGCACGTCACCTCGCGGGCCAGCGCGCCGAGCGCCTGCCCGGCCTGGCCGCCGACCATCGCCCCGGCCATCTGCTTGACCATCCCGATCAGCGGGCCGGCCATCGCCTGCATGTCCGCGGGGATCTCGCCGCCGCCGAGCGCGCCGCCCATCGAGTCGACCATGCGGATCGCGATCGGGTCGCACACCTTCGCCCACACCGGAAGCGTCTGCTCGATCCACTCGGACCGGCTCCACGCCTGCGGCGTCCGGATGCCGGCGGGCAGCGTCGTCTTCTCGTCCAGCCACAGGTCGGCCAGGCGCAGCGCCTCCTCGACCTGGCGCCGCTCGGTGTCGACGACCGACGGGTCGCCCTGCTCCACCACCTGGTGCCGCGCGATGTTCTTGGCCAGATCCCAGTTCAGGGGGCCGCCGCCCGCGCCGCCCGCACCCTGACCGCCGATCATGTCCGCGAACCGGTGCAGCATGTCGGCGAACTGCGCCATGTCGCCGCCCATGCCCTTGAATGGATCCTGGGGCCGGTCGTCGTCTCCGTCGCCGGGACGGTTGAAGCCGAAGGGAGTGTCACTCATCGGATCGCCCCTGGGATGCATGATGGGCTCATATCCGCAACGTTAGCCGGTCACGGCAAGGTCGCGTACACAAGGAAGGGGGCACCCCCGTGGTAACGGGCAAGGTTCGCCCTCGGCGTAGCAAGGGCCCGGTCGTCGCCGTCACCGGCGCGGCCACCGGAACGGGGCGGCTGCTCGCCGCCCGGCTCGCCGAACGGGAAGAGATCCGCAAGGTCGTCGCCATCGACGCGCACCGCGGCGACGTGCCCGGGGTCACCTGGCGTGTCGTGGACATCCGGGACCCGCTGCTGCCCGGCCGGCTCTCCGACGTGGACGTGGTCGTCAACCTCGACGTCGAGCACTCCCCGGACGCCGCCCCCCGCGACCGCCGCACCCACAACGTCCGCGGCGCCCAGACCGTGGTGACCGCCGCCGCGGCCGCCCGCGTCCGCCGGGTGGTCCTCGTCACGTCCACGATGGTGTACGGCGCCGCGCCCGGCAACGAGCTCCCCCTCCCCGAGGACGCGCCGCTGCTCGCCGAGGCCGACGCCAGCGTCGCGGGCGACTTCCTGGAGATGGAGGAACTGGCCGCGACCGCGCCGGCCACCCACCCCGGCCTGGACGTCACCGTCGTCCGCCCCGCCGCGCTCGCCGGCCCCGGCGTCGACACCGTCGTCACCCGCCACTTCGAGGCGCCCCGCCTGCTGACGGTCAAGGGCAGCTCGCCCGGCTGGCAGTTCTGCCACATCGAGGACCTCGCCTCCGCCCTGGAGGTCGTCGTCGCCGCCGAGATCGAGGGGCCCGTCGCCGTGGGCTGCGAGGGCTGGCTCGGCCCCGCCGAGGTCACCGAGATCACCGGTAAGCGGACCTTCGAACTCCCCGCCGCCCTCACCTTCGGCACCGCGCAGCGCCTGCACCGCCTCGGCATGACCCCGGTCCCCGCCACCGACCTGCACTACGTCGCGTACCCGTGGGCGGTCGACTGCGCCCGCCTCCGCGCCGCGGGCTGGAAACCGCGCTACGACAACGCGGCCGCGTTGCGCGCCGTCATGGCGGAGACCGCGGGACGGCACGCCGTCGTCGGACGCCGCGTGGGCGGCAAGGAGGCCACGGTCGCGACCGCCGCCGGCGCCACCGTCGCCGCACTGGGCGCCGCGGCCGCCCTCCGCCGCGCCCGCAGACGCCGCGCCAATCCCTGACCACCAAGGTCCACCGGTGGCCTTGACCTGCGGCGTGTCGTTGATGCGAAAACCGACTCGGCCCGCCTCCCGGGAGGGAGGCGGGCCGAGTCGTTCCTTCTTGTGCGAGTGCTAGTTCTCGGTCGGGGTGGGGGAGGGCGACGGGCTCGGTGAGGACGCCGGCCTCTCCTGGCCGGCCGCGGCCAGGGCCGCCTGCGCGTCCTTGATCCGCTTCCAGGCGTCGCCCATCGCCGGGTAGTCGCCGTTCTTCTGCGCGGCCTCGTAGTCCGACACGGCCTTCTGCAGATCGCCGATCGCCTTCTGCGCGGCCGCGCTCAGCTGCGGCGGCTGGTCCCCGCCTTCCGTGCCCTGCTCCGGTGGCGGCGGTGGCGCCGACGACGAACCGCCGAGCACCTGCTTCAGCGCCTCGTCGAGGGTGTCGGCGGCGGCGATGCTGTCCCCGTACCTCACCAGGATCTTGCCGAGGATCGGGTACGGCTGCTGCTCCGTGCCGCCCGCCGCCATCGTGTACATCGGCTCCACGTACAGCAGGCTCCCGCCGAACGGGATCGTCAGCAGGTTCCCGGGCACGGTCTTCGTGCCGCCCTGTCTCAGCGCGAACAGGTCGGCCTTCACCTGCGTGTCCGTCTCGAACGAGTTCTGCACCTGCCCCGGACCCGCCGGTTGCGCGTTCCGCGGCATCTGCAGGATCTGGATCTGCCCGTAGTCGCGGCCCGGTGTGGACCCGACCGCCATGAAGGCCGCCAGCTGCGGGTTGTTACTCGGGTTGAACACCGTCGTCAGCGAGAACGACTCGGCGTCCTGGCCCGGCATCCGCAGGCTCTGGTAGTACGGCGGCTGCCGCTTGCCCTTCGCGGACGGGTCCTGCGGCACCTCCCAGAAACCCTCGCCGTTGTAGAACGCCGACGGGTCCGTGACGTGGTACTTCGCGAGGACCTTCCGCTGCACCTTGAACAGGTCCTGCGGGTAGCGGAAGTGCGCCTCCAGCTCGGGCGGGATCGACGAACGCGGCTGGACGGTGTCGTCGAACACCTTCATCCACGTCTTCGTGATCGGGTCGTTCTCGTCCCACTGGTACAGGTGCACGGTCCCGTCGTAGGCGTCCACCGTCGCCTTGACCGAGTTCCGCATGTAGTTGACGTGGTCGTCGGTCTGCCGCGCCACCGCCGACCGCGTGTCGGTGATGGTGTCGCGGGTCGCGTCGTCGAGGCTCGTCTCCTCCGAGTACGGATAGTTGCTGGTCGTCGTGTAGCCGTCCAAGATCCACAGGATCCGGCCGTTCACCACCGCCGGGTACGGGTCGCCGTCGAGGGTGAGCCACGGCGCGGCCTTCTGCACCATCTCCCGCGGCGCACGGTCGTACAGCAGCTTCGCGTCGTTGTTGATCGCGCCGGACAGCAGGAGGTTCTTGTCCTGGAACTTCGTCGCGTACAGCAGCTTGTGGAAGAACGAGTCGATGGCGACGCCGCCCTGCCCGTCATAGGTGCTGCTCTGCTGCCCCGACTCGCTGTTGTCCGGGTAGTTCAGCTCCTGCTGGCCCGCTCCGCCCACGACCGAGTACGTCGCCGAGCGCTCCCCGAAGTAGATCTCCGGCCGGTCCAGCTTGATCTTCTGCTCGGGGGAGACCGGCATGTTCTTGGTGACGAAATCGGGCACGTTGCCGTCGGCGAAGCGGTCACCGAAGGCGGACACGAACCCGTAGCCGTGCGTGTAGACCATGCGGTCCTTCACCCAGCTCCGCTGCCCCGCGGGCGCCCCGGACAGCTCGCGCAGCGCCACGACCGTGTCGACCAGCTTGCCGTCGATCTGGTAGCGGTCCACGTCCAGCGTGTCCGGGAACCGGTAGAAGGGCCTGATCCGCTGAAGCTGCTGGAACGTCTCGCCCACGACGTTCGGGTCCAGGACCCGGACACCGCCGAGCCGGTCGGCCTCCTGCTGCAGCTTCTCCTTGTCGGTCACCGGTTCCTGCCCGTACTGGACGACCTTCGCGCCGTCCACCCCGTAGGCGCGGCGCGTCGCCTCGATGTTGCGCGAGATGTACTCGCGCTCCTTAGCCAGCTGGTCCGGCTTGACCTGGAACTGCTCGACCAGCAGCGGATACAACCCGCCGAGCAGGATCGCCGACAGCACCAGCAGCGTGAACCCGACGCCGGGCAGCATCATCCCGCGGCGCAGCAGGTTCGAGAAGAACATCGCGGCGCAGATCAGCGCGATGACCGCGAGGATCGTCTTGGCCGGGATCAGCGCGTTCACATCGGTGTACGACGCGCCGGCCGTCACCCCCCGCTCGGAATGCACCAACCCGTACCGGTCGAACCAGTACGCGATGGCCTTCAGCAGGATGAACACGCCGAACAGCACCGAAAGGTGTGCGCGCGCGGGCGGGCTGGCCTTGTCGCCGGGGCCCTGCAGCCGCAGGCCCCCGTACAGGTAGTGCACCATCACCGCGGCCACGATCGACAGGATCACCGTCGCGAAGACCACGCCGATGATGAGCCGCAGGAACGGATACGTGAAGACGTAGAACGAGACGTCCTTGTTGAACTGCGGGTCCTTCACGCCGAACGGCGTCCGGTTCAGGAACGCCAGCCACACCGGCCACTGCCCCGCCACCGACGAACCCGTCAGCAGGCCGAGCACGCCCAGCATCGACCAGGCGATCAGCCGGCGGCGCGGATCGATGACCGCGCGGTAACGCTCCAGGCCCTGCTGCTCCACCGACAGCGGCCGGTACGCGGGCCGCAGCCGGTACGCCACCGCGACGTTCGCGCCCACCACCAGCGTCATGAACAGCGCTGCCCCGAAGAACAGCACCACCTTCGCCCGCAGCTGGGTCGTATAGACGTCCGCGAACCCGATGGAGCGGTGCCACAGCAGATTCGTATAGACCGACGTGAACACCAAGAACACGGTCAGCAACACGGCCAGCACCACCAGTATCGGTAGCATCAGCCGCGTCCGTCCGGTGCCGAGCCGGCGCCCGAAACCGGGAGTCCGGAAGGTCAAGAGGGCCCCTCCGATCGAGATCTCGCTCACCGGCCGCCCGCCGGTCCTGTAGATGCAACTTACCGACTCACGCGGGGGTTCCCGCACCTCCCCGCACCGAATACGGGGAAGATGGGCCCGTGAGCCTTCTGGAAGAAGTAGTCCTGGATCTTGAACGTCATTCGGCCCAGGAGGGCTGGGACGGTGCGCCACGGCTGTACGCGCTCGTCCGCAGCACCGAACTGCGCCGCGCCGAACCCGACCTCGCCGATCAGCTCGGCCTGCCTCCCGATGCGGACACTCTAGCCGCACTGGAACAACCCGCCCTCCCCGAGCGGGACGGCGTCGAAAGCGCCCTCGCCTCCATCGCCTGGCCCGACGCCGTCGAAGGATGCGCCCTCGTCATGGAACGGGTCGTCCTCCCGCCCGAAGCCGAGGACGACATCCCCGAGGACGAGGCCGAGGCCGCCGAGTTCGCCGCGACCCACCCCGGACGCGAGGACGTGCGCATGGTCGTCGGCGTCCTCCGCGACGGGCACCGGCACGCCGCCCTCCGGCTCCGCCGCCACGACAGCGACGACGAGGTCCTCACCGGCCCCGACCTCGTCCCCGCCCTCGCCGAAGCCCTCGCCGCCACCTTCGAACCGGACGAAGCCGAGGAGGGGTAGCCTGCGGACTGTGAGCCACGACGATGTAGACCCAGACGGTGCCGGCCGCGACGGCGTCATCCGGCTGATCGGCGTCCGCGAGACGCCGCTGTCCATCGACGAGGTGTTCGCCGCCGTCCGCGCCCCCGGCGCCGGCGGCATCGCCGTCTTCGCCGGCACCGTCCGCGACAACGACCACGCCCGCGCCGTCACCGGCCTGTCCTACAGCGCCCACCCCACCGTCGAGCAGCAGCTCCGCGCCGTCATGGAGAAGGTCGCCGCCGACCACCCCGTCACCGGCCTCGCCGCCGTCCACCGCGTCGGCGACCTGCGGATCGGCGACATCGCCGTCATCGTCGCCGCCGCCGGCCCGCACCGCGCCGAAGCGTTCGCCGCCGGCCGCCGGCTCATCGACGACCTCAAGGCGCAGGTCCCCATCTGGAAGCACCAGACCTTCGCCGACGGCGGCGACGAATGGGTCGGCGCCTGCTGACCGCCGAGACCGCATAGAGTTTCCGGCATGTCCCGTCGTGCCGTCACCCTCACCGTCGCGAGCGTGATCATCCTCCTGCTCGCCGTCGTCGGCTCGGTCATGCCGGTGCCGTACGTGGCGCTGACACCCGGACCCACGAAGAACACCCTCGGCACCGACGACGACGGCCGGCCGCTCATCAAGATCGACGGCCGGCGGACCTACCCCGACGAAGGCCACCTCAACTTCACCACCGTCACCTACCGCGGCGGCCCCGGCGGACGCATCGACCTGTTCACCGCCCTGACCGGCTGGCTCGACGGCGACACCGCCGTCGTCCCCGAAGAGACGATCTTCCCCAAGGACGAGTCGCAGAAGCAGGTCGAGCAGGAGAACACCCGCCAGATGCAGAACTCCCAGCAGAGCGCCGAAGCCGCCGCCCTGCGCGAGCTCGGCGTCACCGTCACCACCCGCGTCGTCATCGAAGACGTCCAGCCGAACCGCCCCGCCGCCGGCGTCCTCAAACCCGGCGACGAGATCACCGCCGTCGACGGCACCAAAGCCACCGGCGTCACCCAGATCGTCGACGCCATGGCCGCCCACGACATCGGCGACACCGTCAACGTCACCTACAAGCGCGCCGGCAAAGAACACGAGGCCGCCCTCAAAACCGTCGCCGACCCCACCGGGCAGCGCGCCGTCGTCGGCATCGTCCTCGCCGACCAGTACAACTTCCCCTTCAAGATCGACATCAGCGTCGGCGACATCGGCGGCCCCTCCGCCGGCCTCATGTTCAGCCTCGCCATCGTCGACAAACTCACCCCCGGCTCCCTCACCCAGGGCAAATTCATCGCCGGCACCGGAACCATCACCCCCGACGGCGAAGTCGGCGCCATCGGCGGCATCCAGCAGAAAATGATCGCCGCCCGCCAAGCCGGCGCCACCATCTTCCTCACCCCCGCCGACAACTGCCCCGACGCCCGCAC
>NZ_SMLC01000055.1 GCF_004349245.1 Actinomadura sp. 6K520 | reverse complement strand
GGCCCTGGTCATCGCCGCCGGGGCGGCGACGTCCGTGCCCGTGCCCAGCCGGACGAAGTGGGCACCGGCGGCGATGACCAGGGCCAGGACGATGACCGACCCTACGCCGACCCGCAGCGACGTGGCCTCCGCCAGGAAGCCGACGACGACCGGGCCGAGCAGGAGCCCGCCGTAGCCCATCGCGCCGACCTGCGCGACGGCCGCGGCGGGACGGTCCGGGGCGGCGGTGCCGGCCAGCGAGATCGCCGTCGGGACGACCGTGCAGACCACCAGCCCGGTCACGAAGAACCCGGCGATCGCGACGGCCGGGCCCGGGGACAGCGCGACCACGGTCATGCCGAGCGCGGTGCCCAGCCCCGCGCCGGTCAGCAGGCGCCGGGTGCCGACGCGCGTCCGGATCCGGTCGCCGACGAGCCGGCCGAGCAGCATCGCCAGCTCGAACACCGGGTACCCCGCCGCCGCGACCGCCTCACTGGCGCCCAGCTCCTCGTGCAGGAACAGGCCGCTCCAGTCGGCGATCGACCCCTCGGTCATGAACGCGAGGAAGCCGAGCACGCCGATCAGGTACACCGCGGCCGGCATGCGCCGCGCGCCGCGTCCGGTCCCGGAGGCGGCGCCCTGGCCGCCCGGGGCCGCCGGGCGGGGCGGGTCGGGCAGGTAGCTGCGGCCGAGCGCGAGACCGGCGGGCAGCGCCACCAGCGCGGCGGCCAGCACGGTCGCGGTGAACCCGAGCCCGGCCGCCGCCGTGGCGACGCCGAACACGCCGCCGCTCATCGCGCCGACGCACCAGCCGGCGTGCATGCCGCTCATCACGGGCCGGCGGTACGCCCGCTCGACGACGCTGCCCTGCGCGTTCATCGCGATGTCGGTGACGCCGAACGCCATCCCGAACAGGACGACGGCGCCGAGCAGCAGGCCGTAGGTGGGCGCGAGCGCCACCGCCGCGAACGCCAGCGAGGTCAGCGGCAGCGCGGCCCACAGGACGGCGCGGCTGCCGGCGCGGGACATCAGCCCGCGCAGCGCCTGCATGGCCGCGACCGCGCCGAGCCCCCAGACGAGGACGACGATGCCGATCTCGCCCTCGCCGGCCCCGAACTTCGCGGCCAGCGCGGGCAGGCGCGCCACCCACACTCCGATCAGCAGGCCCGCCAACGCGAAGGTCAGGAACGTCCCCGTACGGGCGCGGGACAGCATGGTTCACCTCTTTCTGGGCTCGGTTCTTCCCCGGTTCGCGGGGCGCGGCGGGGCGCACCCCGTGGCGGGACGGTGTGACGGACGTCATGGAACGATCCAGGCCGTTCCGGGCCCGGACCTCGGGTGGTCTCCCGGCGCGGCTCGCGCCGGGCTCTATCGCTCCAGCAGGCCCAGGAGCCGCTGCCGCAGAGCTTCGAGCTGGTCCGCGCCGTACAGCGCGGGTTCATGGCTCAGCACTTCCCACAGCCCCTCGGCCGCCAGCCGGACCACCGCCGCGAGGCCCGGGTCGGGATCCTCCGCGGGGTCGCGGCCGTGCCAGCGCCGCATCGCCTCGGTCAGCGGCTCGGCCTGCTCCGGGTCGGCCGCGGCCGCCGTGATGGCCGACCAGCGCCGGTAGGAGCGGGCCTCCCCGGTCAGGATCTCGAACGTGGCCTCGACGTAGGCCCGGGTGTAGGCGCCCGGTACGCCGTCGCCGTAGGAGGCGACGTAGGACGCGATCAGGTCGTCGAACTCCTCGATGACCCGCGCCACCATCGCCCGGACGAGCGCGTCCTTGGTGGGGAAGTGGTAGAGCAGCCCTCCCTTGCTGACGCCGGCGCGGTCGGCGACCGCGGTGAGCGTCAGCGCCTGCGTCCCCTGCTCGGAGAGGACGGTTTCGGCGGCGTCCAGGAGGGTGTCCTTCATCATGGTCCTCGCACTGTACCGTCTGGACGGTATACCGGCCAACGCCGGCCCCGCCGCCGCCATTCCCCGGCCGCCCGCCGTGCCCCGGACCGCCCGCAACCGGCGGGCAGCGGCGGGGAACACGAGTGCCGCGGCTACTGTTGACCACGTGGTGACCTACCTCGACCATGCGGCGACGACCCCGATGCTGCCCGAGGCGATCGAGGCGATGACCGCCCGGCTGCGCGAGCTCGGGAACCCCTCCTCGCTGCACGCGGTCGGCCGGCACGCCCGCCGGGTCGTCGAGGAGTCCCGCGAGATCATCGCGGAGGCGTTCGGCGCCCGCCCGAGCGAGGTCGTGTTCACCTCCGGCGGCACCGAGGCCGACAACCTCGCCGTGAAGGGCGTCTACTGGGCCCGCCGTGCCGCCGACCCCGCCCGGAACCGCGTGCTGGCCAGCGCGGTCGAGCACCATGCCGTCATGGACGCCGTGCACTGGCTCGCCGGCCACGAGGGCGCGCGGGTCGACTGGATCCCGGTGGACGAGCGGGGCCGCGTCCGTCCCGAGGCGCTGCTGGAGGCGATGGGCTCCGGCGACGACGTGGCGCTCGCGACCGTGATGTGGGCCAACAACGAGGTCGGCACCGTCCAGCCCGTCGCCGAGCTGGCCGCCGCGGCGCGCGAGCGCGGCGTCCCGCTGCACACCGACGCCGTCCAGGCGGCCGGGACGCTGCCCGTCGGGTTCGCCGCGAGCGGCGCGCAGGCGCTCACCCTCACCGGTCACAAGCTGGGCGGCCCGCTCGGCGTCGGCGCGCTGCTGCTGGCCAAGCCGAAGGAGCCCGTGTTCCTCGACCCGGTCCCGCTGCTGCACGGCGGCGGGCAGGAGCGCGACGTCCGGTCCGGGACGCTCGACGCGCCCGCGATCGCCGGGTTCGCCGCCGCCGTCCAGGCCACGGTCGCGCACCGGGACGCCGAGGCGCGGCGCCTCGCCGAGCTCCGCGACCGGCTGATCGAGGCCGTCCGCGCCGCCGTCCCCGACGCGATCCTGAACGGCGACCCGGTCGACCGGCTGCCCGGCAACGCGCACTTCTCCTTCCCCGGCTGCGAGGGCGACGCCCTGCTCATGCTGCTGGACGCCCGCGGCATCGCCTGCTCCACGGGCTCGGCCTGCTCGGCGGGCGTCTCCCAGCCCAGCCACGTGCTCATGGCGATGGGCACCGGCGCCGAACGCGCCCGCGGCTCCCTCCGCTTCACCCTCGGCCACACCTCCACCGAGGCCGACGTGAAGGCCCTCGCCGACGCGATCGGCCCGGTCGTGGAGCGCGCCCGCCGCGCCGGTCTCGGCTGACACGCGTTTGACCATCCCTTTAACGGGGACAGCCCTGCCGTCCTTGAGGGCCGTCCTTGAGAAAAGGGAGCGCGATGGCGACGGAAGGCGATGTGAAGCAGGCCGGCCGCAGGGCCGCCGGACACCCGTGGTTCCACCACCTCTCCCGGGTGGGCCTGGTCGCCCGCGGCCTCCTCTACCTGCTCATCGGCTGGCTGGCGCTCCGGGTCGGGTTCGGTGACGGCGGCGGCAAGGAGGCCGAGCGCAAGGGCGCCCTCCAGATGGTCGCGGACGGGCCGGGCGGCACGGTCGTCCTGTGGCTCATGGCGGCCGGGTTCGCCGCGCTCGCCGTCTGGCAGTTCGCCGAGGTCCTGTACGGCCGTCCCATACCGGACGGTGACAAGTTCCACGAGCGGCTGGGGTCGGCGGCCCGCAGCGTCGTCTACGCGGGCGGTGCCGCGGTGACCCTCGGTTTCCTGTTCGGCTACCAGGGCACGTCGAGCGACAAGCAGTCCCAGACGTTCACCGCGCGGGCGATGGGCGAGCCCGGCGGCCGATGGCTCGTGCTGGCCGTCGCGGCGGGATTCCTGGTGTGGGGCGGGTACGTGATCGTCGACGCCGTCCGCCGGGGATTCCTGGAGGAGCTGGACACCGGCCGGATGAGCCGGGCCGCGCGCCGCTTCGTGCAGCCGTTCGGCATCGCGGGCAACACCGCCCGCGGCCTCATCGGGGCGGGCGTCGGGGTGTTCCTCGGCTACGCCGCCATCACGTTCCAGCCGGACAAGGCCAAGGGCCTGGACGGCACCCTCCGCGAGTTCGCCGACGCGCCCGCAGGGACCTGGGGCCTGCTCGCCGTGGCCGCGGGACTGGTCGTCTTCGGCCTCTACTCCTTCTGCGAGGCGCGCTGGCGCAAGGTCGACGCATCGCGTCCGGGCTGGTAGGCCCCCGGCGGCTCCCCGCGCCGCGTCAGGGCTGGTAGGGCGCCAGGGCGCGCCAGCCGGGATCGCTGGTGGAGGCGACCTTGGCCTTGCCCTCCGGCCACGCGGCGGCGAGCTGGTCCAGCTCGGAGATGACCCCGGAGTCGGGATCGGCGTAGAGGTGGAAGACGCGCAGCCCGTCGCCGGTCTCGTGGACGGCGAGGACGGCGCGGTCGCCCAGCTTGGCGAGCTTCTTCTCGAAGGCGCGCAGCGCGCCCGACGACGGCTCGACGGGGAGGCGGTCGGGGTTGCTGTTGGCGTACGGGACGCTGATCGCCACGTGCAGGTCGCAGAGCGGGTAGTCCTGGCGGTGCAGCGGGAACCGGGCGCCCAGCCGGGCGGGGTGCCCGCGGGGCGTGCGGCCCTCGCCGGTGAGCCAGGCGGGCTCGGCGAACGGCTCGGCGACCTGCTCGACGACGGCGGCCAGCATCGACGGCGGCAGCGCGTCGATCGGCGCCTCCGTGGCGATGGTCACCTCGCCGATCCAGCGGGCGACGTCGTCCTCGCCGAGGGCCCAGTGCAGGACGTTCAGCGCGACCTGGAGCCGCTGCTCCTCCGACACGAACAGGAAGTCGGGATGGTAGGCGGTGATGTGCACGCGGGCCCGGTCGGTGTCGGCGCGCATGCCGAGGCGGACGTACTCCAGGTCGAACTCGTGGTCGCCGAGGGCGAGGTCCTGGGCGAGCATCTCGGGGTCGGGCTGGCGCGCCGGGTGGAAACTCCATCCGCCCGCCGCGGCGCCGGACGGCGCGGACCGCGCCCAGCGCTCGGTCAGCCCGCGCAGCTCGGGGGCGCCGCCGCCGGTCACGGTGAGCGAGGGGGCGCGGTCCTCGGCGCCGCCGATCTCCCACTGCAGCCCGGAGTGGATCTTGTGGACGCGGCGGGACAGCTCCTCGATCGCCTCCGCGGACAGGCCCTCGCCGGGCGTTTCGGGCTCGGGCTGGTCGGGCCCGGCGGCCAGCGACGCCTCGATCGTCGGGCGCGCCTGTGCCCACCACTCCCAGAACTCGCTGATCGCGGGCGGTGTCACCGGTGACGCCTCGCGCGGACGACGGAAGATTCCCATAGCGGCCCCAATCGTACGCGTAAATGCTGTCGGGGGATCGGGCCACGCCGCGTACGCTCGAAGGACTATGACTTTGCGCGTACTCGCCGCCATGTCCGGCGGCGTCGACTCCGCCGTGGCCGCCGCCCGTGCCGCAGAGGCCGGGCACGATGTCACCGGCGTCCACATGGCCCTGTCCAGCAACCCCCAGTCCTACCGTACGGGGGCGCGCGGCTGCTGCACCCTGGAGGACTCCAGGGACGCGCGCCGCGCCGCCGACGTGATCGGCATCCCGTTCTACGTGTGGGACCTCGCCGAGCGCTTCCACCGGGACGTGGTGGAGGACTTCGTGAGCGAGTACGCGGCGGGCCGCACCCCGAACCCGTGCCTGCGCTGCAACGAGAAGATCAAGTTCGCGGCGCTGCTGGACCGCGCGATGGCGCTCGGCTTCGACGCCGTCTGCACCGGCCACTACGCACGGCTGGACGCCTCCGGCCCGGCCCCCGTCCTGCGGCGCGGCGTCGACGCGGGCAAGGACCAGTCGTACGTGCTGGCCGTGTGCACCCCCGAGCAGCTCGCCCACGCCCTGTTCCCGCTCGGCGACACGTCCAAGGCCGACATCCGGCGTGAGGCGGAGCGGCGCGGCCTGCAGGTGGCCGACAAGCCCGACAGCCACGACATCTGCTTCATCGCCGACGGCGACACCCGCGGCTTCCTGGCCGAGCGGCTCGGCGCGGCGCCCGGCCCGATCGTCGACACCGACGGCAACGAGGTCGGCGAGCACGAGGGCGCCTACGCCTACACGATCGGCCAGCGCAAGGGCCTCCGCATCGGCACCCCGGCGCCCGACGGGCGTCCCCGCTACGTCCTGGACATCTCCCCGGTGACGAACACCGTGACCGTGGGGCCGCGCGAGTCGCTGGACGTCACCGAGATCGTCGGCGAGCGTCCGGTGTGGCTGAGCGACGTCCGGAGCGGTCCGTTCGACTGCGAGGTGCAGCTCCGCGCGCACGGCGAGGTGTACGCCTGCACGGCCGAGGAGGACGGCGATGACCTGCGCATCCGCCTGGCCGCCCCGGCCCGCGGCGTCGCGCCGGGCCAGGCCGCCGTCCTGTACGACGGCGACCACGTCCTGGCCTCCGCGACGATCATCGACACGGCCCGCGTCCCCGCTTAGCCGAGGGCCTGGGAATCAGGCCGGGCGCGCGGGGCTTATGGTCGCGTAGGCGATACATGGGAGGCGTGCCGTGGAGTTCGGTGTTTCGACGTTCGTGACCGATGACGGGATCGCGCCCGCCGCGCTGGGGCGGGCCCTGGAGGAGCGCGGGTTCGCGTCGCTCTACCTGGCCGAGCACACGCACATCCCGGTGAAGCGGGAGACGCCGTGGCCGGGCGGGAGCGAGCTGCCGCGGCACTACTACCGGACGCTCGACCCGCTGGTCGCGCTGACCGCCGCCGCGACCGTGACCGAGAGGCTGCGCGTCGGCACCGGCATCGCGCTGGTGATCCAGCGCGACCCGATCGTGCTGGCGAAGGAGGTCGCCTCGCTCGACCTGGTCTCCGGCGGGCGGGCCGTGTTCGGGGTCGGCGCCGGCTGGAACCGCGAGGAGATGCGCAACCACGGCACCGAGCCGGCGACCCGGATGCGGCTGCTCCGCGAACGCGTGCTGGCCATCAAGGAGCTGTGGACCGAGGACGAGGCGGAGTTCCACGGCGAGTTCGTCGACTTCGACCCGGTGTTCTCCTACCCCAAGCCCGTCCAGGACCCGCACCCGCCCGTCATGATCGGCGGCTCCGGGCCGACGACGTTCGACCGGGTCGTGGAGTTCGGCGACGGCTGGATGCCGATCTACGGGCGCAACACCGGCGAGCTGGCGGCGCAGATCACCGAGCTGCGGGAGCGGGCCGGCCGCCGCGTCCCGGTGACGCTCTTCGGCGTGCCGCGCGACCCCGGCACGGTCGAGGAGCTGAAGGACGCCGGGGTGGACGAGGTCCTGTTCAACCTGAAGACCCTGCCCGAGGACGACACGCTCCGCTACCTGGACCGGCTCGCGGAACTGCTGTGATCACCGCGCCGGTAGGGTGCCGTGTGTGACGACCAACTACCCGTGGCAGGCCGGGACGGCGACCGGGATCGGGTCGTGGCCCGGTGCGGACCCGGCGGAGGCGCTGCGGATCGTCCTCGGTGAGCTGCCGGAGCTGCCGCATCTGCCGGAACTGCCCGCGCGGGGCCCGGGCGCCGACATCACCGGCCGTACGGCCGGGCTGCTGATCGACATGCCGGTGCACCTGGAGCCGTCCGGGTGGCGCTTCTCCGACCGTCCAGGACGCGACACGCTCCGCTCCCGCGACCACCTCGCCCGGGACCTGGACGTCCTGGAGGAGCTCGCCGCGGCCCACGACGGGCCGTTCAAGATCCAGGTGTGCGGGCCGTGGACGCTGGCCGCCACGATCGAGCTGCGGCACGGCGACCGGGCGCTCAAGGACCCCGGCGCCGTCCGCGACCTGGCCGCCTCGCTCGCGGAGGGCGCCGCCGCGCACGTCGCCGACGTCCGGCGCCGGCTGCCCGCCGCGGAGATCGTCCTGCAGCTGGACGAGCCCGCGCTGCCCGCGGCGCTCGCCGGTACGGTCCCGACCGCCAGCGGCTTCTCCCGGCTGCGGGCGATCGAGGAGCCGGTCGCGGAGCACACGCTCCGGACGGTGATCGAGACGGTCTGCGCGGAGGGCGCCGCATACCCGGTCGTGCACTGCTGCGCCCGGGACGTCCCCTTCGCCCTGCTGCGGGGCGCGGGCGCGCGGGCGATCTCGGTCGATCTGAGCCGGGTGCCGCGGCGCGACGACGACGCGGTGGGCGAGACGATCGACGCCGGGACGGGCCTCCTGCTCGGCGCCGTCCCCGCCACCGACACCGCTCTGCCGTCCCTCCGGGCGACCGCGGAACCGGTGCGGGAGCTGTGGCGGCGGCTCGGCTTCCCGCCCGCGCGGCTGGCCGAGCAGGTGGTGATCACGCCCGCGTGCGGGATGGCCGGCGCGTCGCCGCGGTACGCCCGCGCCGCCCTCGCACGCTGCCGCGACGCCGCGAGGATGCTCTTCGAGGCGGCCGCGTAGCCGGGTGTGGCGGGGCTCGTATTGTCGGAGGCGTTGACGACAATAGGGGGCATGACCATGAGCGATGGCGTTCCCACCGAGGCCCGGCAGCGGCATCTGGAGCTGAGCCGGGAGATCGACGAGGCCAACTACCGCTACTACGTCCTCGACCAGCCGTCGCTCACCGACGCCGAGTACGACCGGCTGCTGCGGGAGCTCCAGGAGCTGGAGGAGCGGTATCCGGAGCTGGTCACCCCCGACTCGCCGACGCAGCGGGTGGGCGCGCCGATCATCACCGACTTCGCGACCGTCGAGCACCTCGAACGGATGCAGAGCCTCGACAACGCGATGAGCGCCGACGAGCTGGTGGCGTGGGACGAGCGCGTCGTCAAGGAGGTCGGCGAGGTCGCCGGGTACCTGTGCGAGCTGAAGATCGACGGGCTGGCCATCGCGCTCACCTACGAGAACGGGCGGCTGGTGCGCGGGGTGACCCGCGGTGACGGGCGCACCGGCGAGGACGTCACCAACAACGTCCGCACCATCGCCGACATCCCGCACCGGCTGGCGGGGGAGGGCTGGCCGGACCTCCTGGAGGTCCGCGGCGAGGTCTTCCTGCCCGTCGAGGGGTTCGACCAGGTCAACGCCGCGCAGGTGGAGGCCGGCAAGGACCCGTTCGCCAACCCGCGCAACGCGGCCGCGGGGTCGCTGCGGCAGAAGGACCCGCGGGTCACCGCGCACCGGCCGCTCGGCATGCTCGTCCACGGGTTCGGGGCCTGGCGCGGCGGCGGGACGCGGCCGGACAGCCAGTCCGGGTCCTACGAGCTGATGCGCGGCTGGGGGCTGCCCGTCAGCGACCGGTACCGGGTCCTCGACGGGATGGACGCCGTCCGCGCGTACATCGCCGAGTACGGCGAGAACAGGCACGGCACCCCCTACGAGATCGACGGGGTGGTCGTCAAGGTCGACCAGTTCTCGCTGCAGCGGCGGCTCGGCTCGACGAGCCGGGCGCCGCGGTGGGCGATCGCGTGGAAGTACCCGCCGGAGGAGGTCAACACCAAGCTCCTCGACATCAAGGTCGGTGTCGGCCGCACCGGGCGCGTCACCCCCTACGGCGTGATGGAGCCGGTCAAGGTCGCCGGATCGACCGTCGAGCGGGCCACGCTGCACAACGAGGGCGAGGTGAAGCGCAAGGGCGTGCTGATCGGCGACACGGTCGTCCTGCGCAAGGCCGGCGACGTGATCCCCGAGATCGTCGCGCCGGTGACCGCGCTGCGGGACGGGTCCGAGCGCGAGTTCGAGATGCCGTCGCACTGCCCCGAGTGCGGCACGGAGCTGGCCTACGAGAAGGAGGGCGCCGCCGACATCCGGTGCCCGAACACCCGGTACTGCCCGGGGCAGCTGCGCGAGCGGCTGTTCTTCGTCGCCAGCCGCAACGCGCTGGACATCGAGGCGCTCGGCTACGTGGGGGCGACCGCGCTGACGCAGCCGCTCGAACCGGCCGAGCCGCCGGTCAAGAACGAGGGCGACCTGTTCCACCTGACCGTCGACCGGCTCCTGCCGATCCGCAGCCTCGTGCTGGATCCGCGCACGGGGACCTCCAAGACCGACCCAAAGACCGGCGAGCCCAAGGTGGTGTCGTTCTTCGCCAACAAGGAGGGCGAGCCGAAGAAGACCGTCGAGGTCCTCTTCGAGGAGCTGGAGAAGGCGAAGAAGCAGCCGCTGTGGCGGGTGCTGGTGGCGCTGTCGATCCGGCACGTCGGGCCCTCGGCGGCGCGCGACCTGGCGCGCGAGATGCGCTCGATGGACGCGATCGCGAACGCCTCGGAGGAGGAGCTGGCGGCGGTCGACGGGGTCGGGCCGACGATCGCGGCGTCGATCAGGGCGTGGTTCGAGATCGGCTGGCATCGCGAGATCGTCGAGAAGTGGCGGGCCGCGGGCGTCCGGATGCAGGACGAGGGGGCGGCGGGCCCGCGCCCGCTGGAGGGCGTCACGGTGGTGATCACCGGGTCCCTGGAGAGGTACAGCCGCGACTCGGCGACCGAGGCGGTGCAGCGGCTCGGCGGCAAGGTGTCGGGTTCGGTGTCGAAGAAGACGGGCTTCCTGGTCGCGGGCGACAGCCCCGGGTCCAAATACGACAAAGCTGTCAAACTGGGCGTTCCGGTCCTGGCGGAGGAGGGCTTCCGCGTCCTGCTGGCCGATGGGCCGGATGCGGCCAGAAAAGTGACGGTGAGCGCCGACGGGTAACGCGGTGTGTTCGGGGTACTTCCACCAGGTTTGCGTTACTCAGGGGTACACTCCAACTACCCAACGGTGAGGGGTGGGTTGCAACATGGGCATAACGCAACGTACGCAATCGGTTTCGCGAAGTTGAGCGAAGGCCGTACTCTCCCTCTCATCACGACCTACACCTGAATCTCCGGACGTAACGCCCGGGGGGCGTCCCCCGAGGCCGGGGACGCCCGGTGCCGGGGGACGGCCCCCGAACCCCCCGAGGATGTGATGAAGGACCCGAACAACACGCGGAATACGGCCCCGCGCCGCGGCTCCCCGTTGTGGATCTACTTCGTCGTCGTCATCCTGCTCGGCGTGGCCGCCTGCGCCACCGCGTTCTCCGGGCTGAGCGGCGCCGACCTGGACGCGCTCGCCGGCGCGCCGGTCTTCTGGATCCTCGGCTGCTTCATCATCTACGGCGAGCTGCGCCCGATCATCACCCCGGGCTCCAGGGAGAACAACGGCGCGACCACCTCCACGACCTTCTCGTTCGCCGCGCTCCTCTACGCGGGCCTGCCGATCGCCGCCGCCCTCCAGGTCATCGCCGTCATCACCTGCGGGGTACTGCGCGGCCGCGGCCCGCAGCGCATCGCCTTCAACGCCGCCCAGTACACCCTCAGCCTCGGCGCGGCCCAACTCGTCCTCGCCGTCTTCGGCGTCCTCGCCACCCCCACGAACCCGTGGGTGCCGGACGGCGGCGACCTGCCCGCGATAGCGCTCGCCGGCGCCGTCTACTTCGCCTGCAACCACACGCTCGTCGGCTCCGCCGTCGCCCTGCACGAGCGGATCTCGCTGACGAAGGCGCTCCGCGTCGACCTCGGCTACCAGGTCCTCGTGCACCTCGCGCTGCTCGGGCTGGCCCCGCTGATGGTCGTGGCGATGGACCGCTCCGCCCTGTTCGTGCCCCTCATCGTCCTGCCGTTCATCGCGGTGTACCTGAACGCCTCGGTCTCCGTCCGGCGCGAGCACCAGGCCCTGCACGACGGGCTCACCGGCCTCCCGAACCGCAAGCTCCTCATCGTCCGGACCGAGGAGGCGCTCACCGAAGTGCGGGGCGCGGAGGCGCGCGGCGCCGGGAGGCGCGGCCCGTTCGCCGCGGTGGGAAGACCACGCCGCCGCAGCGAGCCGCCGCACGACCGCGCCGGCCTGTTCCTGCTCGACCTCGACCGCTTCAAGGAGGTCAACGACACCCTCGGGCACCCCACCGGCGACCGACTCCTCCAGCTCGTCGCGCACCGCCTCACCCACAGCGTCCGGCCCGGCGACCTCGTCGCGCGGCTCGGCGGCGACGAGTTCGCGGTGCTGCTGCCGTCCGTCCGCGACGAGGCCGCCGCCCGCGAGGTCGCCGCCCGGCTCCGGGCCGCGCTCAGCGAACCCGTGCGGCTCGACGGCATGTCGTTCGAACTGGAGGGCAGCGTCGGCATCGCGCTGTTCCCCGACCACGCGCCCGACTTCGAGCTGCTCCTCCAGCGCGCCGACGTCGCCATGTACAACGCGAAGGAGGCCCGCACGGGCGTCGAGATCTACTCGCCCGCCAAGGACCGCAACTCCCCGGCCCGGCTCAGCATGCTCGGCGACCTCCGCCGCGCCATCGACCGCTCCGAGCTGGAGCTGTTCTACCAGCCGAAGGTCTCCCTCCGGGACGGCCAGCTCGTCGGCATGGAGGCCCTCCTGCGCTGGCGGCATCCCGACAAGGGCGTCCTCGAACCGGAGGCGTTCCTGTCCGTCGCCGAGCAGACGTACCTGATGCGCTCGATCACCCACCACGTCGTGGAGGCGGCCCTCACCCAGGCCGCCGCGTGGTGGCGCGAGGACCTCACCGTCCAGGTCGCGGTCAACGCCTCCGGACGCGACCTCCTCGACACCGGCCTCACCGAGACGATCGAAGAGGGCCTGCTCGCCCGCGGCCTGCCCGCAGCGGCCCTCCAGCTTGAGATCACCGAGCGGATCCTGATGAACGAGCCCGCCTACGCCTCCGACACCGTCAGCGCCCTCGCCGACCTCGGCATCCCGCTCAGCCTCGACGACTTCGGCACCGGCTACTCCTCGCTCGTCCGCCTCAAGCGCCTCCCCGTCGAGGAGATCAAGATCGACGCCTCGTTCGTGGGACGGCTCGCCGACTCCACCGAGGACGCCGTCATCGTCCGCTCCATCGTCGACCTCGTCCGCACCCTGGGCCTGCGCTCGGTCGCCGAAGGCGTCGAAGACCCCGCGACCGCCCAGACCCTCCGCGAGATGGGCTGCGACGCCGCCCAGGGCTGGCACTTCGGCCGCCCCATGGACGCCGACACCGCCACCGACTGGCTCCGCCGCCACATGCAACGAGCCCCCGAACCCGCTGCGTAGTTCATTGCATTGCCCTTGGCGTCAGGCGCTAGGGCGCCTTCCTTCGGCGGGCAATGCGCGCGATCGCTGCATCGCTCCGGCTCGCCTTGCGGCTCGCTGCGCGATCAGGTTTCTCGCTTCGCTCGAAACCTGCCTCCGGACGCGATCGCAGGCGTTGAGGTTGCCGCGGGGTTGCGGTGGTGGCTGATGTGGTCGCGTCAGTGAGTGCGGCCGGTGTGCAGCTCAGTATCCCCGGCGGTACTCGTCCTCGTAGTAGTGCTCTTCGCGGACTACGGGTGGGGGCGGGCGGCGGTCGACGGCGCGGCGGGCGGACACCATCCGGACGATGCCGATGACAAGGCCGACCAGGCCGCCGATCATCAGGATCACGCCGACCAGGCGGATGTCGATGCCGCTGACGTCGTAGTTGACCGCGTAGGCCAGGATCGCTCCGATGATGAGGAGCGCGATGCTGCCGCCGATGGTCACGGCGGTCTCCTCTCGCTCGTCCTGAGGGACGACCAGAGAGTTCCCGCACTGGGCGAACTAAACAATGTGGGTTGATTTCTGGAAAATTCATCGCAAGATCGTTGGACTCGGGGTCAACAGTCGGTGGGCGTCGCTACTGTTCCGCCCATGGGTAACAGTTCCCGGGTGGCCGTCGCGCTCATGTCCATGGCGGGCGCGATCGCCTGCTTCATCTTCTCCATGATCGCGGTGACCGCCGACAGCAACCAGAAGTACGCCGTCCAGGTGGCCATCCTCGGCGGGTTCGGCGTGCTCGCGCTCGCCACCTTCGCGGGGAGCATCCTCTCGGGCGCCTCCGCCGTCCCGCCGCCGTACCGGCCGCAGCCCATGCCGCCCGGTGCCGCGGGCTACCCGCCGTACCCCGGCCAGCCGCAGCCCGGCTACCAGCCCCATCCGGGCCAGGCGCCTCCCGGGCAGTAATGGCGGCTTGCCGGGTGGCGATCGGGTCGGGTGAGAGGGGTGCGGGCCATAGGATGGGCGGCGAATCCCATCGATCCGCAGGAACGGTTTTCTCATGTCCGCCATCACCCGTGATGAGGTCTCGCACCTCGCCCGGCTGTCCCGGCTGGCGCTCGGCGACGATGAGCTCGACCATCTCGCCGCCCAGCTCGACCAGATCATCTCCGCGGTCGCGCGGGTGCAGGAGGTCGCCGCGGAGGACATCCCGCCGACCTCGCACGCGCTGCCGCTGACCAACGTCTACCGGGCCGACGAGGTGCGGGAGTCCCTCGCGCCCGAGCAGGCCCTCGCGGGCGCGCCCGCGGCAGAGGAGCAGCGCTTCCGCGTCCCGCGGATCCTGGACGAGGAGGCCTGATGGAGCTGGTCGGGAAGGGGGCGGCGGAGCTCGGGGAGCTGCTGGCCGCCGGCGAGGTCTCCGCGGTCGAGGTCGCCGAGGCGCACCTGGACCGCATCGCCGCCGTGGACGGCAAGGTGCGGGCGTTCCTCCACGTCGATCGCGAGGCGACGCTGGCCCAGGCCCGCACGGTGGACGAGCGGCGCGCGGCGGGGGAGGAACTCGGCCCGCTGGCCGGGGTCCCCATCGCGCACAAGGACGTGTTCACCACGACGGACATGCCCACCACGGCGGGGTCCAAGATCCTGGAGGGCTGGCGGCCGCCGTACGACGCGACGGTGACGGCCCGCCTCCGCCGGGCCGGGCTGGTGATCCTCGGCAAGACGAACATGGACGAGTTCGCGATGGGCTCGTCCACGGAGAACAGCGCCTACGGCACGTCGCGCAACCCCTGGGACCTGGAGCGGATCCCGGGCGGGTCGTCGGGCGGCTCGTCCGCGGCCGTCGCCGCGTTCGAGGCGCCGCTGTCCACGGGCACCGACACGGGCGGCTCCATCCGGCAGCCCGCGGCGGTCACCGGCATCGTCGGCATGAAGCCCACCTACGGGGGGTCGTCCCGGTACGGCGTGATCGCGTTCGCGTCCTCGCTGGACACGCCCGGCCCCTTCGCCCGCAACGTGCTGGACGCGGCGCTGCTGCACGAGGCGTTCAGCGGCCACGACCCGATGGACGCGACGTCGGTGCCGGAGCCCGTGCCGCCGGTCGTGGAGGCCGCGCGCCGCGCCGACGTCGCGGGGCTCCGCGTCGGCGTCGTCAAGGAGTTCGCGGGGGAGGGCTACGAGCCGGGCGTGTCGGCGCGCTTCACCGAGGCGGTCGAGCTGCTGGAGTCCCTCGGCGCGAAGGTCGTCGAGGTGTCCTGCCCGAACTTCACGTACGCGCTGCCCGCGTACTACCTGATCGCCCCGTCGGAGTGCTCGTCCAACCTCGCCCGCTTCGACGCGATGCGCTACGGCCTGCGCGTCGGCGACGACGGCACCCGCAGCGCCGAGGAGGTCATGGCGCTGACCCGCGCCGAGGGCTTCGGGCCGGAGGTCAAACGGCGCATCATGCTCGGCACGTACGCCCTGTCGTCGGGCTACTACGACGCCTACTACGGCAAGGCCCAGCAGGTTCGCACGCTGATCAAGCGCGACTTCGAGGCCGCGTTCGAGCAGGTGGACGTGCTGGTGTCGCCGACCACCCCGACGACCGCGTTCCCGATCGGCGAGCGCGCCGACGACCCGATCGCGATGTACCTGGCCGACCTGTGCACGATCCCGGCCAACCTCACCGGCAACGCCGCGATCTCGGTGCCGTGCGGCCTCGCCGACGGCCTGCCGGCCGGCCTGCAGATCATGGCGCCCGTCCTCGGCGACGACCGCGTGTACCGCGTCGGCGCCGCCGTCGAGCGGGCCCTCGAAGACCGCTGGGGCGGCCCCCTGCTGGCGCAGGCCCCGGCACTGGTGGAGGCGAAGTGACCACTCCGACGCTGATGGACTACGACGAGGCGCTCGCCAGGTTCGAGCCGGTGCTCGGGATCGAGACGCACATCGAGCTCGGCACCGCGTCGAAGATGTTCTGCGGCTGCGCGACCGGGTTCGGCGCGGAGCCGAACACCCAGGTGTGCCCGGTGTGCCTCGGGCTGCCCGGGGCGCTGCCGGTCACCAACCGCGCCGCGATCGAGGGCATCATCAAGATCGGCCTGGCGCTGAACTGCGACATCGTCGAATGGTGCAGGTTCGCCCGGAAGAACTACTTCTATCCGGACATGCCGAAGAACTTTCAGATCTCGCAGTACGACGAGCCGCTGTGCGTCGACGGGCACCTGGACGTCGAGGTCGAGGGCGAGACGTACCGGATCGAGATCGAGCGCGTCCACATGGAGGAGGACACCGGCAAGTCGCTGCACGTCGGCGGCACGACCGGCCGCATCCACGGCGCCGAGTACTCGCTGGTCGACTACAACCGGGCCGGCATCCCGCTGGTCGAGATCGTCACCAAGCCGATCGTCGCGACCGGTGCCAAGGCCCCGCTCGTGGCCCGCGCCTACGCGACCGAACTCCGCGAGCTGGTCCGCTCGCTCGGCGTCTCGGACGTGCGCATGGAGCAGGGCTCGATGCGCTGCGACGTCAACGTCTCGCTCATGCCGCGGGGCGCGACCGAGTGGGGCACCCGGAGCGAGACCAAGAACGTCAACTCGCTGCGGTCGGTGGAGCGGGCCGTCCGGTCGGAGATCGAGCGGCAGGCGGGCGTGCTGGCGGACGGCGGCCGCGTGGTCCAGGAGACCCGCCACTTCCACGAGGACACGGGCCGCACCACCAGCGGCCGGAGCAAGGAGGAGGCGCAGGACTACCGCTACTTCCCCGAGCCCGACCTGGTGCCGATGGCGCCGGCGCGGGAGTGGGTGGCGGAGATCCGCGCGTCGCTGCCGGAGCTCCCGGCCGCGCGGCGGCGCCGCATCCAGCGGGAGTGGAACCTTTCCGACCTGGAGCTGCGGGACGTCGTCAACGCCGGCGCCGTCGACCTCATCGAGGCGACGGTCGCGCACGGCTCGGACGCCGCGGCCGCCCGCAAGTGGTGGATGAACGAGCTGTCCCGCCGCGCGACCGAGCAGGGCGTCGAACTGGCCGACCTGCCGATCACGCCCGAGCAGGTCGCCCGCGTCCAGGCGATGATCACCGCCGGTGAGCTGAACGACAAGCTGGCCCGCAAGGTGTTCGAGGGCGTCGTCGCGGGCGAGGGCACCCCGGACGAGGTCGTCGCCGCCCGCGGCCTCAAGGTCGTCAGCGACGACGGCGAGCTGTCCGCCGTGATCGACCAGGTCATCGCCGACAACGCCGACGTGGCCGACAAGATCCGCGCCGGGAAGGTCGCCGCCGCCGGCGCCCTCGTCGGCGCCGTCATGAAGGCCACCCGGGGCCAGGCCGACGCCGGCCGCGCCCGCGAGCTCATCCTGGAGAAGCTCGGCGCCTCCTGACGCCGCGCCGCCGTTCCCCTCGGCCGGCCGCCGGCTAGCCGAGGGGAACGTTCATGATGCGGTCGTCGTCGGGGGCCGGGTCGCCGCGGCCGTCCTTGTTGCTGGTGGCGAACCACAGGGAGCCGCCCGGAGCCTCGGCGACGGCGCGGATCCGGCCGAAGCCGAACGCGAAGCGCGCGGCCGGGCGGCCCGCCTCGCCGTCGTCGAGGGGCACCTGCCAGAGGCGTTCGCCGCGCAGGGCGGCGGCCCAGAGGGAGCCGTCGGCGTAGGCGAGGCCGGACGGGGACGCCTCGTCGGTCGTCCAGGTCAGGAGGGGGTTCGTGAACCCCTCGCGGTCACCCTCGCCTTCGACCTCGGGCCAGCCGTAGTTGTTGCCCCGCTCGATGAGGTTGATCTCGTCGAAGCGGTTCTGGCCGAACTCGGTGGCGTACATGCGGCCCTCGTCGTCCCAGGCGAGCCCCTGCACGTTGCGGTGGCCGTACGTCCAGGTGCGGTTGCCGAAGGGGTTGTCCGGGGCGGGCTTCCCGTCGGGGGTGACGCGGAGGATCTTGCCGCCGAGGGAGTTCCTGTTCTGGGACAGGCCGCTGTCGCCGGCGTCGCCGGTGGCGATGTAGAGCATCTTGTCCGGACCGAACGCGATGCGGCCGCCGTTGTGGTTGCCGGCCTTCGGGATACCGGTCACGACGGGTTCCAGGGAGCCGAGTTCGCCGCCGTCGTAGGAGGCGCGGACGACGCGGTTGTCCGACGCCGCCGTGAAGTAGAGGTAGACGAGCTTGTCGGCGGAGTACCCGGGGGAGACGGCGACGCCCATCAGCCCGCCCTCGCCGCCGGGTTCCACGCCGGGCACCTTCCCGATGACCGTCTTCTCGCCGGACCGGGTGACGCGCATCAGGCGGGCACTGTCGCGTTCGGTCACCAGGGCGTCGCCGCCCGGCAGGAACGCCACCGCCCAGGGGACCTCCAGACCGGTGGCGACGGCGCGCGGTTCACCGGGCTCGGCGGTTCCGCCTGCCCCGCCGCCCGTCCCGGCCGTGCCGCTCGCGGTCGCCGGCGGCGGGGTGCGGGCCCCGCCGTCCTCGTCGGAGGACGGCGACCCGCAGGCCGCGAGCACCAGCGCGGCCGAGACCAGGACGATCGTGTGCCTTGGCATGAGCAGATTACCTCCCGTAGGTAGTACGGATCCGCGTGGCCCGCCGTTCCAATCCGGCCGCGGTCATTCCCGCACGGCGCGAGGTTCGTACCCGGACCCGGTCCCCGAACAGTGTTCACTCTCCGTGCCGCCGGGCAGGGCGCCATGTCCGTGACGACCGGCTTTCGGGTGTCCTAAATAGGTTTTCGACAAGGTCGTTTGTCTCCGGGAGGACGCTCAGCCTCAATCGCTCCGTGACCTATGGAACGTACATTGAGCGCGACGGTGATCCCGTAGGGCAGCGACGACGCTGATCTCCGGCGGGCGAGGCCGACCCGCCCGCCACCGGCCCGCGCCGACCCCGCGCGGGCACGATTCACGATCTTCCGTCCGTTATATGGCGAAGATCGGGAACCCGAAATCTCCCCTGGCGCGGTGCGGCGTCTGCAGGGACCGAACGCTCCACCGGGGCAGGAAGGGACACGGCGCGATGAGCGGCGACTACGCCAGGCGGGTGCCGCCGCGTGCGCTGCCGGTCGCCATGGCCGCCGTCGTCGGCGTCCTGTACGCCACCGGTTCGCTTCTCGGCTGGGGCGGCAGCGCCTTCATCACCTGGGCCGAGGCGGGCGCCGCCGGCGCCGCCGCGGTGTCCCTGCTGCTGTCGGCCCGGCGGCCGAGCGGGGGGACGCCGGGCACCGCGCCCGGCGGCGTCTGGACCGCCTCCTGGCGCTGGTACGGGATCGCCGCCGCGTCGTGGTTCGCGGGCGCCGTGGGCGCCGCCCTCATCGACGGGTACCGCCGCAGCGCCCTGTCCCTGTCGGTGCCCGACCTCTTCTACCTGCTCGCCCTGGTGGCGCTCGTCATCGGCCTCGTCGCGCCGATCAGGCTGCCCCGGGACGGGGGGACGTGGCTGCGCTACGCGGCCGACACCTACGTCTGCGCCTGCGCCCTCTTCGTGCTCGGATGGGTCGCCCTGTTCGGCGCGCTCTACCACCGGTCGGGGGAGTCGCCGCCGGAGTTCCTGCTGGAGCTGCTGTACCCGCTGATCGGCATCGTCTTCGTCTGCGGCGCGCTGCCCTTCGTGCTCGGGGCCGCCCGCGGGCACCGGCGGCTCGCCTGGATGGGGTACGGCGCGCTGACCGCCATCGCGGCCGCCGACATCGTGACGACGTTCGTCCGGCTGGACGGCGGCGGACCGGCGGACGACCCGTCCGACATCCTGCGCCTGGCCGGGCTGCTGCTCCTGCTGCTGGTGCCGTGGACGGGCCCGGCCGCCGAGCCGGCGCCGCCGGTCGACGACATCCCCGACGACGTGGCCGAGCCGGACGCCGTCGCCCGCACCGGCGGGAAGCAGGGCCGCATGATCGGGCCGGGCATCGCCCCCGCGGCCATCGCCGCCGCGGCCGCCATGTTCATCGCGGGCCACGCGCTGACCGGGCACAACGGCCTCGAACCCGGCATCTCGATCGTGGCGGGCACGGCGGCGCTGGTGCTGCTCGCGCGGCTGGCGGGCCTGCTCCGTGAGAACGACGCGCTGCGCCGCGCCGTGGAGACCGGCGAGGAGCACTTCCGGGCGCTGTCGGAGAGCATCAACGACGCGGTGCTCATCTGCGACGTGGACGCCACCGTCCAGTACGCCAGCGCGGGCGCCCTGCGGACGTACCACTACGAGCCCGACGAGCTGCTCGGGCGCCCGCTGCACGAGATCGTCCACCCGGAGGACCTGCCGCGCGTCGAGGAGGTCTTCCTCGAAGTCCTGGACGACGAGTCCGTCGACGAGGCGCTGCGCGTGTCGTGCCGGGTGCGCGCGGCGGACGGGACGTGGCTGCCGACCGAGTCCACGATCTCCCGCTACAGCGGCTCCGACGGCGCGCCCACGCGGCTGCTCGTCACCACCCGGGACCTCAGCGAGCAGGCGGCGCTGCAGCGTCAGGTGGCGCACCTGACGTTCCACGACGGCCTGACGGGCCTGCCCAACCGGTCCTACTTCGAGGAGCGCACCCGGGAGGTGCTGTCGCGGCACGAGCCGTCCGGCGGCGAGGTCGCGGTCGTGTTCGTCGACCTCGACGGCTTCACGGCGGTGAACGACTCCGCCGGGCACGCCGCCGGTGACCAGGTGCTGGCGCAGGCCGCCAGGAGGCTGCGCGCGACCGTCCACTCCGACGACACGGTGGCCCGCTGGGGCGGTGACGAGTTCGCCGTCCTCGTCCAGCTACCGCCGGACGACGGTGAGACGCGCGCCACTGTGGAGCTCGCGGGACGGCTCCTGCGCGCACTTTCGGCCGACCCTTATCAGGTCGGCAACAAGCACATCGTGCTGACGGCGAGTGTCGGCATCGCCTTCGCCGGGGACGAGGAGCGGCCCGCGGGCGCGGCCGGGAACGCCGCCGAGGCGGGCCGCCGGCTCCGCCGCACCGCGGCCGACCTGCTCCGCAACGGCGACCTGGCGATGGCCCGCGCGAAAGCGGCCGGCGGCGGGCGCGTCGAGGTGTACGCGCCGCACATGCACGCGGACGTCGTCCGGCGCCTGGAGCTCGGCAGCGACCTCCAGCAGGCGCTGGCCGAGGAGGAGTTCGCGATCGAGTTCCAGCCCATGGTGGACCTCGCGACGTCCCGGGTGACCGGCGTGGAGGCGCTGCTGCGCTGGTGGCGGGGCGGCGAGGCCGTGCCGCCCGAGGAGTTCATCGGCCCGGCGGAGGAGTCCGGCCTGATGATCCCGCTCGGCGACTGGGTGCTGCGGGAGGCGTGCCGGGAGGTCGCGCGGTGGCGCGGGGACGCGTGGGACGTCGGCCTGTCGGTCAACTTCACCGCCCGGCAGATCGCCGCGCCCCGGTTCGTGGAGTCGGTCGCGGCGGCGCTGGAGGAGACGGGGCTGCCGCCGCAGGCCCTCACGCTGGAGGTGCGCGAAGAGGTCCTCGTCGAGGACGCGGGCCAGAACGTGGAGCGCCTGTCCGAGCTGCGGAACCTCGGGGTGCGCCTCGCGATAGACGACTTCGGCACCGGCTACGCCTCCCTCGCCTACCTCGGGCAGCTCCCGGTCGACGTCATCAAGATCGACCCGTCGTTCGTGGCGGGGCTCGGGTCGGACGAGACCCGCACGCTGCTCACCCGGACGATCGTGCGGCTCGGCAGCGACCTCGGGCTGACCGTGGTCGCGGAGGGCATCGAGCGGCCCGAGCAGCTGGAGGCGCTGCGCGAGATGGGCTGCCCGCGCGGCCAGGGCTTCCTGGTGGCGCGCCCGATGGCGGCCGGGCGGGTCGAGTCGCTGGTGCGCACCAACCTCGAAGGGCACGCCCCGTCCGGCGATGTCGCGCTGCCGCTGCCGGGCTGAGCGGCACGGGAGATCGTCTCGACATTTGAGACAAAGCGTCCACAGATTTGACCGGGGGCCGGACATCGGCGAAAGTGGGCTCGTGCAGAGCACCAGCACCATCCTCGTAGTACTTGGTCGGCGCGCAGGCTGATCAAGCTCCTCGTCCTGCGCGCCTCCCCTCGACCGCCTCACGGCGGCGGGGGTTTTTTGTTGCCCGGCGAGCCTCCAACCACTCCCCAAGGAAACGCAGATCATGACGACCGAACAGATGACGGGAGCCCAGGCGCTGGTCCGCGCCCTGGAGAACGTCGGCGTCGACACGGTGTTCGGCATCCCGGGCGGCGCGATCCTCCCGGCCTACGACCCGCTCTTCGACTCCGCGAAGCTGCGCCACATCCTCGTCCGGCACGAGCAGGGCGCCGGCCACGCGGCCCAGGGCTACGCGATGGTGACCGGCCGGGTGGGCGTGTGCATGGCCACCAGCGGGCCGGGCGCGACCAACCTCGTCACCGCGATCTCCGACGCCTACATGGACTCGGTCCCCATGGTGGCCATCACCGGGCAGGTGGCGTCGTCCCTCATCGGGACGGACGGCTTCCAGGAGGCCGACATCGCCGGCATCACGATGCCGATCACCAAGCACAACTTCCTGGTCACCGATGCCGCCGACATCGGCCGCACGATCGCCGAGGCGTTCCACATCGCCGCCACCGGCCGGCCCGGCCCGGTCCTCGTCGACATCGCGAAGGACGCCCTGCAGGCCACGGTCGACTTCGAGTGGCCCGTCGCGCTGCAGCTCCCCGGATACCGGCCCGTCACCCGGCCGCACGGCAAGCAGGTCCGCGAGGCGGCGCGGCTGATCGTCTCGTCCCGGCGCCCGGTGCTGTACGTCGGCGGCGGCGTGCTGAAGGCCGGCGCGTCCGCCGAGCTGAAGGTGCTCGCCGAGCTGACCGGCGCTCCCGTCGTCACCACGCTGATGGCCAAGGGGACGCTCCCCGACAGCCACCCGCTGCACATGGGCATGCCGGGAATGCACGGCACCGTCGGCGCGGTGGGCGCGCTGCAGCGGGCCGACCTGCTGGTCACCCTCGGCGCCCGGTTCGACGACCGCGTCACCGGCAAGCTCGACGGCTTCGCGCCCGGAGCCAAGGTCGTGCACGCCGACATCGACCCCGCGGAGATCTCCAAGAACCGGCACGCCGACGTCCCGATCGTCGGGGACGCCCGGGAGGTCATCGCCGACCTCATCGTCGCCGTGCAGAACGAGCACGAGGCCGGGCGCAAGGGCGACTACACCGACTGGTGGCGGCAGCTCGACGCCTGGCGCGACACCTACCCGCTGGGCTACGACACGCCGGACGACGGGTCCCTGTCCCCGCAGTACGTCATCGAGCGCATCGGGAAGGCCGCCGGGCCGGACGCGTACTACGTCGCGGGCGTCGGCCAGCACCAGATGTGGGCCGCGCAGTTCATCAAGTACGAGCGGCCGGGCGCGTTCCTGAACTCCGGCGGCGCCGGGACGATGGGCTACGCCGTCCCCGCGGCGATGGGCGCCAAGGTCGCCGCGCCCGACACGACGGTCTGGGCGATCGACGGCGACGGCTGCTTCCAGATGACCAACCAGGAGCTCGCGACCTGCGCGATCGAGGGCATCCCCGTCAAGGTCGCCGTGATCAACAACGGGAACCTCGGCATGGTCCGGCAGTGGCAGACGCTCTTCTACAACGAGCGCTACTCCAACACCAATCTGCACGCCGCCAAGCGCATCCCCGACTTCGTCAAGCTCGCCGAGGCGTACGGTTGTGTCGGCCTGCGCTGCGAAAAGGCCGAGGACGTCGACGAGGTCATCGCCAAGGCCATGGAGATCAACGACGCCCCGGTCGTGATCGACTTCATCGTGCACAAGGACGCCATGGTCTGGCCGATGGTCGCGGCCGGCACCACCAACGACGACATCAAGATCGCGCGGGACATGGCTCCCGAGTGGGAGAACGGAGACTGACCCCGATGAGCCTGCACACCCTGTCGGTGCTCGTGGAGAACAAGCCCGGCATCCTGGCCCGGGTCGCGTCGCTGTTCTCCCGGCGCGGCTTCAACATCGAGTCCCTCGCGGTCGGCGTCACCGAGCACCCGGAGATCTCCCGGATGACGATCGTGGTGAACGTCGCCGACCTGCCCCTGGAGCAGGTCACCAAGCAGCTCAACAAGCTGGTGAACGTCCTGAAGATCGTCGAGCTGGACTCCTCGGCGTCCGTCCAGCGCGAGCTCGTGCTGGTCAAGGTGCGCGCCGACGCCGAGACGCGCTCGCAGGTCCTGGAGACCGTCCAGCTCTTCCGTGCCAAGGTGGTGGACGTCGCACCCGACGCCGTCACCATCGAGGCGACCGGCACCCGCGACAAGCTCGACGCGTTCATAAGGATCATGGAACCGTTCGGGATCAAGGAACTGGTGCAGTCGGGCATGGTGGCCATCGGCCGCGGCGCCCGCTCCATCACCGACCGCTCGCTGCGCGCCATGGAGCGCAGCGCCTGACGGGACCCGGCACCCGAGCCGCACGCCATCGGGCGCGTGACACAACCACCACAACGAAAGGCAACAGCACTGTGGCTGAGATGTTCTACGACGACGCCGCCGACCTGGGCGTGATCCAGGGCCGGCACGTCGCGATCATCGGGTACGGCAGCCAGGGGCACGCGCACGCGCTCTCCCTGCGCGACTCCGGCGTCGACGTGCGGGTCGGGCTCCGCGAGGGGTCGGCGAGCCGTGCCAAGGCGGAGGCCGAGGGCCTGCGCGTCGTCACCCCGGCGGAGGCGGCCGAGGAGGCCGACCTGATCATGCTGCTGGCCCCGGACCACCACCACCGGGAGATCTTCGAGAAGGACATCAAGCCGGCGCTCGTCGAGGGCGACGCGCTGTTCTTCGGGCACGGCTTCAGCATCCGGTACGACCTCGTCCAGCCGCCGGCGGGCGTGGACGTGGCGATGGTCGCGCCGAAGGGGCCGGGCCACCTGGTCCGCCGCCAGTTCGTCGCCGGGCGCGGCGTCCCGGTCATCGTGGCCGTGGAGAAGGACCCGTCCGGCAACGCGTGGCCGCTGGTCCTCTCCTACGCCAAGGCCATCGGCGGCCTCCGCGCGGGCGGCATCAAGACCACCTTCACCGAGGAGACCGAGACCGACCTGTTCGGCGAGCAGACGGTGCTGTGCGGCGGCGTCTCCGAGCTGATCAAGACCGGGTTCGAGGTGCTGACCGAGGCCGGCTACCAGCCGGAGGTCGCCTACTTCGAGGTCCTGCACGAGATGAAGCTGATCGTGGACCTCATGTACGAGGGCGGCATCCACAAGATGTACTGGTCGGTGTCCGACAACGCCGAGTACGGCGGCTACAGCCGCGGGCCGCGCGTGATCACGCCGGAGACCAAGGCCGCGATGAAGAAGATCCTCGGCGAGATCCAGTCCGGCCAGTACGCCAAGGAGCTGGTGGACGAGTTCGAGGGCGGCCAGAAGCAGTTCCAGCAGTACCGCGACGAGCTGGCCGAGCACCCCATCGAGAAGACGGGCGGCGAGCTGCGCCCGATGATGAGCTGGCTCAACGACTAGTCACCGCCTCGACCCGCGGCGCGCCGTCGCCCGCCGAGCGCACGGCGGCGACGCCGCGGGTCAGCGTCCGAGGCGGCGCAGGAGCCGCGCCCGCAGCGAGGTGTCGCCGGGCAGCTCGCGCACGATGAGCGCCAGGTGGCCGCCCCGGGTGAAGTAGAACCCGGCGTTCCGCGCGCCCGCGGTGCGGCCCTGCGGCGCGGTCCTCAGCTCTTCGGCGCGCACGGACCCGAAGCGGGCCTCGCGCGTCACCCCGTGCGCCGTCGCCGCGACGTGGACGTCCCAGCGTCCCGGCCGCACGACGGCCGGGTCGATGACGACCTCGAACCCGCCGGGCCGGTCCTGCCGGGGGGCGGCGGGGAAGCCGTGCTCCTTGCCCGACGCGCGTTCCCGCAGGAGGACGTCCACGGCCGTCCGGTTCGTCTCGACGCGCTGCAGCGCCGCGAAGCCCCGGACGCGGATCCTCTTGCCCTGCCAGGAGACCGCGTCGAGCCGGTGGTCGACGCCGACCTCGGTGGTGATGTCGGCGTCCTGGCGGGGGACGCCGCGCAGGTACGGGTACATCGCGTAGATCCGGCCGCCGACGACGACGGCGCCCCCCGGCCCGCCCTCGACCTCGTCGCGGATCAGCCGCTCCAGTTCCTCGCGCAGGCCGTGCTGGATGCAGAACGCCCTGAGCCGGGCGGAGGCGGGCATCGCGGCGCGCACGGCGTCGCTCAGCCCCTCCTCGCCGATGACATGCCGGGTGCCGTCCACGAGCCGCTCCCGCTGGAGCCGGTCAAGGCCCAGGTAGCGGTGGTCGTACACGCGCAGGACGTCGCGCAGGACGCTGGCGGTGCAGTCCGAGGTCACGTTCACTCCTGATCGGCCGGCAACATCGGTCACGTTAAGGCTCCGGGCCCTCGCACACAGTGAAACCTCGTGGCGTGTCCCCGCCGGCGCCTGTTCTATATGGCCGTCCGGCCATGGAGACCTGCCCGTCCCGCGACAACGGCCCCCGTGCCGAGCGGCCTGGCGGCGCGGTGCCGGAGCGATCGCGGCCGGGAGTGCCGTCGCCGACTCGCGATGCCGATAAACACGGTTTTTGGACAGATTGTCCAGGTGACTGGTGCCCATGGCACGCGTCAGAATGCCGGTGAAGGTACCTTGCCGATAAATTACCCTATCCTTTCGGCGCGCTTTGCCTGATACTTGAAGAAAGCCGTGACGGCCGCGGCCGGCGCGGGGTGAACCTGCGCGAACGTTCATGTGACCGCCGCCGGAGCGGGTGTTGGGGCGGAGCGCATGAGTGGTGTGATGCTGTTCAGGAACGACGGAGGGTCACAGGCCGGAGGCAGGGTGGAATTCGTCTTCGTCCGGTCAAAGTCACCGGCGGGCAATTACCGGATCCGCGCCATGGGTCATGGGACGAATTGCGGCGGGGAGTCGTGACGTGCAGGCGCGAGACGACAGGGCCGTCCGGCGCTGGGAGACCTGCGGGCAGGCGTGGATCGGCGTCCTGCGGCACGTCTGGGCGGCCGGCGAGGCCGGCATGGAGGACGCCGGGCCGATCATCGAGGGCCCGCCGGTGCTGTTCGAGATCTCCTCGCTGAGCTGGGAGGACCCGATCCTCCACGAGCACGGCGACCGGACCCGGCTCGTGCGGCGCGCGCAGGAGCGCACGCGCCGCAACGTCCCGGGACGCTACTGGCCGAGGCTGCACGACCTCCAGGGCCACGACCAGATCCGCTGGGTGGTGGATCTGCTGCGCGCCCGGCCGTGGACGACCAGCGCGTGGATCTCCCTGACGATCCCGGGCGAGCCGGCGGAGGGGCTGCCGTGCCTCACGGCGCTGTCGTTCCGCATCCGCGGCTACCGGCTGATCATGACGGCGATGTTCCGGTCGCAGAACGTGTACCGGGCGTACCTGGCCTACATCCCGCTCCGCGAGGTCCAGCTCCGGGTCTCCGACGAGCTGGGCCTTCCGGCGGGGCCGCTGCGGGTGTTCCTGGACGTGCCGCACGTCCACGTCGCCGACGCCGAGCGCGTGGCGTCCGTCCTGGCCGCGGTGCCGGAGCCGAACGCGGCCTGAGCCGACACGGGACGAACCGGAGTTACCGGTGGGTGTCTCCCTGCCGGGAAACCCGCCCTCCACCGGGAGATAGACTCCCGTGGGGGCGAGGGCACGACGAGGTGACCCGCGACTTCACCTGCACACACCACACGAACATCCACTTCCGAAGGAACGTTTCCTTGAGCAAGCCCGTCGTCCTCGTCGCAGAAGAACTCTCACCGGCCGGGATCGCCGTGCTGGAGGCCGACTACGAGGTCCGCCACGTCGACGGCGGTGACCGGGAGCAGCTGCTGCCCGCCGTCGCCGACGTCGACGCGATCATCGTGCGAAGCGCCACCAAGGTCACCGCCGAGGTGTTCCAGCACGCCAGGAAGCTGCGGGTCGTCGCCCGCGCCGGCGTCGGCCTCGACAACGTCGACGTCGAGGCCGCCACCAAGGCCGGCGTCATGGTCGTCAACGCGCCGACGTCCAACATCGTCACCGCCGCCGAGCACGCCGTCGCGCTGCTGCTGGCGACCGCGCGGAACGTTCCCCAGGGCCACACCGCCCTCAAGCAGGGGGAATGGAAGCGCTCCAAGTACACCGGCGTGGAGCTGCAGGGCAAGACCGTCGGCGTCCTCGGCCTCGGCCGCATCGGCGTCCTCGTCGCCCAGCGCCTCGCCGCCTTCGACATGAACGTGCTCGCGTACGACCCGTACGTCCAGGCGGCCCGCGCCGCCCAGCTCGGCGTGAAACTCGTCACGCTGGACGAGCTGCTCCGCGAGAGCGACTTCATCACCGTCCACCTGCCGAAGACGCCCGAGACCCTCGGCCTCATCGGCGACCGCGAGCTGCAGAAGGTCAAGCCGACCGTGCGGATCGTCAACGCCGCCCGCGGCGGGATCGTGGACGAGGCGGCGCTGGAGGTCGCCCTCAAGGACGGCCGGGTCGCCGGCGCCGGCATCGACGTGTTCAGCACCGAGCCCTGCACCGACAGCCCGCTGTTCCAGCACGACAACGTCGTCGTCACCCCGCACCTCGGCGCCAGCACCCACGAGGCGCAGGAGAAGGCGGGCACCCAGGTCGCCCGCTCGGTGAAGCTCGCGCTGTCCGGCGAGTTCGTGCCGGACGCGGTGAACGTGCAGGGCGGCGCGGTCGCCGAGGACGTCAAGCCCGGCCTGCCGCTCGCCGAGAAGCTCGGCCGCATCTTCACCGCCCTCGCCGGCGGCGTCCCGGTCCGGCTGGACGTGGTGGTCCGCGGCGAGATCGCCGAGCACGACGTCAAGGTCCTGGAGCTCGCCGCGCTCAAGGGCGTGTTCGTCGACGTGATCGAGGAGACGGTGACGTTCGTCAACGCGCCGCTGCTGGCCCGCGACCGCGGCGTCGAGGTCACCCTCACCACCAGCGAGGACAGCCCCGACTGGCGCAACGTCGTGCAGGTGCGCGGCACGATGTCGGACGGCTCGGTCGTGTCGGTGTCCGGCACTCTCACCGGCCCCAAGCACGCCGAGCGGATCATCGAGATCAACGGCTACGACATGGAGCTCGTCCCGACCGAGCACATGGCGTTCTTCTCCTACGTCGACCGCCCCGGAATCGTCGGCTCGGTCGGCAGGCTGCTCGGCGACGCGCAGGTCAACATCGCGAGCATGCAGGTCGGCCGGGACGTCAAGGGCGGCAAGGCGCTGATCGCGCTGACCGTCGACTCCGCCATCGGCCCGCAGCTCATCGACGCCATCACCCGCGAGGTCGGCGCCGACATGGGCCGCCGCGTGGACCTGGACGGCTGACCACGACACTGGGCCGAAAGTCACGGGCGGGCGCTTGCGGGCGCCCGCCCGTGGCGTCCCGCGCGCCGCGCCGCATCTCAAATGCTGAGATTCTTGGCCACGAGTCGGGACAACCACCCGTGATGGCGGGTAACCTCGCAGGTAATCATGCGGCGCTTCGTGGTAATCCTTCGCTGCCGCAGCGGGGCCTGAACATCGGCAGGCCGGCACCCGCTGCGGAGGCTCTGCCTGGCCGTCAGCCCGATGTCCACGCCGGACCGTGCGAACCACGGCATCCCGGCGGCCCTCTGGCACCAGCCCAGCGATCGGAGCGAATCATCATGAACGACACCTGGACCAACAAGCCCGAAGACGACGCCCAGGAAGAGGCCGCCCGCGCTCTGCAGACGGCCCTGGACCGCCGCGCGGACTGAGTTCGTCGAATTGCCCTCGGCGTCCGGGCGCTTGCGCGAGGTCGGTTCGGCAGGGGCGTGCCCGGGCCGCCAGACTGGTGGCATGTTGCGCGAAGCCGGCCGGGACGACGTTGCAGAAGTGCTCGGTGACGTCGCCGCGCTCGGGCCGTACTTCGAGATCATTACCGGCCCGGCGGAGGTCGCCGGTGTGGCCTGGCGCCGCTTTCCGGACGCCGAACGGCTCTTCGCCGCGACCATGGATTGCGGGGAGCGGCTCGGTACGGAGGAACGGCGTGTCGCCGCGTCCATCCTTCTGCAAGGGCTTGCGTCACGGTTGTGGTCGCCCGTGGTCGCGGCGGCCGCGCGCGGGATCGTTCCCGACCTGGCGGGTCTGCACTGGCGCTGGGCGCCAGGCGAATCCGTCGCGCTGGGGCTCGCCGATCCGCGCGGGTGGCGGGTAGCCGAGGTCGGGCAGGCCGCCGACCTCATTCATCCCATGGTCGTGGACGGTCATCTCAGGCCCTTGCGCGAGATGATGCTGAGGTTCGTTTCGCTTGCGGACGGGCTGGTTTGGGGTAACGCTGCGTCCGCGCTTGCCGGGAGCCTCAACGTGGGGCCGCCCGGGGGGTTCCGGGCCGAGCTGGTGCGCGAGTTGCTCGGGCGTGCACCGCTGGCCGATGCCGGGCACTTCGGGGCGGAGGGGTTCGTCCGGCGCAACTGCTGCCTCTACTACCGCGCCCCTGGTGGGGGTATGTGCGGTGATTGCGGGCTCTTGTCCCGGAATCTGAGATGAGGGCCCAAGCAGTGAGACGTTTGCAGTAGAGTGCGCGCATGGCTTCCCGCAGCATTCGCCTGGCCGTCATTCCGGGTGACGGCATCGGTCCCGAGGTCGTCGCCGAGGGGCTCAAGGTCCTTGAGGCCGTCGCCCCGTCCAGCGGTCTCGCGTTCGAGCAGACCTCCTACGACCTGGGCGCCGCCCGCTGGCACCGGACGGGCGAGACGCTGCCCGACGCGGTCCTCGGCGAGCTGCGCGAGCAGGAGGTCATCCTCCTGGGCGCCGTCGGCGACCCGAGCGTGCCGAGCGGCGTCCTGGAGCGCGGGCTGCTGCTGCGGACCCGGTTCGAACTGGACCACTACGTCAACCTGCGCCCGGTGAAGCTCTTCCCGGGCGTCACCACGCCGCTGGCTGGTGTGAAGCCGGACGACATCGACATGGTCGTCGTCCGGGAGGGCACCGAGGGCCCCTACACCGGTGTCGGCGGCGTGCTGCGCAAGGGGACCCCGCACGAGGTCGCCACGCAGGAGAGCGTGAACACCGCCTACGGCGTGGAGCGGGTCGTCCGGTACGCGTTCGAGGTGGCCGCGTCCCGGCCGCGCAGGAAGCTGACCCTCGTCCACAAGGACAATGTCCTCACGTTCGCGGGCGACCTCTACCAGCGCGTCCTCAGGCGGGTGGGCGAGGAGTACCCGCAGGTCGCCACCGACTACGTGCACGTGGACGCGGCGACGATGTTCTTCGTGAACCAGCCGCAGCGGTTCGACGTGGTCGTCACCGACAACCTGTTCGGCGACATCATCACCGACATCGGGGCCGCGATCGCCGGCGGCATCGGGCTCGCCGCGTCCGGCAACGTCAACCCCGACCGCACCGCTCCGTCGATGTTCGAGCCGGTGCACGGCAGCGCGCCCGACATCGCCGGGCAGGGCAAGGCCGACCCGACCGCCACGATCCTGTCGGTCGCGATGCTGCTCGACCACGTCGGCGCGGCTGACGCGGCCCGCCGCGTGGAGCAGGCCGTCTCCGACGACCTGGCCGAGCGCGCCGGTCTCGGCGCCCGCTCGACCGCACAGATCGGCGACGCGATCGCCAAGCGAGTAACCGGCTAGGGGCACGCCTCCGCCGGAACCGAGCACTCCGGGCGTGCCACGCGGCGCGCCCGGTTTTTCGTGCGCGCCGCGCAGTTGAGGAGTGGGACTAGACGAAGTACGACAATAGGGACTAAGGAAGCCGAAGCGGCAAAGGGGCCGCCCCGGCGATCCGCGAGAGGACGAACCGCGATGACCAGCACCCTGGACTTCGAGATCACGCGCAACGAGCGGCCGGCGAGCGCCGCCGAACGCGAGCGCGTCCTGGCCGACCCCGGCTTCGGGCGGCACTTCACCGACCACATGGTCACCATCCGGTACTCGGCGGACCGGGGCTGGCACGACGCGCGGCTCGAACCGTACGGGCCGATCCCCATGGACCCGGCCAGCCAGGTGTTCCACTACGCGCAGGAGCTCTTCGAGGGCCTCAAGGCGTACAAGCAGCCGGACGGGTCGATCGTCACCTTCCGGCCGTACATGAACGCGGCCCGGATGAATCGCTCGGCCCGCCGGATGGCGATGCCCGAGATCCCCGAGCAGCTGTTCGTGGCCGCGATCGAGCTCCTCGTCCGCACCGACAAGGACTGGGTCCCCGACACCGAGGGCCACAGCCTCTACCTGCGGCCGTTCATGTTCGCGACCACCCGCGCGCTCGGCGTCAACAGCCCCGCGGACGAGTTCCTGTTCGCGGTCATCGCGTCCCCGTCCGGGCTGTACTACCCGCGCGGGATCAAGCCCGTCTCGGTGTGGCTGTCGCAGAACTACACCCGCGCGGCGCAGGGCGGCACCGGCGAGGCGAAGTTCGGCGGCAACTACGCGGCCTCGTTCGCCGGGCAGGCCGAGGCCGTCGAGCAGGGCTGCGACCAGGTCGTCTGGCTCGACGCGGTGGAGCACCGCTGGGTCGAGGAGGTCGGCTCGATGAACCTCATGTTCGTCTACGGGTCCGGCGCGCGGGCCCGCATCCTCACCCCCGCGCTCACCGGGACGCTCCTCGCCGGCGTCACCCGCGACTCCATGCTCAAGCTGGCCCCCGACCTCGGCATCCCCGCCGAGGAGGGCAAGATCAGCATCGAGGAGTGGCAGTCCGGCTGCGAGTCCGGCGAGATCACCGAGGTGTTCGGCTGCGGCACCGCCGCGATCATCAGCCCGGTCGGCCGGGTGAAGGGCGCCGACCGCGAGTGGACGATCGGGGACGGCGAGCCCGGCGAGGTGTCGATGCGGCTCCGCGGGGAACTGGTCGGCATCCAGTACGGCACCCGTCCCGACCCCTACGGCTGGGTCCACGGAATCGTCTGATCTCCACGTTCGCGCAGCCCCGGCGCCATGTGCGCCGGGGAATCGCCGTCTCAGCATCCGGACGGACGGCACGAGCACCGCGACCCGTGTGGCAGACTGGACGTCATCATGCGCCACAGCCTCGTGATTATCGGCTGGCGCGCCGGCAGCAGCTAACTGGACGACGCCGGCGCGCAGACCTCTCACGTCCGTGAGGGGTCTTTTTTGTGCCCTGGCGCTGATCACTCCCTTGGGGGCTCGACCATGCAAGGCGACGCGTTCCATGTCTACGACACCACCCTGCGCGACGGCGCACAGCAGGAGGGGCTCAACCTCTCCGTGCCCGACAAGCTCGCCATCGCGCGGCACCTGGACGACCTGGGCGTCGGTTTCATCGAGGGCGGCTGGCCCGGCGCCAATCCCAGGGACACCGAGTTCTTCAGGCGTGCTCGGACCGAGCTGGACCTGAGGCACGCGCAGCTCACCGCGTTCGGCGCGACCCGCCGGGCCGGTGTCAAGGCCGCCGACGACCCGCAGGTGGCCGCGCTGCGCGAATCCGGCGCGCCCGTCGTGACCCTGGTCGCCAAGAGTCACGACAGGCACGTCGAGCTGGCCCTCCGCACGACGCTGGCGGAGAACCTCGCGATGATCCGCGACACGGTCTCCCACCTGCGTGCGGAGGGCCAACGAGTCTTCCTGGACGCCGAGCACTTCTTCGACGGCTACAAGGCCAACCGCGCCTACGCGCTGGAGGCCGTCCGCACCGCCGCCGAGGCGGGCGCCGACGTCGTCGCGCTCTGCGACACCAACGGCGGCATGCTGCCGGACGAGCTGGCCGAGGTCGTCCACGACGTCGTCTCCGCCGGGGTCCGCGTCGGGATCCACTGCCACGACGACTCGGGCTGCGCGGTGGCCAACTCCCTCGCCGCCGTCAAGGCCGGCGCCACCCACGTCCAGGGCTGCGCGAACGGGTACGGCGAGCGCAGCGGCAACGCCAACCTGTTCACGGTCGTCGGGAACCTGCAGCTCAAGCGGGGCATGACCCTCGTCACCGACGCGCAGCTCGGCGAGATGACCCGTATCGCGCACGCCGTCTCCGAGGTCACCAACATCGCGCCCGCCTCGCAGCAGCCGTACGTGGGGCTGTCGGCGTTCGCCCACAAGGCCGGCCTGCACGCCTCCGCCGTCAAGGTCGACCCGGACCTGTACCAGCACATCGACCCGGCCGCCGTCGGCAACGACATGCGGATGCTGGTATCCAGCATGGCCGGACGGGCGTCGGTCGAGCTCAAGGGCCGCGAGCTGGGCTACGACCTGTCCGGGGAGAAGGCCAAGGCCGTCGTCGACAAGGTCAAGGACCTGGAGAACACCGGCTACACCTTCGAGGCCGCGGACGCCTCCTTCGAACTGCTGCTGCGCGAGGAGCTGACCGGCGTCCGGCAGCGGCACTTCGAGGTCGAGTCGTGGCGGTCGATCGTGGAGCGCCGTCCCGACGGGTCCATGGTCAGCGAGGCGACCGTCAAGCTGCACGCCAAGGGCGAGCGGATCATCGCGACCGGCGAGGGCAACGGCCCCGTCAACGCCCTCGACAACGCGCTGCGGATCGCGCTCGGCCGCCTCTACCCGGAGCTGGCGCGGCTGGAGCTCGTCGACTACAAGGTCCGCATCCTGGAGGGCGCGCACGGCACCGACGCCCGCACCAGGGTCCTCATCGAGTCCGGCGACGGTGAACGCGAGTGGGGCACGGTCGGCGTGGAGGACAACGTCATCGCCGCTTCCTGGCAGGCCCTTGAGGAGGCCGTCACCTACTGCCTGCTCCGCGCGGGATACGACGCGGGCTGAGGGAATCAATCGGGCACGGCACGCATTGTCGGGACCATGAGCACCGAGATCAGCGACAACGCCGGGCAGAGCCGCTACGAGATCAGGCTGGACGGGGAACCGGCCGGGTTCGTCACGTACCGGAAGAGCGATGGCAAGGTCTCCCTCGACCACACCGAGGTGGACCCGGCGTTCAAGGGCAAGGGCGTGGGCGGTTCGCTCGCCCGCGGCGTCCTGGACGACCTCCGGGCGAAGAACCTCTCCGTCGTCCCGCTGTGCCCGTTCATCAAGGGGTGGATCGACAAGCACCCCGACTACCGGGACCTGGTGGCCACCTGACCGGCCTCAGACGGCTCTGAGCTGCGATTCTCCGCCTTCCAGCGTGAGCCACGCCGACAGCGACGTCTCCTTCAGCCGGACCCGCACGCGTGCGTAGCGGCCGGGGTCGACGAAGCCCGGGGCGGACGTGATCACGTTCTCGAACACGAAGTCGGAGGCGACGAAGGCGAGGTCGGCGCCCGTCTCGGCGACGCGCTTCTTCACCGCGGGCGCGTCCACCATCCGGCGGGCGGTGATGATCGAGATGCCGGAGACGCCCTTCGGGCCGCGCTGCACGGGACCCACGTGCAGCGCGGCCCGCAGCTGCATCCGGGTGGCCTCGGCGGCGCGGCGGTTGTGCCGGCGCAGCGCCGCGGCCAGGTGCGCGAGCATCGGGTCGACGACCGCCTCGGTCGGCGTGGTCGGCGGGACGACGATGAGGGCGCCGTCGCCGCGGTCCTCCTGGTAGAAGTCCGAGAGGGCGAGGCCCGAGGCGGTGAACGCCTCGTCCAGGAGCCGGTACATGGTCTCCAGCACGTCCCTGCGGTCGGCGTCGGTGCGCGCCGGCGAGCTGAACCCGGTGATGTCGGTGATCAGCACGGTGCAGTTGCCCCCCGACCACTCGGGCAGGACGCCCTGCGCGGGCCGCTCGATCTGCCGCCGGTAGACCTGCTGCTCCAGGACGCCGCGGACGCGCGGGTTCCCGTCCAGGAAGGCGGAGAAGTCCCTGGCACCGACACGGAGCACCTGGACGTCGCCTTCCGCGGTGACGGTGGCGGACCGGTCCTTGACCATCAGCGCGGCCCGCTCGCCGACCAGCTCGCCCGCGCCCCGGAACGCGATGATCCGCTGCTCGGGGCCCTCCTCGACCGACACCCGCGTCCAGCCGGACAGGATCACGATGACCTCGCCGGCGGGCCCGCCCTCGCGGCAGAGCACGTCCTCCTTGCCGTACGTGTGGGGGCGCGCCACCGCGTACAGCGCCTGCCGCTCGTCCGGGCTCAGCGCTCCCCAGAACGTCGTCCCGCCATGGGAGCGGCCGGGCAGGGGCAGGTGCTCGGCCACCTGGAGGCGGCCGGCGACGGAAGGCGGGGGAGCGGGCGGCGGCCCGCTCGTCTCCCGCAGCGACCCGGCCCGCAGGTACTGGACGAACGCGTTCGTCATGGTCACCGCGGGAAACGACAGGAACGTCAGGCCGCCGACGACCATCGCGCCCGGCGAGCCGTCCAGCGCGTATCCGAGCAGGACGGCGAGGAGCGTCACGGGGGTCGTGACCTTCGCGTTCAGCAGGCCGGCGCCGCCGTGGGAGGTCGCCTGCCTCCACAGCCGCGCCGCGGAACGGTCGGTGCTCACGAATCAGTCCTTCCCCCGGGAAGGTGCGGCGTAGTGTACGCCGCCATCCCGGCGTTCGTCGTGTCCCCACTTCTCCCAACCCCGAGGCTACAACCGCGGTCATACAAAGACCATACATTTGATGTACGAAATCAGGTGACTATGAGCTAGCCTGATGGCGACAATCAAGCGAAGTCGAGATGGCGGAGGTTTCCGGGGTGGAGAGCAGGGGAAGCACTAACGTGCACCCTGTACCAGGGGCATGGGTTTGCTGACGGAAGGCTGTATCCTCGCCTCACCGGCGGCGGCCCCGGCGCCTCCCGCCGGACCGGCCTCCGCCCCCGATTGGAGTACGCGCTCATGACGAACTCTCGAGCAGCCTCCGACAACTCGGGTGGAACCATGGACGCCGACGACCCCCACCGCGCCGAGGCGATCCCGCAGGGCGAGCGCGTGACGATCAACCTCACCGGCAAGGCCGTCCAGGCCCTCCAGCGCCTCCAGGAACTGACCGGCTACAACAAGACCGACTGCATCAACCGCGCGCTGATCATCGCCAACGAGGTCGAGAACATGTCCCGCGAACCCGGCGCGGTCTATTGGCGCGAAACCCCCGACAGCGACCTGATGCTCGTCCGCTTCGTCTGACCACACCCGCCGGCCGGGCATCTCCTACGGCCGGTGCCGTTCGGTGATCCGGGTGACCGCGGTCGTGTGGAGCGGTCTTTCGAAGAGGGCGCCTGAGGGGATGTTGTCGCTGGTGGTGCGGATGGCGACGTCTTTGAAGCCCAGGCGGCGGTAATAGTCGTGGAGTTCGGTGTTGTCGGTCCAGACGTCGATGCGGATCAGCTCGGCCTTCCGCTGCTGGGAAGCTCCCTTGCGCCCGGCCCAATCGATCAGCTCGGCGCCCAGGCCGAGGCCGGCATAAGCACGGTGGATGACGAGACGGTGGAGGTAGACGGCCGCGGTCTCGCGCTCCTGCGCGGTCCAGAGCTCTTCGTGGCCGAGCAGTCTGATGCTGACAGTGCCGATCGGCCGTTCCCTATCGGACAGCAGCCACGTCTCCCGGTTAACCAGGGCCTCGTAGACGCGCTTCTGACGGCCGTCCCGGCTGGGCCACGGCCGGGCCCACTGTCGCGTGTTCTTCTTCTCTCGCACCCATGCGGCCGCGTGGTCGATGAGCCCGAGGATGGAGTCGAGTTCGTCGGGGCGGGCGATGCGAAGGCAGTAACCGGTGTAGGGGATTCGAGGACGCCGGTGAGGTCTGGTCGCTGTGTCCACGTGCTCCTGAACTCCGAGGAGAAAGAACAGCCGCCGAATCAGTCGCTCGCGGCGCCTTCGACCGGCGGTGATTCGGGCGGATGGCTCGGAGGTGCTTCCGAGCCCGGCGCCCAGAGAACATCGTCGGGGACCTGCCCATGGTTGTAGTGCAGCCGCGTGCGGTCGGCCGGCCATACCGTCACGGTGAGCCGGAACGCCTTGCCGTCGGGGGAGTACGCCGTCCGGACGGTCTCGAAGACGACGTCGGCGGCGGAGTCGCCGAGGTTGAAGAAGCGCTTCTCGTTCTCGTCCGGGATCCGGGCCCTAATCTCGTCGTGGAAGCCGACCTCGCTGTAGCCGAGCGTCTCGCCGAGGTAGGCGACCGCGCCTTCGGGGATGTCACGGGGGGAGAGCAGCCGGGACGCGCCTTCGGTGGCGAAGCTGAGCGGGTAGAACGATGTCTGCAGGGCCCAGGGCCGCTCGTCGAAGAACAGTTCCTGGTGGCGGGAGACGAACTCCGAACCCGGGTTGCTCTGCAGGTACCGGGCGATGACCTTCGTGCCCTCCTGGACCTCCACCTTGACCGGGGACACCGTCACTTCGCGGTTCGCGGGAATGAAGGCGTCCCGGTTGTACCACTGACCCGACCTGTTGCCCGGCGCGAGCCCCAGCTCGGCCGCCGACAGCGTGACGTGGACGATGTTTGGGCGGTGGACGACGAAGGTCCCCTTGCCCTGCTCGGAGACGACGAATCCCTGCTGCTGCAGCCAGGACAGCGCCTCCCGGACGGTGTTGCGGGACGCGCCGTAGTAGGCCTCCAGCTCCTTCTCAGGCGGGAGGCGGCGCCGGCCAAATTTGCCGTCTCCGGGAGAGAGGTCGCCGGCCTCGATGCGCTGGAGCAGGTCACTGGCGATGTCGCGCCAGCGGCGAGGGGTTGTGCGGGCCACGATGTGCTTCCTTCCCGGCGGCCGGTGGTTGCTATCGGGGCACTTTGGCCGGTCGTGGCCGGATGGACGGCCACGACCGGTTTGCGGATCAGAAGCGGCGGAGCGTGTCGAACAGCCCGTCGCGCGCGTGCGGCTGCCGCGTCACCAGCGGAAGAGACGAACCGCTCGTGACGAGGTCGGCGATAGCGAGCGATGACGCCAGCACGCCGCCGCCAAGCTGTCGCGGGTCCTTGAGGACGGTGCGCACGCCTTGCCGCCCGGACAGGTAGATACCGATCCTCCAACCGGTCCACTCGTCCCACACGAGCGCGTTCTTACCGGTGATGATGGTTGCGTCCACGGGACCCTTCGGGTCGAGCCAGACGTCGCTCACCGGGATGCCTCTGGCGGCAAGCGTTTGCGTCATGTTCGCGACGTAGCCGTGCGCGGTGTCGACTTCCGGGTCCGGGTGATGGGCCGGGATCATAGAAACGGACATCTTGGTCCTTTGTGGATGATGGTGTCGCTGATGGATGGAGACGAGTCAGGAACCGCGTTCCCATACCTCGTGAGGCACCTCTCCGGCGATGAAGCGGATTTTGTTGGTGCCAGGCTTATAGATGGTAACCGTGAGGCGGAACGGTTCGCCGTTCTGATCGTAGGCAGTCCGTCTGTGTTCGATCACGGCAAGACTGTCCTTGGAGAGGCCGAAGAACTTCAGCTCCTCCGCCGTTGGCGGGCGAGCGTCGAACTCGTCCTCGTAGCCGGTCTGCACGTGGCCGTGGCTCTGCAGGTAGGCGACAGTGCCCTCCCCGATGTCCACCGTCTTGATCAGGGCCTGCGCCTTGATCGCCAGTTCCAGTCGGAAGTACGAGTGCTGAAGCGAGTTCGGCTTGCCGCCGACAAATCGTTCCTGTGACCGGCGGACGACCTGCGGATGCGGCTGGTTCGAGGGGATGCCCAGCGCCTTGATCTGCGCCTCCTTCGCGTCGATGACCTCGACCGTCGGTTCCGAGAAGTGCGCCTCGTGTTTTTGGCGCTTCGCCTCCGCGACGAACGCTTTACCTTCCCCTCCGCCGAAGCCCCGTCCGGGAACGTCGTCCTCCCCTAGATCCATGTGGTTGAGGGTGATGACGAACGGCTGGACCGGCTTGGTGACGAAGCTGCCCTTCTGTGGGACGGTCTCGACGTGGCCGCCCTTGCGCAGCTCGTTCACGGCCTTCTTGATCGTGTTCGCTGAGACATCCCAGTGGCTGGCCAGTTCCTTTTCCGGAGGCAGCTGATCGCCGGGCGCCAGGACGCCCTCCTCGATCTGTCCCTGCAGGTCCGCCGCGATCCGCATGTACTTGGGGCGCATCTCCGCCATGACGACCTCTGATTGCAATCAGACATATTGATACCGATGATCAGGTTTTGCCCTGTCTGAAGGTGGTTACACCTCTGATAGGGCAAAACCCTAGTAAGCCAGTCCAGACCCACCGAAGAGTTCAATCCTATCGAGGGGATCAACAGGTTGTCAGGGGTTCCCTCCGTCTGGTCGGGCTGATCGGTTTCGCCCTCGGCACCCCGCTGAGAGGAGCGTGGAAATGATCGACAACCTGGCCCTCTACCTGTGGGTACTCGTCCCGGCGTTCGTCTTCCTGTCCTTCGCGTGCTACGTGCTGGCCCTCGGGCGGTCCGCCGGCGCCCAGGTGTTCCGAGGGCGACTGGTCGGCGGCGAGCCGACCGGTGGGCGCTCGGGACTCCTGGTCAACGTGGTCGTACGAAGCACTGCGGTGCCGGTCATGGCGCCGGCATCGGCCGAGGCCGCCGTTGAAACCGAATCACCCGTCGCCGCAGGGGCTCGGCAGTCACGAGTCCGGTGAGGAGAGCCGAGATGGAAAGCGATGGCCGAAGAGAGGCACCGCGCGAGGCGGCTATGCAGGGTGCGGCAGCGACACGGGCGCCGACGGAGTGGTCTGAGTTCCCGACCGCGCACGCGCACCCGCGTCTGGTCCTGACGCGGGTGTGGCACGCCGACGCCCCCTCATCACCGCCCCCCGTGGACCTCGTGGGCGCCCTGGTGGCGGGCGGAGCGGCTCTGCTCGTCACCGCGGAGATCGGCCGCCGTGTCGGGGCGCCCACCCCCGTTACTCTGGTCTGCGCGGTAGCCGCCTTCGCCGCCGTGGTCCGGCCCCGCCGGTGACAATGGTCGGGCAATGGGCTACTCGGATGGCGGAAACCGGTCGTTCGCCTGAACGGGGGTCTTTGCGCCGGTAACGGAATGCATGCGGAGGAATTTCGCCAAACATGGCGAAAGCGGTGGCGGATTTCGGGTGGAGCGTCCACCATGGGTTCGGCACGGCGCGTGCGAGCCTTCCGCGCGCCGTCATGCACCGACCCGAACCACCGGAGTGATCGTATGCCTGTCCGACGCTGGAGCCCCGAGGATCTTGGGCGTCCGACGGACGGCACATGGACGGACGTGGCCTTCGGTCTCGGGGAGATGTACGAGCGCGAGGGCGATCTGAAGCAGGCCGCGAACTGGTACCGGCGCGCCGCCGAGTCCGGCCGTCCCGCCGCCGCGCTGCGGCTCGGCGCCGTCCTCGGGCGGCGGGCGGACGCGGGCGCCGCCGACGACTCGGTCTCGGCCGAGGACCTGCTGGCCGAGGCCACCCGCTGGCTCAGCGGCGCCCAGAACGCCACCAGCCCGGACGCGATCGAGCTGATCACCGACACGCTCAACCGGCAGCTGCGCCAGGCGGCCCGCCGCGGCCTGGAGCCGACCCCCGCCGGCTGACCGCTTTGCGGTACCTCTGAACCGAATCGCCGCGTCCGTCGTCGGACTCCATGAGATCGACGACTGGAGGGGTGACGAGTTGAGCGGCGAGGAGCCCGGGTATGTTCCCCCGGACCACAAGACGACCGCCGAGTTCCGCGTCCGCGGCCGGGCCGCCGAGCCCGGAACCGCCGCGCCGGGCCCCGAGGAGACCTTCGTCGACCGGCCCGTGGACGGCCTCGTCGGCTCCGGAGCGACGCTTCAGGACGTCCCGCAGGACGCTCTCGTCGAAGACGATGTCGAGGACGACCTGGACGTGACCTTCCAGGATTCCCCGGTCCCCGGCCTGGACGGCGAGGCCGCCTCGAACACCGTCACCGACGGACCGGCGACCTCGAACACCGTCACCGACGTGCCCGTCCCGCCGGTCCGGTCCGCGCCGGAGGCGGCCGTGTTCGAGATGCCCGCTCCGGCGTACGCGCAGGCGCCGCCCGTGCCCGCGCCCGTCCCGGAGCCCGCCGCCGAGAACGAACCGGCGGCGATGGAGGAGCAGGCGCCGGCCGTCCCGGAGCCCGCCGCGGCACCGGAGAACGGCGGCCAGCCTCCGGGCACGGCGGAAGAGGGGCCGTGGACGGGGCAGTTCGCCGCCGAAGCGGAGACGCCGAGCCCCGCCCCACCGAGATCGCGATCCTCGCCGACTCCA
>NZ_SMLC01000054.1 GCF_004349245.1 Actinomadura sp. 6K520 | reverse complement strand
GTTACCGAGGAGAAGGGGCGGTGGGGACAGGGCGGTAGATGTGGTCGACCAGGCTGATCAGCGAGCCGGCTGCCGAGCCGCGCTGGCGGGCGTCGCAGTCGGTCAGCGGGGTGCCTGGTTGCAGGTCCAGCGCCTGGCGTAGCTGGTCGTGGTCGACGGTGGGGCTGTCGGGGAACTGGTTGACCGCGACGGCCAAGGGCAGGTCCGGGTGGTGCTGTTCCAGCTGGTCGATGGCAGAGAACGACGCCGCTAGGCGGCGGGTGTCGACCAGGACCAGGGCGCCTAGCGCGCCGGTGGCCAGGCCCTGCCAGAGCGGCCAGAATCGCTGCTGGCCGGGGGTACCGAACAAGTAGAGCACCAGCTGGTCCGACAGGGTGATGCGCCCGAAATCCATGGCGACCGTGGTCGCGGTCTTGTTCTCCAGCCGTTCCAAGTCGTCCACGCCGACGCTGGCGGTGGTCATGGGTTCCTCGGTCCGCAGCGGGGCGATCTCGCTGACCGACCCGATCAGTGTCGTCTTGCCGACCCCGAACCCGCCGACCACCAGAATCTTCACCGAATGCCGGACCGAGGACGGGACCGCAGCGGGAGCCGAGCCCACCAGGCCCGCCGCAGCGTGGTCGACGGGGTCAGACGAGGTTGCGGAGACCATCGAGCACCTCCTTCAAGATCTCAAGATCGGTCCGGGACGCTGGGGCCCGGAAGATGAGGTGACCGCCGTCGATCAGGTCGGCGGCGACCACCGTCACGGCACTGACCGGCAGCCGCAGATACGCCGCGACCTCGGCGACCGACAACTGCACCTGGCACAGCCGCAGCAAAGCGACCTGCTCGCGCGTCGCGGTGACCGGCAGCGCCCGGTCCGGTCCCCGCAGCGAGGAACGGCCGCCGTCGGGGTGGCCGTCCGCGCCCGGATCGGCGGCGAGCAGGAGCGTTTCGGGCTGCAGCGTGTTACGGGTCGGCGCGGCCCGGCCATGGGTGATGACGTACACCGGAACCACCGGATCCGGCTGCTCACTCGCCGATGGGTCTGGCGGCCGGCCACGGGCCGGGTCACGGTCTGAGGGGCTCTTCACGGGCTGATCCCCCCGGTGGGCCCGGCACCAGGTACTGCGCCGTGGGCTGGGCTGCGGGCGGGAGTGGCCAGGTTGCTTTCGCCGATCTTCTGGACCTGGGAACCCATCTGCTGGGCGATGAGGCCGGGGTCGACTCTGGGGTCGGTCAGGACGGCCAGGTGTGAGCCGTCACCGGCCCCGCGGACGAACAGCACCGCGCCGTCCAGCTCCAGCACGACCCGCCGCATCGGCCGGTCGCCGGCGTGTTCCTTGGCCACACTCTGGGCCACGCTGTTGAGGCCGGAGCACGCGGCGGCCAGCCGTTCAGCGGTGTCGTCTCGCAGATTCTCCGAACGCTGTTTGACCAGGCCATCAGCTGTGGCCACCAGCGCATGGATCACGCCGGGAACTTTCAGGACTTCGGCCAGCATCCAGGTCTGGTCAGACATGATCATCCTTGGGGTCGGAGCCGGGGGCCGGCCCCGGCTCGGGGGTGTCGGGGCGGGTCGGCGTCCCGGTCATGTAGGCGGCGGTCCATGCGGCTTCCTCAGCCGGAGTGCGTTCCCGCTCAGCAGAAGGACCAGCGGCTGAGGGCTGCGCTACCGGGGCGGTGGCGCCGCGCCGGTGGCGCCGCTGAGGGAGCCCGTCAACCGTCTGCGTAGGGTCCGGATCGGCAGGCCCGGGATCGGCAGGCCCCGGCTCCAGGTCGCCGGCCGACAGTTCCTTGCTTTCCCGCCGGCCGCCCTCTGCCGCCGCCGGCCCCGGCGGTGGAGGCTCGGGCACGGTGGATTCGGGTGCTGGGGCGTGCTGGTCGGGGTAGGCGGGCAGGGGCACGGTGGTCAGCAGTTCCCCCGGGATCAACACCACGGCACGGATACCGCCATAGGGCGATTCGGCCAGATCCACTCCCAGGCCGTGCCGCCGCGCGTACTGGCCCACCACCGCCAGCCCCGTCTGGGGGACCGCGCCCATCTCCTCCAGCGCCACCAGGCGGTGCCCGCTGGCGATCTCGCGGTACGCGCTCAGTTCGTGGTCGCGCAGTCCCAACCCGGCGTCGTCGACCTCGATCACCGCGCCGCGCTGCACCTCACGGACCTGAACCTGCACCGCGGTGGTCGCCGGGGAGGATTGGGCGGCGTTGGCCAGCAGCTCGGCCATCGTGTGGATCACCGGCTCGACCACCGCGGCAGTGATCGCGATCTCCCGGTTCCCGGTGACCTGGACCCGCTGATAACTGGTGATCCGGCCCGCGGCCGAGCGGACCACGTCCACCAGCGGCACATCGTCCTGCCACTGCTGGCCGGGCCACTCCCCGGCCAGCGTCACCACGCTTTGGGCCCGCCGGGCCTGCTGCATCGCCGCGTGCTGCACATGCAGATTGGCCTTCAGCAGGCCCGGATCCTGCTGAACGTGCGGCGGCATCTGGATCGCCTCGCCGTAGATCTCCAGAGCCGATGCCTGCAGCCGCCGGGCCAGCGCCACCACCACCAGCCGCATCGTCTCCCGCCGGCCCGCCTCCCGCCCCACCAGCCTGAGCACGTCGGCCACGGTCTCCTCGACCAGTTCCGCGGTCGCCCGGTCGGCCACGTCCTCGGACAAGACGAGCGGCGGCGCCGGTGTCCCTTCGACCACGGCGGGCAACTGCCGCTCCACCAGGAACACCAGCGCCTGCCGGACGGCCTCCGCGCTGGAGGCGTGCAGGACCGCCTGCTCCACCATCTGCCGCTCAGACTGCCGGGCCGCCTCCGCGGCCAAACGCTCACCGTGCTGGGCGCGCACACGCTCGCTCTCCAGCACATTCGCCCGCTCGCGGGCCGACACCAGCCCCTGGTCCTTCCTGCCCAGCAAGGCCCGGATATCGCGGTCGCGCTGCCACAGCAGGGCAAAAACCACCAGCACGAGCACCGCCGAGCACGGGGCCGCGAACACGGCCACCAGACCCAACACGCCCGCCTCCGGGTACACCGCGGGCGCGGCAACGGCGTGAAGCAACAACACGCAGGCGGCCACGGCACCCGCCCACCACAACCACCGGCGCTCGGGCAGCTGACCAGCCCCCGGCGGGCACGCCGGACGCTGGTGGTCCACCGGAGGTTGCGCCGACGGCGGCGGGGACGTCGAGGAACGCGCGGTAGCAGTCATGATCACCTTGACGGAACGGAAAAGGGGGTTAACAGGGGCTGGCTGTTGCGCCGCACCTCAGCGGAGGCGATCTCGGCAGCTCCGGCTGGGCTGGCCACGCGAGTCAGGGCGACCACTCGCGGCATGACCTGAACGACGCGCCTGGACATCGACGGACGGGGCAAGGGAGCGTGGGATGGTCATCGCAGCGCTCCGGAGGTCATAGCGCGCCCTACAGGTTGGCCGCCCAACGAGTCGCCCGAGGCCGCACCACAGATCGACCGGTCATGCGGAACACCTCCGATCTGGACGGTGCCGCACCACACGGCCAGCCCGTCCGCAGGCCCCGCGGCAGGATCCGGGCCCATCCCCGGGAAAGGTTCGGCGAAGGCCCGCGGTTCTTCGCTCGGTCCTGTACATAGCAAGGCGGCGACGTCTGCCGGCCCACGCAGATGCGGCAGCGGCGCCTGATGCATTCCGCAGATCTGCGCCAGCGTCACACTCAGAACAGTGGGCCCGGTCAGATGCGAGATGCCCAGCCGACTGCCCGGCGCCAGAACAGTCCCGGCGATGTGCAGCCACGCCTCGACCTCGTGGTCGTCGAGCGGTTCCAGCGCGCCGGCCAGCACCACCGCGACCGGACGAGACAGATCCAGAAGTCTCGAAGCACCCGACAGCGCCGCGGCCGGATCATCGACGGCGGCCTCAACGCATCCGCAGCTTCGGTCAATGCACATCAGCGCCTGGACATGCACCGCGGCAACAGGATCGCCGGTGACGTAGACAGTCCTGGCCGAGGGATTGATCCGCCGCGCGACGCTGTGGACCTCGCCCAACGGCGGCATCGTCAGCGGCGGCTCCGCACCCAGGACCAGCAACTGCTCGATCGCTCCCGCGCCGACCAGGCCCTCGACCAGACGGTGGCGAGCCCGCCGCCGCATCTGAGCGATCCGCGCTATACCCGGGATCTGCCGTTCCAGATCAGCAGCCAACTCCCGATCAGCATGGAAGGCATCCCTACCGCCGACCAGGTAGTTCCACACCCTCGGCCACCACGGAACCGCGGTGGACGGTTCCCGAAGACCCGGGCCGGTCAGCTCACCGAACGCCGGCCGCTCGGCGGCGCGCGCCATCATCGCTCACGTCCCCGGTCGCGGCGGCCGGGCCAGCCGGCGACCAGGCCGACGACCCGGACGTGCTCACCCACCTGGCCGTCGTGCGGTCCGGGCAGCCCCCATTCGGCCACATCGCACAGCCCGGGAGGGTCGACCAGGTCCCAGCCGTCGACCAGCCCCAGAATCTCCTCTTCAGACCGGAAACGAATCCGGCTGGTGGCCTTGTCGTAGGCCTTGGTCATGCCGTCGACACGGCGCGTCTCGGTGTCCGTGGTGGTCGCGTGGGAAAGCACCACCACACTGCCGGGCGCCAGCCGCCGCCCAAGGTCAGCCATCACCGCATCCGGGTCGGCGACGAAATGGAGCACTGCGGCCAGCACCACGACCGTCGGGGCCGACCGGTCCAGGGCCTCGCCCAGCTCGGGGTTGCCAAAGACGGTGTCGAGGTCGGTGACGTCGCCGTGGAGCACGCGACCGTAGCTACGGCCACTACGGGCATGCGCCAGAACCACCGGATCGTTGTCGAAAGCAACGACCCGGGCATCCGGCGCCACCCGCAGGACGCACTCCTCCACGCTGGGCAGCCCGATGTCGGCGTCCAGGACGCCGACTCCGATATCGGCGACCTGCCCGATCCCGAACTCGGCCACCGCCCACGCGGCGGCACGGCCGGCGAACTGGAAGTTCTCCCGCGCGATTTGCCCGGCATCGGGCGCCATCGCGGTCACCTTGTCGGCCGCCTCCCGGTCCGCCGCGTACGCCGTCCGGCCCTTCAGCAGCGCGTTGTAGGTCCGGGCTGGGCTGGCCTGAGCGAAGTCCAGCGCCCCGCCTGGTGTCAGCTCCTGGCCGGTCATTGCGCGCTCCCGGCAACGACCCGGGCGAGCTCGGCGCGCAGGTCCTCGGCGGTGTCGGCGTCGACCAGGTTCACGCGGTTGAACTGGTCGCGGGGCAGCGGCCAGAGCTGGCCCCACCAGCGGCCCTCGTCGGACACGATGATCCGCCAGCCGGGGAAGTCTTCCTTCAGCGCGGCCTTGGCGACCGCAGGGGGTGATGTATTCGCAAGGGCCATGACAGAACCTCTGAGCAGGCAGGAACCGGGGAACACGGAAAGAGACGGCGTAGTGTGCCGTCGTCCGGGGAGCGCTGAAGGCTTGGCGGTCGTGCATTCATCGCCTGCTTGTCCGAACTCGTGGCACCAGCCAGTTACGCGACGGCGGGTGCACCGGGCGAGGGTCTCTTGCAGGGCATGCCTTCTGTGTTCCACCCGACATAGAGTCAAGCCAGCTGCTGCGGCACAGGGACATACTTCATGTCCCCTTGTCGTGGACGGTGATAGCCGCAGGATCGCCAGGAAGGTGCGGAGCCTGTGGTAACGCAGCTTTCGAGCGCTGCGGTATGGAGCATGGACTATGCGCGAATCCATCCCCTGGTAGGGACCGTGTGCGGCCCACGGGGCGCGCCATTCTCCCGGCAAGCGTTTGCTGGCGCCGTAATTCCTGGTTTCCTCGCTCAGATGCTTTCTGACCAGGGGGCCTCGGGAGCAATACCATGTGTCCCGTCGGGTGAATACTCTGCCCCGCACCGAAAACCCTGCGGCTGTCTCAGCTTCCGTCCCCTTGCCGGAACCTGACGGCGGCTGTGTTTGCGTCACACCGCACATGTTCTCGGTCGTGGCCCAACTGGGGAACGGGCAGGTTGTCCGGATGCAGCCGTCCGCATCTGGCCGCACCCGGACGCTATGTCCGGGTAAACGTCAGAGGCGCGGGGCGTCCAATTTCACCTAGCGTTCAACGTCAACCATCCGGGCCAGTCGGCGTAGGCCGGGGGTCAATCGTCTCGACTCGCGGACAAGCTCCCCGACTAGCGCCCGCGCTGGCCCTTGATGCCGGAACCATTCAGCCGAGATGCCTTGGGCTTCGGCGAGCACGGACTCTGCGGTTTGGAAGTGGCGGGCGTCCGTATGCGCTGAAGCTTTGTCGAGCAGATGCCTGCCGTAACTGATGCCGTACAGATCCGCCCGGTGTACACCCTTGGCGGCCTTGAGTGCTTCGTCGGGCTTTCGCAGCATCGTCCACGCATGGCACGCCTGGGTCTGGACCTGCGACGGTCCGTAGCTGACTTCATAGTCGTGACGGTCGCCCTCGAACCGCCCCGTCCCTGTGCGAGCGAGCCCGATGTACTCCCTGACCTCGTTGACACGTTCAGCTGCCGCTGCGGACGCGAGCCCCGTAAGAATCAGGCCTCCCCAAACGGTCAGGTGCGGGAGGGGGCTACGAGTGAAGTCTGGTTCGATCTCTTCAGCCACACGGAGGGCGTGCCGCTCGGCTGCGTCCAGGCGACCCTGGTGATGGACGCACCAAGCCCATGTGCCGTTCATGGTGGCCCACAACAGGCGGTCATCACCATTCATTGAGGCGTTCACAGCACGTTCGGCTGCCATGACGGCAAGGTCATCCTTGCCAAGGTGCACCAACAGGCATGCGGCCAATTGATACGCCTGCGCGAGCGACCGCGCGGCCCCGGGGCCGTACTCGTGTGACGCCATTCGCGCCTCGCCAAGTAGACCGGGAACAATCGTAGTGAGGCGGGACAGCCGTCCACCCCAATAGTCGAGCCACGCACCACGTACAGTGCGCTCAAGGTCGGTAAGCCGGGGGGCGTCGGAGTCTTCGTCGGTGATTCCTGGAAGTACTCCAGGTGCGAGAACCGTATCCCGCACAGCCAGGATGCTTGCATCCTCACCGTGATCCAGGCGTGGCCGCTTCCCTGCCAATGCAGACAGATCGACGTCCAGAGCAGTCGCAAGCTTGAGCAGTGACGACAGCCGCGCCGATGGTCGGTCGCCGCGCTCCAGCTTGCCGATCAAATCGACGGACACACCGGCCGCCTCCGCGAGCTGCTCCTGGGTAAGATCCGCATCGCGGCGCAGGGTCCTCAGCCGCGCGCCAATCCCCGTACCACCGTCCATGCGTTCCGCTCCTTCCACGGGAGCCTCCGTCACCTTCAACCGTATGGTCGTTCCCTCAGACGAGCACACCAACTCGATCTGCGAGATCATGCGCATCTCGCCGTAGCGCCGCAGGCCCGTCTGCGAGTTCGAGGATCATACGTCGCGCATACCCGTTGTAGCGGATTGTCTCCGGCGCGGCGACGTAAGCGGCCTTCAGCGTGCCGAGGGTTGCCTCTTGGTCGCCACTGAGCTGCCATGCCCGCGCGACCTCGATCAAATGACGGCCTTTGCGGGGTTGAGACGGAACCGCGGCCTTTCGCGCTTTTCGAGCTTGGACCGCGCTCTCGCCGCCTTGGCGCAACTCCACGGCGATTGTCACCGCGTGCGCCGCCATGATGACCCGGGAGAACGACGTCATTGCATCGTAGTGCCTGGTCGAGAGAGTTCGGGCGACCTTGTCCGCCTCCTCCCATCGCCGCCAAGCAGTACCGCGCTGGCCCGCGCGGGCTGCGGTATAGCCAGCCTCGAAAAGCAATGCGCCCCACATGGCACGCAGATCTTCGTCAGCCTCACCCATCTGCGGGCGGAGCACCTCCAGTCCCTCCTGGTTGACGCTCTCCGCTGCATCGAAGTCACCGGCATCCCGGTGCGCCTGCGCCAACAGCCAAACGGCCCCGCCGAACGCCCGTGGGTCCTCTGACTCCTCGGCCGCCATGACCGACCTCTCCGCCACCCGCCACAGCAGGCCAGTGTCCGGCTGATAGGCCACGAAGAACTGCGCCAGGTTGTAAACGCCGGCGAGTACCGCCAACACGCGCTGGCGGTCGGCGCCATCGAAGCTGCGCGCCGCATGCTTGGTATCGCGGATCAAGTCCGGGAGCAAAGTCCCAAGGACGGTTCGGTGATCGGGTGCGGCATGGCGCGCTCGCCAGGCAGCGTCCAGACGAGCTTGCAGGTAACCCGGCGACGACGGTGGGCCTGTAAGCGAGACTGTCACAGCGTTGATGGCGTCGCGCACGGCGGGTAGAGCAGGATGCCCGGGACCACGGAACATCGTTGTCGGTATCGATTGACCGCCGGTGAGCTGAGCTAGGTCCCGCACGTTCAACGCCTCGGCAAGGGCCAGCAGAGTCGGGAGCTTGGGACATTGAAGCTGCCCGGACTCCACGGCCTTCACCCACCGGCCGGTCTTACCGACCAGCCCGCCGAGCACGGCCTGGGTCATACCGCGGCGACGGCGATAGAACTTGATCCGGTCCCCCACAGTCAAGTCCGGATCCGCCAAGTCCGGTGAACGGTCACGCATAAGGGGATGCCCTTCCGTAAAACCATCGACTACCCCCACGGTAAACGAGGCGCCTTCCACCCTGTCTACGCATCGGCTCGTCGTCCGGCAGCGTATCCCCGCGATGCGGAGATCAGCGAGGTTTTGGCACGTTTGCCCTCGGGGAACGACCATGCCCGGCACTTGGTGAAAGCCGTGGGGCGGCCAACGACCACGATCGTTGGCGCGGTGGGCCGGGCCCGTGTAGCGATTCGCCGTTCCCACAAGTGAGGTTGGCGGTTGAGTTGGCGGCGGGGCGAGGCACTGAGGGCGAGATGGCCAATGGTGCGACCGCGGCGGCGGTGAAGTCGTGTTTGCCGCTCTGACCTGGTGCAACAGGCTCCCGGTACACCCGATATACGACCTCTCACCCCCACGCGCCCCGCTCGCGCGCGCCCCGTGATGTCGGTTCGTGATTCATGCGTCAGCGGTGCCTTCTCGTGGTTACGGTTGCCGGGTGGCTACGAACGAGGTGTGGGGGACGGGTACCGCTACGGCAGAAGGCTTGGTGGTTGGTGACGTCCCGCTCATCGCCAGGGCGTTCGAACTCGGCGACGTTCGCGATGTTGAGTTCCTGGCCGCTGGGATCATGAACCGGAACTGGCGGATAGGGTCCGCTGCGGGTACGTACGCATTGAAGCTGCTGTGCGATGTCCCGGCGGAGTTGGCACGGCGCAACGCTTCGGTGCTGGACGGGCTGGCCGCGGCGGGTTTGCCGGTCTGTGCACCGGTGCGGACGGTGCAGGGTGAGGCGCTGTTGTCGATCGGGTCGCGCGACTATCTGGTGTCGCCATGGGCCCAGGGTGTTCATCGTGAGGGGATCAAGCTGTCCTTGACCGAGGTGGAGTCCTTTGGTGCTGTGGTCGCTGAGCTCCATAACGCGCTTTCCGTGCAGGCTGGGGTGGTTCTCCCGGCCGCTGAGAACCGCCCGAGGGCGATGGTGACCGGGCCGGAGACAGCTCTGGCGAAGGCCGATCGGCTGCTTCGGCGGCTAGCTGACCTCGATGAGCCGGCCGAGTTCGACGCCATCGCTCGGGGACTGCTGGAGGACCGCAAGGTGTTGATCGACAAGTACCGTTCCAGCGTGCCGGTGGCCGGTGAGGCGCTTGGTCTGTTCGGCTGGGTCCACGGTGACCTGCAGTACCGCAACATCATGTGGAGCGGTGGTTCGGTGAGCGCGGTGTTGGATTGGGATCGGGTCGCGGTGAAGGCTCTGGGGGAGGAGGTTTGCCGGACTGCGCAGGTGCAGTTCGGCGGTGAGCACGGCTACCTGGATCTGGACCGAGTGGCGGCGTTCGTGACCGGGTACCGGTCGCTGCGGTCGTTACCGCGGGCAGATCTGGCGGACGCGGTCGATCGGCTGTGGTGGAAGCGGATGTCCGATTACTGGATTTTTGAGTTCCACTATGACCGGGCGGATCATGGCCCGGATGCGTTGCTGGAGCCGAGCGAGCGGTTGCTGGCGTGGTGGACTGATCGCCGCCAGGAGGTACAGGAGGCGTACGCGGCGGGTGCCTGACGAGCTGGTCAGGCACCCCGACCCGGGCATCCCTTTCAGAATTCGATCATGGTGCGGATGCCGTGCCGTGCGGCGGCGTTGGCGAACGCGTCGTTGATTTGGTTCAAGGGCCAGGTAGAGGTGGCCAGGTCGTCGGCGGTCAAGCGGCCCGAGGCCGCCATCTGCAGGTAGACGGGGATGTCGTGTCGGGTGCGGACCTCGCCCATGACCGAGCCGGCCATGCTGCGGCCGTGCCGCACAAGTTCGGAGGGCAACGCGATACAGCTGTCGGAGGGCATCATGCCGACGACGATGGCCCTGCCGCCGGGAGCGAGTGCAGCGAAGGCGGCTTCGGCGAGCGCGACGTCGCCGACGGCCTCCACGGCGACGTCGACTCCTCGGTGCTCTGTCACGGCCGCTACGGCACTGGTGAGATCGGTGATGGTCGGGTCGATGACGTCGGTCGCACCGAGATCGAGCGCGGCTTGTGCGCGGTGCGGTTCGGGGTCGGCTGCGATTATTCGTGCGGCCCCGGCGATGTGGGCCGCTTGGACAGCGCCGAGTCCGACTCCGCCGCATCCGATGATCAGTACGGTGTCGCCGGGGCGGGTGTGCGCGGTGTTGATGATGGTGGCGGCGCCGGTGGTCAGGCAGCAGCCGAGCAGGGCTCCAGCGGCGAAGCTGATCTGGTCGGGAAGCGCGATGAGTGCGGCGGTGTCGACGAGCATGCGCTCGGCGAGCGCGGAGACGCCCAGGAACTGGCGGAAGTTTTGCCCGCCGAGGCTCAGCCGGGCTCGTTGACGCTGCTTGGTGCCGTTGTCGGTGCAGTACACCATCCGTCCGGCTAAGCAGTTCCCGCAGCGGCCGCACGGGATCTGATCGCACACCAGAACCCGGTCGCCTGGCTGGAGACCGGGGACGTCGGGTCCGGTCTGCTCGATGACGCCGCTGGCTTCATGACCGAGCACGGTGGGAACGGGGTAGGGGAAGCGGCCTGCGGCGAAGTGCAGGTCGGTGCCGCAGATGCCAGCGGTGGCGGTGCGGACCAGGACCTCGCCGGGGCCGGGCTCGCGGAGGCTGATCTGTTGGATGGTCATGGGTTTGCCGGGCTCGTGCAGGACGGCGGCCCGCGCGGTGATGGTGGTCATGGTTGCGTGCTCCGTTCAGCTCGGATCTGATCGGCGCGGATCAGAAAGGTTTGCTGGTGATCGTGAGTGCTGCGGCGACTTGTTCGATGTAGCGGGGCGCGGCGACGTCCGGGATCTTCAGCACCAGTGTCTGGTTGCGGAAGTGCTGATAGTTCGGGAAGTCCCGGGCGTCGGGTGGGTTCCACCGGGCGCGCATATGGGGCCAGTACCGATCGATCAGAGCGGGCTGTTGCAGGAGCGGAGTGGACATCCAATCCCGGTACAGGGGGCGGACCGGCAGGCCCGCCCGTTTGCAAGCGACGGCGAGATCGTCTGGCGCGGTGACGGGTTCGAGCAAGGTGAAGGGCATGCCGTACCAGCCTCGTACGGAGCCATCGGGGAGCGGTACGGGCTGGAGTGGAAGGTCGTGGGCGCTGATGAGGTCGGTCAGGTGGGCGAGGTTCTCTTGGGATGCCTTCATCCGCTCGGGCAGCGTTCTGAGCTGCTCGGTCGCGATCACCGCGGACAGTGCGGGGATCCTGTACTTGTAGGAGGCGGCAGCGGCGGCCAGCGGCAGCAAGCCGGGATCGGTCAGTTCGGCCGCGAGCCGGATTGGGTGGTGGCCGACTGTCATCGCCGCCTCGTATATGCCGCGGTCGCTGGTGGTGAGGACGCCTCCCTCACCGGCAGAGACCGCTTTGGATTCCTGGAGGCTGAAACAGCCCGCGATTCCCCAGGATCCGACCGGCCGGCCCTGGTAGAGCGCACCGTGGGCATGAGAGCAATCCTCGATGACCGCGGACTGAAACCGAGCGAACTCGTCCATGCGGGCGGGAATGCCCCAGGCGTGGGTGGCCAGGATCGCCGAGCAGCCTGTGGCCTCAGCTGCTGCGGGGTCCAGGTTGGGTGAGCCGGGCGCCATGTCGGCGAAGACGGGGAAGCTTCCGGCGTGAAACGCCGCGGTGATCGCGGAGATCCACGTCATGGGCGACATGGCCACCCCCGCGTTCAGGCTGGCGCCCGTCGCCGATTCGACCGCGTGTAGGGCAGCGTGGAGTGAGGCGGTGCCGGAATTGAACGACAGCCCGTACGTCGTGCCGATCAGTTCGCGGAAGGCGTCTTCGAGGCCCCTGCTGGCCGGGCCGCAGCCGATCTCTGACAGCGACCCCGACCGCAGGAGCTCGGTAACCGCCGTAATCTCGCTGTCTCCGTACTTCGGGCGGCGCGGGAACGGCAGAGTCACTGCGGGCGCTGCGGCGGTCATGCGGGCCTGCGCGAGGCGACGAGGTGTCCGGCGGCGTCGGCCGGGTCGCGGTGCAGGTGCTGGCCACTGGCTCGGTCAGGGAGCGTCCAGGACAGCCAGAACACGTGAAGATCGTCGGGTCCGGTGACGGCGCGGACGTCGTGGTCGGTCCCGGCGGGGGTATAGATGATGTCGCCGGGTTGCACGTCCAGTTCGGTGTCACCGAGCAGGATGGTGCCGCTACCGGTGGCTACGAACCAAAACTCGTCGAAGTCGTGGTGGTGCCGGTCGAAACGGCTGGTGCCGTCGGCGCGGAGCCGGAACCGGCCGGCTGAGTGGGCGCGACAGCCTGCTGGCCGGTTATCGGCGGTGAGCTTGTGCCGGTCGGCGGTCCGGATGAGGGACATGGACGTGGGCCTCCTCAGTGTGGAGACGACGGTTCGGCGGAGTGCCGGAATGGCAGCGGCGCTGGCATCGCGGTCGGGGTTTCGGTGCTGATCGCGCGGATGTCGGCTGTGACGTGCTCGGTCAGGCGTTCGGCGGGCCGGTACTGGCCGCGGGTGAGGTGGAACAGCATGAGGTGGGTCGCGATACGGGCGCGGTGCAGAGTGAGCGCCCATATCTGGTCAACGGTGGCGCCGTCCGGGAAGTAGCTCTCTAGCAGCGGGCGCACGAGGTCGGGGTGCTCACGGACACTGAATCCGGCAAGGTCAGCGAGTGGGTCGCCGCCGCGGGCGCTTTCGAGGTCGATGAATCCGGTAACCCGGCCGGTGCCGGGGTGATGGAAGATGTGCCGGGCCGCGCAATCCCCCACCAACAGGTGCGGACCGGGGTCGGGGAGCCGCCACAGGTTGGCGCTGATGAGCCGGCGGGCGCAGGTGGCGAGCCCACCGGACGGATCGACGCTCGCCCGGGCGGTGAGATCGGGAAGGATCGAGGTGGTCAAGCTGCGGTGCGGGCCGGTGCCTTGGGGGGTGAGCTTGCCATATCCGCCGACCGTGATGGCGTGGGCGAGATGGAGCAGAGTGCCGGCGTGGCGCGCTGCCCGAACCGCGGACTCGGAGATGGCGGCGTCGGTGGTGTCGAGCTGATCGGGCGTCCCGGTGAGTGGGTTACCGGGACAGCGGGTTTCGACGCAAGCCGTTCCGCCGTCCCAGCGGTCGTGCCAAAGAATGCGTGGGGCTGGGATGCCCTGTGCGGTCAGTGCAGCGGCGGCCCACGCGGCGGTCGCGTACCGGGGGTTCGGGCGCAGCGATGCCTTGACGATGAGGTGGTGGCCGTCGATGGTCTGGGCGGTGAACACGGTGTTGTCGGCCCCGCTGGCCAGCGGGGCTAGCCCGGTCCGGTCCAGGGGAATGCCGGCCGCGCGGATTCTGGCCGTGAGCACCGGGGCTGTTGGAGCCGGTCCTGGGCTCATCGCGGATCCTGGCGAATGTCGGTTGGAGCCGAGTTCTGTGCCGATCGCACTGCGGCGTCCAGTAGGGCGAGGGGGGCGAGGCCGTCCGGTGGTGGCGGGCCGCCGTACAGGGCGTCGATCATCTGGGTGATGCGGGGAGCGTGACCGTCACTGGCCCGCGTCAGTTCGGCCGCTGTGGTCTGGCCGCAGGGACGGATGGTGGTGACGGTCTGCTGGCCGTCCCAGCAGCAGGTGTGCCCGTCCGGCAGGTCGATGCGCCAGGTTCCGTCGGCGGGGGTGCGCATGCCCGGTCCGCTAAACCCGCCACGGAAGGCCAGCAGCGACCCGTCGGCGAAGCGGACGTGCGCGGTAGCGATGGAGCAGTGCCCGCCAGGCCGAGGCAGCGGTGTTTCAAAGCATGCGATGGTCTGGGCCCGGGCGGTGACGAGGTGCTGGGCCTGGTCGAAGGCATGCACGGCCAGATCTTGGAGGGCAGGGTAGGTCAGTCGACTGCGGAATCCTGGGCTGGGCAGGTGCACAAGCATCTCTACCGTGGCCACGTAAGGTCCGGACCCGAGCGCGTGGGCGGCCTGGCAGTAGCTGAGAAAACGACTGTCCAAACCGCGGTTGCTCATGACGCTCAGCACCAGAGTGCGGCGGCGGGCCAGCGACACTAGCCGCTCGGCCTCCTTCAGTGTGAGGGCGAGCGGCTTTTCGGTGAGCACGTGGTACCCATACTCAAGGGCGGCCCGAGTGGTCGCAGCGTGCAGGTCGGCCGGGGCCAGGTTCACCACGACCTGGGGGGCGGCGTCGGTGTGGGTGAGTTGGGGGACTGCCGCTTCCAAGGTGGGAAACAAGGGGACGTTCAGGCCGCACCGCTGGGCGATCCGGCGTGCTGCTGCGGGATCAGGGTCGACCAGCGCGATCACGGTGAGGCGGGCATCGGCGACCAGGGCCCGCACCCAGCGGCCAGCGATCAGCCCGCAACCCAGGACGATGACGTTCACTGGGCACCGTCCAGGTACGGCTTCAGTAGCTTCCACGCCTGGTCGACCACCTGGTCTGCCCCGCCGGTTGCGTTGATGACCAGGCAGTGCGCCGTGATCGGGTCGGCGAAATGGCCCTGGAAGGCCTGGGTGAAGTCCGGGTCGTAATACAGCGGCGGCATCCCGGTCCGGGTCTGCGCCCGCTGCGATAGCACCTCATGGCTGGCCTGAAGCAGCAGCGTCACCGCAGGGACGGCGACGTGCCCCCGGTCGATCGCCTCGGTGACCAGGCGGCGAGCTTGGGCACGGGCGTCCAACCCGCGCAAATGCCCTACCGCGCGCACGTGGGCGAGCAGGGTGTCGACCGTCCGATCGAGCACGACCACAGAGCCCCTAGCCCGCGCACTGCGGGCCTGTCGATCGCGGAGCTGCTCGACCTCAAGATGGGCGGCCAGCAGCGCGAGCTGGTCGGCTTCGGTCTTCACCTCCCGGTTGGACAGCGTCTTCGGATCAGGCGCGGCATGGTAATAGCACGGCACGATGCACACCTCACGTGGTGTGTCCGTCGCGGCCAGGCACCCCGCAGAGCGTCCGGCCAGGGCGCGGGTGAGCGTGGTCTTGCCGGTGCACGAAACCCCTTCCACCCCGATCGTGATCATGATGCGGCTCCTGACGGGCCGGCAGACCGGAGAGCCTTCGGCGCGGTCGCGGCGGCCGTGGCGGGGTGACGGCCTCGGACGGCATCTGCGACGGCCAGCCAGGGGCCGACACTGCGTAGTAGGTAGGCGGCCAGCAGCGCACCGCAGTCCCGGCCGAGTGCGGCGGGTGAGCGCCGGACCCCGCGGATGGGGGCGGTGGCCACGACGGGGACGACGATCGCGAGCGTCAGCCCGATGATGGCCGTGACCCGCAGTGCGCGGCGGGAACCGGGCGCGACGGCGGCAAGCAAGGTCAGCAGGGTGGCGGGGCTGGCGGCGAGCCACGCGGTACCGCGGTACACGGCGACGACCGCGACCACACTGCGGTGCCGAGCGGTTCCGGCTTGGCGGGCGGCGGCCCCCCGAAGGACCGCCGGGTAGTCGAGGTACGAGCAGAACCAACGCCGGCCCTGCGCGATGTCCTCCGCCACCGAACCTGAGGCGGGTACCGTCGTCAGGGACGGCACGCTGACGGTGGGGATCTGCGCCAGAGTAAGCGCGACGCCGGTCGGGACGTCGTCCAAGACGCTGTTCTCGGGGAACCCGCCGATCGCGGCGAGAATGTCGTCGCGCAGGTACAGGCCATGACCGACCGGTTGCGCCAGCCCGTCCCGCCATCGCCGCAGCGCACCGGGCAGGCCAGCCGAGCGATGGTGGCGGCGTGCGTAGGGGATCTCACGGCGCAGCGTCCAGATCGACTGCAGCATCGCGGCTCCCCGCGCAGGGCCCCCGCGGTGGCTGGGAACGGTGTGGAGGGCGTGCTGCTGGACAACAGGTGGCCGGTCCGCGAGGCGGGCATACACCATCGCCAGGGCTTTCGGGTCGGGCCGGGAGTCGACGTCGTACACCGCCAGGTAGCCCCCAGGGGGCAGGAGCCGGGCGGCGTGGTTGAGTTGTGCGGCCTTGCGGCCGAGCCCGGGGTAGGTGAGATGCTTGATCCGCTCGTCGGGCGCATCGGCCAGCTCACGGTCGATGACCTCGCGAGTGCGGGGGCTCTGGGCGAGGATGGCGGCGGCGTCCTTGGCCGTCATCGGCCCGCGCCGCCTGACTGCGCGCAGGGCGGACAGTTCGTGCGGAGTGAGCTGGCTGAACCGGGCCCGGGTCACTGGACCGTCGCAGGCCGCGCGGGCCAGTAGTGCACGATCGTGATCTTCGCGTGCCGTCGACACCAGCGTGAGCGACATCCCCTCAAACAGCGGAAGGATCGTCCGCCACCAGGCCAGCGCCGCGCCGACGTGCTCTTGTTCGCGCAGGACCGGCACCACGATCTGCACCGGCGGACCAGGGAGTTGCGGCGGCAGCGGCCCAAGGTCGTGCCGGGCGAGCCAGGACACGGTCCCAGCGAGCTCCCACGCGCCCGCTCCGTGCCGTGCCACCAGCCCCGTCGCGGCTGCCCAGGCGAGCGCGCTGGCCGCCGCGCCCCCGGCCGTCCGAGCAGTGGTCTTATCAGCTGCCATTGAACTCGCTCCATTCCACCGTCTTGAGGTATCGCCGGTAGATCTCGCGGGCTCGGCCGGGCGGGTAGTCGTCGCGCCAGGGTTTGGCCGGGCCGGCGAAGTGGAGGACGGCTGCGGTGGGTTCGTCGGCCAGCAGCATCGCCAGCGGCGCGTACGGTTCGGCGTCGTGGTGCCGGTATCCAGGTTGAGTGGCCAGCGGCGACAGCGCAAAGGTGTTCCACCGCCGGTCCAGCCGCCGCCACTGATCGGCGGCGGCGAAGTTGAGGGCGTCCTGGTCCCACAGCCGTACCTGGTCGCCGTGATCGGTCAGGAACCGGCGGGCGGCGGTGAACAGGCCCTGCTGTTCACATACGGCCAGGTCAAACAGCATCACGCCCGAGTTGAAGTAGTCCCGGCCCCGAGGCAGCCCCAACTCGGCCCAGCCGGGGAAGGCGATCCCGGCACCGATCACGGGATTCTGCGGGTCGCGGACCGCGCCGAGCGGCGCGCCCTCCAACGGGGTCAGCCGCAGCGGGTTTAGGTCGCCCAGGACGAGAGTGTCCACGTCCAGGTACAGGACGGTGCCGCGGGGACCGAGCGTGTCACCGATCTCCAGCCGAAGGTAGACCGCTTGGGATACCCACGCGGATACAGGCGCGGACCGAGCGGGCTGGACCGGGTGAACCTCCAACTCGATGCCGAGGCGGTCGGCGTGGAAGGCCACCCGCTCTTGGCCGGTGCGAGACAGGTCCTGGTGCAGCAACAGCACCCGCAGGGCGGTGTGTTCGGGGACGGCGGCGAGCGAGGTCATCAGCACGCACAACGGCAGGACGTACCGGTCGTCGACGCAGCACACGATGGGCACAAGGTCGGCGGGCGCGGCCTCGGGCGCGAGTTCGGCGCGCTTCATGACCGCGCCCCGACGCGGATGTCGAGCTGACCGCGATGCCAGGCCAGCGTCCGCGCCAGCCCCTCGGCGAGGCTCACCCGCGGCTGCCAGCCCAGCTCGCGGGCCGCCAAGGAGATGTCCGGGCGACGCCGTCGAGGATCATCGGCGGGAAGCGCGACGAACTCGATCGGTGCCCCCGAACCGCACAGCCGCTTGATCAATTCCGCTAAGCGCAGGACCGAGACCTCACCGGTACCGCCGATGTTGACCGGGCCCGCGTGGCCAGAGGTCATCAGGCGGGCCAGCGCGTCCACGGTGTCGTCGACGTAACACAGCGACCGTGTCTGGGTACCGTCCCCGGCGACGGTCAGCGGCTGCCCAGCGCACGCCTGCCGCAGGAACGTCGGGACGACCCGACTATCTCCGCTGGACATGCGCGGCCCGTAGGTGTTGAAGATTCGCGCGATCGCGGTGCGCGTGCCGAGCCGGGCGTAGGCTGCGGTGACCGCCTCGCCGAACCGTTTGGCCTCGTCGTAGACGCTCCGCGGACCGATCGGGTTGACGTTCCCGAGGTAGGACTCCCGCTGCGGATGCTCCTGCGGATCCCCGTACACCTCAGAGGTGGAGGCCAGCACCAGCAGCGCGTCCTTCGCCTGGGCGGACTCGGCCACATTCAACGTCCCGATCGACCCGGCCCGCAGCGTTGCCAGCGGCTGAGCCAGGTAGTCGCCCGGTGCGGCAGGGGACGCCAGATGCATGATCGCGTCCAAACCACCGCGGATCCGGTATGGCACGGTGACATCGTGGTGGTGGAAATCGAAGGCCCGATGATCGGCGATGGCCGCCAGGTTGGTCAGGTGACCGGTCGACAGGTCGTCGAATCCGACCACGTCGGCCCCCGCGCGGACCAGGTGCTCGCACAGGTGCGAGCCGAGGAAACCGGCCGCGCCGGTGACCACGATGCGGGCACCGGCGACATCCGGCCCTTCCACGTGCACGGCCCTGGGGGCTGCAGCCGTGGTGGTCACGATGGTCATGTGCTCCTCCCGGGATGAGGTGGGCCGAAGAAGTCGACCCAGGCGGCCGCGATAGCGGCACGGTGGCTTGGGGACACCTCGTAGAAGCCGGGCTCGTGGTCTTGTTCGGCCAGCAGCCCGGCCGCGACGGTCATCTCGGCCTTGACCAGATGGATCGCTGACCCCATCGCCGAGGTGTGCAGGAAGTTGACGGCGTTGCCGTTGCCGAGCAGGTAGAACGACCGGCCTTGCGCGGACCGGATCCGGGAAACGCCCGGGATCAACTCGGTGCGGAGGTAGCCGCTGCCGGATTCACCGAGCGCAGCCAGATCGAACTCGTCGTCCCGGGAGGTGGCACCGGCAAGGAACGCATCCTGTTTCAACAGTGGCAGATGCTCGACCGTCAGAGCGCGATTACCGGTGGCCGAGAACACAAGTTCACAGTGCGCGAGTGCGTCGGCCAGATCGGTAGAGCCATATCCGACCGACAAGGCTTGCGCCTGGCGGACCGGGTCGATATCCAGAACCAGAACCCGCACGTGCCGCGAGTGCAAGGCGGCAGCGATCCCGGCACCGATCTTCCCGTACCCGATCACGCACGCCTGACGGCCCTGTAGCACCTGGCCGAGATGCCGCAGCAGCGTCTCCACCGAGAACACGATCGCCTCGCCGACCAGACGATCCTCAGGTTCCTTCAGTGGGCTGCGGGCCACGCTATAGACGCCGCACGGGAGCTGCGGCAGCGCCTCGTAGCGGCGGTGGCCGTTCTCGGTGTCCTCGACCACGCCCGCGATCTGGCCGGGCAGCCGCGCGCACAATTCCCCGAGTGCAGGAGCGAAGTAGCCGCCAACATCCGACAGAACGATCCGCCGGCCTGCGGCTCGGCGACGTACATAGCCCGTCACCCAGTCGGGGTCGGCGAACAGGGCACGATCGAGCTCGTCACAGGGGTAGAGCGCGGCGGTCTGCTCCAGCGCAAGGTCATTGGCCGACTTCGGCTTGGGAAGGACGGCCGCGATCGTGGTTGTGTGGCTCAGCGCGATCAGGAAGTCCATCTGTCCCGGTAGCACGTGGGTGACGGCCAGGCACGCGGCAGGGGTGATCGGCAGCGTGGAGGCCAGCCAGCTAAAGAAGTCTCCGGCGGCCGACGACGCCACACCGGCCGGTGTCGCAAGGCTGCCAGTGAGCTGAGCGAGCATGTCCCCAGGTGGCAGATGGTCCTGCCGATCCTGTCCGGTGTCGTCTCCGGGGCTGTGACCGGTCCACATTCGCTCGGCCGGCGCGTTATCGCGGATCTGAGCGCCCAAGCGCCACGCCTGGGGTTCGGCGATGATCAGTTGGGATTCTTGTTCGCTGCCGTCCTGGTGGTGGAGGCGGATGGTAAGCGCCCAATGCCGACCGGGCCGATGGTGGAGCGGCCTGTCGCGGAGCGAGGCGTAGGCGACAGGAGAAGGGACGGGCAGCAACGTGGAGGCGTCAGCCGCCGCGGACCAGTCCGCTCCACTATCGGGAGGCCGTAACCGGTAGGTGAGCCAGTTGGCGCCCTCCTCACCGGGGACACCCACGATCACGCCGACCTGGCCGTCCCGCTTGCTGTCCGCGACCAGATCGCCCAGCCGCGGCCAGGATCGCAGGGGAGCGTCCGCCGCCTCCGGCACGCTGTGAGAGGTGGTCATGCCGGGACGGTAAATCCTCTACCGGACCCGAATATGACTCAAAGGAATATGACGGTCATTCGTCCAGGTGGAAGCGGTCGGACATGTGACGGAGTCGCTCGCGTGTGATGGTGCGCTCGGCGTAGACCAGCGACCGCAGCGTCGAGCGGGCGATCGGATGGTTGCGGATGAGCTGGGGGGCCAAGCGCTCCGCGGTTTCCAGTTCGGTCAGCGCCTTGGCACGGTTGCCGTCCCAAAGCCACGCACGGGCCAGATCAAGATGGTGGTGGCCTTGCCGGGAGTTCGGCAAGACGGTGACGACGTGCGGGTCGGTGCGGGCATTCAACTCCAGTGCCCGGCGCTGGTCCCCAGTCTCCAAGGCGACCGACACCGCGTGAATGGCGACGTTTCCACTGGAGAAGGTCAGCGAGTGACGGTCATAGACCTGCGGCCCTGCCTCGGCGTCCATCCGATCGGCAGCCGTCTTGGCGTAGGCGACCCGGTCCTGAGCTTTGTCGGGGTCACCGGCACGGGCGGCCGATACCCCGGCACGCAGATGCAGTGACCCCCAAGCTCGCACAGTGAGCTGGTCACCGCGGTCATAGTCCCGTTCGAGATCACCAAGGGCCTTGTCCAACAAGGCCAGCGAATCGGTCCAGTCCGCAGTCGCCCACATGTCCCACGCCCGCATCCAGTCGACGACCGCCCCCAACACAGGATCTCCTGACAGGCGGGCGGCCCACGCCGCGCGTTCGCACGCCATCGCCACCAGCTCGGGATGACCGAGGGCGTGCGCCGCAGTGTGGGCGAACTTGCACATCACTCCGTAGAGAGCGAACGCCTCCTCGCGTTCATGCCCGGCCGACACCTCTGCCAGCGCCCGAGCCTCCCGCAACATGTCCGGCAGGGCCCGCAATATAGCGACATTCGCCGCCGCGTCCCGTAGGCGGTGCATCCGGGTCATCTCGCTCCACAGCGCCCCCGACGCGCGCGGCGTCCCGTCGAACACCGGGGTCAGGTCGAACCGCCGCAGCTCCCGCACAATGGACGACGCTGCGGTCTGCCACTGGTTCTCCCCCGCGGACGCCACGTACGGTCGCCCGATCAGGTCGTTGGGGTGGATGTGCAGGGCTGCCGAGAGCTGGTTCAGCAAGCCGACCCGGTCGAGTTCAATCTGCCCGCGCTCCATCTTGGAGACCCAGCCCTGCGTACGCCCGAGATCGACGGCAAGATCAGCCTGCGTCATCCCGAGCCGGAGACGAGCACGCTTGGCGCGGCGGCCAATCTCCTCGGCTTCCTCCAGCATCACCACTCCTCGGTTCCAGCGGATCAGGCATCACCGACACCGTACCGACCACGTGAAGCCTCTCCGAGACCCTGTTTCCGATTGACCAGCCGGTGATGGGCGGTCCGCAGCCGCCAGCGTAAAAGAGAACGAGCCCGGGATCCGCGCCGTCGGCGCCCCCGTCCCGGACTACCGCGGCCGCGCTCTCGGTGGCGGGCCCCGAGCAGCGCGTCCGAGCCGACCGTCTCGTCGAGCTGGGCCGGGCCACCGCGGAGGCGGCCCGAGAGCTGTCCTTCCGCCTCGGCTACTCCCCCCGCCGCTCCGGCTCGTCACGGTAGCTTCCGTTGACGAAGCGAGAGGGCGGCAGAACTCCGGGGAGGGCACGTGTCCGGGCTTGGCGGTTCATATCACTATGAATCCATGGGGGCTTCGTCAGGGGCGGGCTGGGCGCTCCTGGCCGTGGTGATAAGCGGCCTGCTCGGCTATTGGATGGTCACCACTGACCCGACTGAGGGACTGGACTACGCGTCTGGCGACCTACCCGAAGAGATGAAGCGGACGATCTGCTACAGCGACTCCGGCCCCTGCCCGCCGACCGGCTTCAAATGGAGCATCTCCGGGTCGGGTGTCATTCAGACGCGGTTCGAGCGGGAGGACGTCGACGACCGCACGGAGTTCCGAGGCTGGTTCCGCCTGGAGGCGGCGGTGCTCGTCCAGGACGAGGTCCGGGATTGCCCGACCGCCGTGGACTGGTCGCTGACCGCCGACAACAAGCCTGTCGCGCACGGAACGATCACAGCGGGGAGTGAGGACCGGGAAGTCACCGGCACTTCGCCTCCTGAGGCGCGGTCCATCCTGCTCACCGCACGGCGCACCGACTCCCTGGCCTGCCGCTCCACCTTCCAATGGATCTACGCGGGACTGGACTGACCGCCGACGGCGGCGGACTCACCCTCGCCCACGCATGGGATCGATCCCCCTACCCGCCGGGCGGGAGAGAAGCCCGGGACACTGTCGGTGCCATCGCGTTTAATCGAAGGGTGGACGTCGAGAAGCGCATCACCGAGCTGACCGCCGAGGTCAGGCGACTGAACGACCTGTACTACGGCTCCGGCGACAGCCCGGTGCCGGACGCGGACTACGACGCGTTCAAGGACGAGCTGGCGGCGCTGGTCGCCGAGCACCCCGAGCTCGAACCGGCTGACAACCCGCTCGGCAAGGTCAACGCGCCGGCGGAGCTCACGGGGCCGACCGTGCGCCACGCACGTCCGATGCTCTCGCTGGCGAAGGCGACCGGCCAGGAGCAGATCAGCACGTTCTGCGAGCGGTTCGGCGGTCAGGTCTTCCGCGTGTCGGAGAAGCTCGACGGGCTTTCGCTGAGCGTCGTCTACACCGGCGGGGAGCTCGACTACGTCGCCACGCGCGGCACCGGCACGGTCGGCGAGCTGGTGACCGGGAAGGTGCGCCACGTGATCCCGGGCCTGCCGGTCCGGATCGAGGAGCGGGGGCGCGTCGAGGTCCGCGGCGAGGCGGTGATGCTGCGGTCGGTGTGGGCGGCCTATAACGAGGCGCACCCCGACAAGACGCTGACCAACCCGCGGTCGGGCGCCGCCGGGACGCTGGTGCTGAAGGATCCCGAGGCCGCTGCGAAGGCCGAGCGGTTGCTGCGGTTCTTCGCGTTCGGTGCGGACCGGGACGGCGCCGCCGTCCCGGTCCCGGCGGAGTTCGAGCCGGTCGCCCAGTACGTGTGCGCGACGGCCGGCGAGGTGATGGACGCGATCCATGAGATCGGCGGCCGCCGCGACGGGCTGGACTACGAGATCGACGGCGCGGTCGTGCGGCTGCACGAGCCGGCGGCGTTCGACGCGGCGGGCTTCAACAGCGCCGAGCCGCGCGGAGCGATCGCGTTCAAGTACCCGCCGGAGGAGAAGCTGACGACGCTGCTGTCGGTCGAGTGGCCGGTCGGCAAGATCGGCCGCGTGCCGCCCCGTGCGAAGGTCGCGCCGGTGTTCGTCGGCGGCGTGACGGTGGAGAACATCACCCTGCACAACCCGCGGCTGATCCGTGAGCGTGACCTGCGCATCGGCGACACGGTCGCCGTCGTGCGGCGCGGTGACGTGATCCCGTTCGCGGGCCGCTCGCTGCCGGAACGGCGCGACGGGAGCGAGGTCGAGATCGTCCCGCCGGCGGACTGCCCCTCGTGCGGTTCCGGCCTCGAAGTCCGCGGCACCGGCGAGGAGCGCTGGTGCGTGAACCTGCAGTGCCCGGCCCAGGCGACGCGCCGCCTGATGCACTGGGCCTCGCGCCAGGCGGCCGACATGGAGGGCGTGGGTGACGTCTGGATCGAGAAGCTCGCCGAGGACGGCGTGCTCAAGAACCGCAGCGACCTCTACGACCTGACGGCCGAGCAGTTGCTCGGCTACGAGCGGATGGGCGAGGTCAGCGCCGGGAACATGGTCGACTCGATCGCGTCCTCCAAGGACATGGGGCTGCGGCGAGCGCTGATCGGGCTGGCGATCCCGATGGCCTCCGAGGGCACGGCCAAGCGCCTGTGCCTGGCCGGCTACGAGCGCATCGAGGACATCGCGGCGGCGACGGCCGAGGACCTGGTGGCCATCCGCGACATCGGGCCGAAGGCGGCCGAGAGCATCGTGGCGTTCTTCGCCCGCGCCGAGGTCCAGGAGGAGATCGCGGCGCTGCGCGAGCGCGGGGTGAACCTCGATGTGCTGGCCGAGGACCGCCCGGTCGACGCGGCGGCGGCGGGTGACTCGCCGCTCAAGGGCACGACGGTCGTGATCACCGGCGCGTTCACCGACCCGCGCTCGGGCGCGAAGATCAGCCGGCCGGACGTCACGCGCCTGGTCGAGCAGGCGGCGGCCACGGCCACCTCGTCGGTGTCGGCCGGCACCGACTACCTGCTCGCCGGCGCCAACGTCGGCGCCGCGAAGACGGGCAAGGCCGAAAAGCTCGGGGTCACGGTCGTCGACCAGAACGAACTGTGGCGCTGGCTGGCCGAAGCCGGCGTCATCTAACGCAACCGGCCACCGCCTTCCGCACGTGCCGGGCTGCGCAGGTGCAGTTCGGCGGTGAGCACGGTTACCTGGATCTGGACCGGGTGGCGGCGTTCGTGACCGGGCACCGGTCGCTGCGGTCGCTGCCACGGGCAGTTAGATCTTCGAGTCCATTATGACCGGGAGGATCATGGTGCGGATGCCGTGCCCGTGCGGCGGCGTTAGCGAACGCGTCGTTGATTGGTTCAAGGGCCAGGTAGAGGTAGCCAGGTCGTCGATGGTCAAGCTGCCCGAGGCCGCTATTGCAGGTGACGGTGATGTCGTGGCGGGTGCGGACCTCGCCCATGCCCCAGATGGCCATGCTGCGGCCGTGCCGCGCAACGTCGGAGGGCAACGCGACATGAAGCCCCTCCGATACCCGTTCCGATGGACTAGCCGGTGATGGGCAGTGATGGGGCGTCCATGACGTGGTCGCTTTCGTATCACCCTTTGCAGACCTGATCAGCGGGGCAGGTCACGGGTCTCCAGGACTGGCCGTCGCCTGCACGGTCGGAGGGACCACCTCAATTGCTGGAGCGGTGCCTGGCGAAAGGGTGGACGTGGTCGGCGCGGCCGGTGTGGTCGGTGCGTCCAGGGACGTGCAGGCGGCGCACATGATCAGTGTCCGGGCAATTTCGTGGGCAAGCATCTCCGCGCCCTTTCGAGCCGTGGGGTCGGGCATAGGCGTGTGGGGGCCTAGCAAGCGAGGTGGCCAGGTGGTGCCGGTGTAGGTGACGGTGAAGATGAGGTTGCGGAGCCGCACAGTGGTCTCTGCTTTGCCGTCGCCGCCGATCTCGGAGTATCCGGAGTAGGCGTCATCGCCGATGTGGAGTACGCGGTAGCGCCGCCCCCATGCGGCGTGGTCACGGTCACGCTGGGCGGTGAAGGTTTTGTGTGCCTGTTCGGTTGCGCTATGCGATCGTGTGGCGGAGGCGATGGACAGGCTGATCAGCACTCTCCGGAGTTGGCGGTGGCCTGGCGTGCCCGGCAGGGATTCCTCACGTCCCATCCGGTAGCACGACCAGTCGTCGTTGCCGGTGCGCCATGCCTTGTTGTCCCCGCCTGGCGCGAGTCGCTGCAGCGATGCCGATGTCGGCAGTGCACAGGCATTGGCGATTGCCGTGAAGTCGGCGGTCGGTGGCCGTGTCGCGTGTGGCCGTTTCGCGGGCGGCTGTGTTGATGGCGGCGGCTCGGTTGCGAAGGGGAGAGGCGAGTCGGTGCCCGAGTTCGTCTCGGCGGAACGCAAGACGGGGCCGGTCACCAGTCCGATGCCCACGAGCGTGAGGAGCCCTAGCCCGACGCCCAGGCACCAGGTGCGACGTTTCTTGAGGCAGGCGGCAAGTCGGTGCCTGAGTAGGGCTCGTGGGGCGCAACCGAAGCTTGGGGGTGTCGCCGACCGGTTCAACGGCGGTGGCGCTGACCGTGGCGGATTCCATAGCGGGCGTTCTGTGGGTGGACGCCGCCACAACGGCGGCGCGGGCCCCCGCGTTGGTCGAGGTGTCGGGAGCGAACGTTCGGGGGGCTGGCTGCTGTGCTGGGCCGGGGGCTGCGGCTTTGAGCTCAGATCCGGGCGCAAGTCGTCGGAGGATTCGTGCGGGAGGGGAAGCGTGGCCATGGTGGCTGTGATTCCTTTGTCGGGACAGCACGGTTCGCCGCACAGACTTCTTTCCACGGGTTGCTCGCGGTGTGACACGGCCCTCGATGGACGTCTGACCTGGAGAAGCATGCCGTGATCAACCTCGTCCTGCGGCTGTCGCACTTCGCCGACCGGCACTGGGTGAACGGGCTCATGCTGGTCTCGATCGTGCGATCACCTGACTGCTCGGCGGCGCCGTATCTCCCTTCCCTGAGTGTGCGCGCTGAGGACTCGGTCGGTGATGCGCCGCTGACCTGTGCCGACGGTGGATCCGCGTCGCGCACCACGCCCGGCAGAGATCTTCCGTCCGGAGGCTCTGCACGCTTGGCTACGTCGCTCTCGGCTGACACCGGGTGTCGGTCTCGTTCGACACCAGCATCGGATGGTGCGTATCGGATGTCGATGTGAGTCGACACCGAGGACTGACCCCGAGTACCAGTGATGGCTTATATAAGTCACGCCTGGTATGATTTTTGGCTCGTGCACGCGTTCGACATCCTCGGCGACCCGGTGCGCCGTCGCATTCTGGAGCTGCTCGCCGACGGTGAGCAGACCTCTGGCGCGATCACAGACGTGATCCGGGCCGAGTTCGCACTGTCCCAGCCGGCTGTCTCGCAGCATCTGCGCGTTCTGCGTGAGAACGGGTTCGCGTCGGTCCGGGCCGAGGGGGCTCGCCGGTTCTACGCCGTCGAGCCCACGTCGCTGAGCGAGGTGGATGTGTGGTTGGACCGGTTTCGCGGGTTCTGGGATCAGAGGCTCGATGCCCTGGGCACGGAGCTGGCCCGCGGCAGGCGTGCATCCCGGGCCCCAGGTGTTGGCAAGGCCGATCCACCAGCGAAAGGAACATGACATGAAGGACGTACTGGACGAACTGGCCGCTGTGCGCCGGACCATGGGTACAGCCACCCTGCCCGCCGGCGACGCGTACACGATGGAGTTGCGGCGTCGCTACGACGCGTCGGTCGACGAGGTGTGGAACGCCATCACCGACCCTGAGCACCTAGGCCGCTGGTTGAAGCCGGTCACCGGAGATCTGCGGCTCGGCGGGTCGTTCGAGCTGGACGGCGGCGAGCACGGCGAGATCCTCCGTTGCGACCCGCCGCGGCTGCTACGGGTGTCCTGGCTCTTCGGGCCGGACGCCGACGAGTGGCCGGGCACGAGCGAGGTCGAGGTGCGCCTGTCCGCGGGCCCTGCCGGGGATACCGAGCTGGAACTGGTCCACGCAGCGGCCGTTGGGGAGCCCATGTTCCCGACCTACGGCCCCGGTGCTGGCGGTGTGGGCTGGGACCTGCATCTCCTCACGCTGGCCCGGTTTCTGGCCGACGGCGAGGCGCTCGATCACGAGGAGTTCCAGACCTCGCCCGCGGGACGCGAGTTCGCCAAGCGCAGCGCTGTGGCATGGGGCGAAGCTCACCTGGCCGCGGGTGGCGATCCGGGTGACGTGGCGGCCGCGGTCGAGGCCACCACCGCGTTCTACGTCCCCGGAGGGAACACACGATGAAGTACGCCACCTCGATCGAGATCGATTTGCCCCGCGAGCAGGTGGTCCAGCTGCTCGCGGAACCGGCGCACATGCCGAAGTGGCTGCGCGGCCTGGTGCTGCACGAGCCGGTCAACGGGGTGCACGGCCGGCTCGGGACCACCTCGCGAGTCGTGTTTCAAATCGGGAAGCAGAGGATGGAGGCCACCGAGACCATCACACGCCTTGAACCTGCAGACCTGCACGCCATCCCCAGTTCGGTCGTCGTGCACTACGACCGCGAGATCGTCGGCGATGGCCTGTGGCAGGCCCAGCGTGACCGGATCATCGAAGCCGGTCCGGAAACGACTCTGTGGGAGAGTGAAAGTGAGTTCCGGTTCGACGGATTCCTGACGCGGCTGGCGGGGCGTCTGATGCCCAGTTCCTTCCGCAAGCAGTCGCGGCAACACATGCAGGACTTCAAGGCGTTCGCCGAACAGGGGACGGACGTCCGCCAAGGGACGAACTGATCCGTCGCAGTCAACGGCCGTATGCGGCAGTCGTGGGCTTGTGGGTGAGGCGGTGGTAGAGCTCAACGGTGGCGGGGTGGGTTTCGAGTTCCGTGTCGACGGCGGCGAGTTCGCGAAGACATCCGGACCAGGCCTCATGGACTCCGGCGGTGTTGCCGGCGGCGTGCTCGGCGTGCATGACCATCCGCCACAGCTGTTCCGCCGCCGGGTCGGCGATAAGGCCGATGCGGGCGGCTCGTCCGGCGCTGGTGATGGCGCCGGTGGCCAGGTCGAGTTCGGCGAGTAGTTCGGCGGTGTCCACGATGGTGGCCCGCATGGTCTCCAGTAGCGGGCTGTCGATCCACCAGTGGTAGCAGCCTTCGAGGGGGCGGCCGCGCACTAGTCGCAGGGCTCGGCGGAGCTTGTCGGCCGCGTCGCTGTCGTGACCATTGGCCTCATCGACCAGCGTCTGGAAAAGGTTCCAGTCCAGTTCGGCGTCGTGGAGGCGGTAGACGCCGTCCCCGACATGGAGGATGCGTTCGGTGCCGTCGGTGGCTGGCCCGAGTCGGCGCCGTGTCCGGGTGATGGCCTGCCGGAGGCTGTCGCTGCCGCGTGGATGGTCAGGGTCAGGGCCCAGCAGCGTCCGCAGCTGGTCGTTGCGGAGACCAGCGGGATGGTTGAGTGCCAGCAGCAGCACGATCTCAAGTTGTTTTGGCTGCAGATCGTGGTGGGCGCCGGTCACCTCAAGCGGCCCGAGGACACCGATGGACAGTCCTGCCGAGTGCTCGTCCTCAGCAGGCTCTGCGCGGGTGCGGGTGGCGATGCCTGGCGTGATCGGCGGGACGCGGAATCCGGCCGGGGCGAGAACGTCGTCGCTTTCTGTTTGCGTGGGGCGTACTGAGTCGGTCGGCGCTGGAATGTCATCGGTGCTGGGAGCGCACCGTGTGGCTGGTGCCGGGGATGGGGTGACCGTTCCTGTCCCGGGAGTGGGGGCGCTGCCCGGCGTGGCGCCCGTGCGGGGTCGGGACTGTAGGAGGTTCATTTCACCGGAGGCGGTGCGGTAGCGGTCCTGATCGGCTGGACCGGTGTGGTCGGTGGTGCCGGACGGTTCGGTGGCGGCAGACCAGAACGCTTCGGTGCCGGGTGCGCGGACGGTCCCGACGTTGTGGGTGGCGGTGCCGTAGGGCGGCTGGTCGGCGGCGACGTCGCTGGTATCGGCTGCGGCTGTCAGGATCGAGGCGATGGCGTTGTAGTCGTCGCTGGTCAGTGGATGGGGGGTGACGGTGAGATGCCACGGTTCGATACGCAGGACCGGGGCTTGCTGCTCATTGGTGTCCAGGGTGAAGAGCGCGGGAAACTCGGTATGGGTGGCGGCCGGCTGGATCGCGGCTACCCCACCGGTGCCGTTGACGGCCGCGAGGAGTCGCCGTAGTTGATCGCGGTCGGGTGGGGTTCGGGATACCAGGAGGGTGAGGTCGGTGTCGCCGCTGCCCCGGAGCCGTAGGGTTCGGACGTCACCGGCGCCGGACGCGCTAGCGTCATCGAGCCGTCGCCGGACGGCCTCGGCGCGGTGGGCTAGAAGGTCTAGTGCTTTGTCCAGGTCGTTGTAGGAGTGCACCCGTCCCTGGGTGACGGAGAGTTCGTCGAAGCCGACCAGGACGGCGTCGAGGCTGGCCCAGGGGTTGGTGGAGACCTCGGTGGCGATGGTGCACAGGATGCTCTCGATGAGCTGAGGGTCCCCGGCGCATCCGACGACGCCGAGGGCTTCCACGTTGACCAGGAGTTGCCCTCCCGCTCCGGTCCGGCCGACGTTGATTAGCCCGGGGATGGGGTCACTGCCCTGATCGCCGATGGCGCCCGTGGTGTCATCGCTGAGCAGACGGGTGCGTCCGTCGGGTGTGAGTTGCCAGCACATGTCGTTGCTGCCGGGGCGGACGGCGAAAGGCTCGGGGGCGACCCGGGTTGGATGGGCGAGCAGTACTTCGACGGTGTGGCCGGCCAGGTGGATGCCGACGATCTCCGGTGGCGACAGGTCTCCTTGCCGCACACCGTGTGCCAACGCACGGAGCGAGGCTCGAAGTACCCGTCCGGCTTCCTGGTCCACGTCGGCGGTCTGTGCTTCGCAGGCGAGGCGTTGTTCCACGTGGCGGGCGTGGGGGAAGTGCGGTAGCCGGATGCGTCGGCCTCGGCGGCGGTACTGCCGTTGCACGTGCCGCATCTGCGCGATCTTGGTGAGCACTCCGCCGGCGAGCATGCCGGTGGCGAACACGGCGGTCAGCGGCCCCCAGGACACGTCGCCGTCGTAATCGGTGTGGCCCGGCGGCTGCGACGACTCGGCGACCGTCGGGTCGGTGGCGGACGCCAAAGGGGCGACGGACGCCGAGAAGGCGGTTTCGGGCATAGCGGGCACCGGCGGCGACGGCGTGGCAGTGGCATCGCGGGGGAGCGCCCCCGTATGTGCGTCAGAGCCTGCCGTCACGGCGGGCGCAGTCGCTGCTGATGGGGACGCTGTCGATGCCAGTGCTACCGCTGGAGGAGCGCTGGTCATCAGCGTGACACCGGTGATCAAATTGCGGGCCAGGTGCTGCACCGATCCCAGCCCGGGGAGCCGCGGAGCCGCGCGGCCGCGGGCGTGGGCGGCTACTTCCAACAAGGTGGAGACGCAGAACGCGGCCCACAGCAGCCAGGCCAGATCACGGACGACGAGCAGGATCAGGGTGTCGTCGGATGCGGGACGAGCCAACGCGTCACCGACCTGCTCCAGGGACGGCAATCGTCCCGGAAGGGGGTTGCCTGCCGCATGCGCGAGCACCAACGGCAACACGGCCAGGACGGCGGCCAAGGCCAGCAGCGACACCAGGCCGCGCACCAGGCCGGCAAGACGTGAGAGGGAGCGATACGGGCGGGGCGATGAGGAGGTCACTGGCCCTCCCCTGAATCCACGCCGGTCACGAGGTCGGCGGTGGCGGTACGGGTCACGGTGACCGTTTCGACGCCGATGAGCGACAGCATCGGAGCCGAGCGGCTGATGGTGACGGTGACGCGGACCCGGCGAGCGCTCACCGGGGTGACGGTGCCGCGCTGCCCGGCACGGGCCAGGTACACGCGCGCTTGCCGTACGGCCGCCTCCGGGTCGATCGACTTGACGCCGGTCTGGTAGAACTGGGCGCGGTTGAGCTGGCCTGCCCCGGCGCGGGCGGCTTCCTCGGCGACGTTGCCGGCCTCGCGGCCGACACGTAGCTTCAGCCCCTGGAAGTACACCAGCGAGGTAATCATCAGGGCGCCGACCGACAGGAGCACCACGAACACGGTGACCTGTCCGCGGTCCCCCGCGGCGCCCGCTCTTGGAGGGCAGATCGCTGCCCGGCGGACCCAGACTCGCCTGCGCCAAGGCGTCGTCGGTGATGAGATCGTCTCCGTGGTGCCGGGAGGCGCCGTCGACTTCACCCGCATGATGATCATCGACCTCCCAGGCTCAAGTTCCGGCCAGAGGTCCCTTCAGAATTCGTGAACCCGAGGTCTCTCCCGCGGTATGGGTCGATGGGCGAGGAGAACCGCGCCCGGATCGTCGTCTCCCCTGGAAGGCCAGGGATCAGCAGGTCCGACAGGGGGAGCTGGCAATTGACTTGGGCGGTCACGGCCGCTTGGGTACCGACCGGACGCTGCATTCCCGAGGTGTCCAGGGTCGTCACGGGGGTGCAGCGCAGCCCCTCGCGTTGGAGTGCCGCACGGGCACTGCCGCTCGCCTGTGCGGCGGCCGAGCCGGGGTCCCGGGTGATACTGGCCTGGCGGGCGGCGTCACGGGCGGCCGCCTCCACCGCCTGATGCGCATGCTGAGTGCGGCCGATCCCGATCAGCAAAGCCAGCAGCAGCAACAACCCCGGCGCGAGGATCGCGGTCTCCAAAGCGGCGCTACCCCGCTCCGGGGAACGGCAGCCCGGGTGCGCTGTAGGGTGGCCGAACCAGGCACGGCGCCCTGGGCTGCACGGTGCCGTGGTCACGGAGAGTCCCCAGGCACGGTGAACCGTTCACGCGGTGCCCGCACCGTCTGCGAGACCGTCGGTTCGAAGAACGGCACGAACGACGGCGCTCGGCCACGGACAGTAACCGCCACGGTGCGGGTGTCGCTGCCGTCGGTGTCCACAGACATGTGGTGGAGTTCACCACTGCCGACCTCGGCGGCGAACTGCCGCGCGGCCGTGGTCGCGGCCCCTGGGGGAGCGTCCCGGACCCGCCCTGCCCGAGCACCTTCGGCCGCGGCGGCGTGCGCAGTCGACCGCGCCATGTACCACCATCCGGCCTGCAGCAGCAGGGCGAGCAGGACCAGCAACCCGGGGGCCAGGATGGCGGTCTCTAACGCGGCGCTGCCCCGCTCCCGCGGTCCGGTGCGCCGAGTCCGGGCGGTCACCGCAGCGCGAAACCGTGCGGGTGCTCGGATGGGCTGCCAGCGGGTCACCGGATGTTCCCCTTGCGGTTCTCGATCGCGGTACCGATCGCGGTGATCACGCCGGCGGCCAGGAGGGCCAGGCCGCCGGCGATGATGGCGACCTCCAGCGTGGTCAACCCGACGTCGCGGCGGTCGGCCCGGGTGAGGTTCCGTGCTCGGGTGCGCAGCGCGTGCACCATCGCCGCGACGTACATGAGTTCAGGTGGCATCGCCATCTCCTTTGATCGTCAGCTCGTCAGCAGCAGGTAGATCTGTGGGAACCCCAGGAGGGTGATGAACGCCAGCCCGATCGTGGCGATCGGCACGGTCATGCTGGTGGTGCGCGATTCGGCGTCGTAGCGCATTTCGGTGAGCTGCCGGGAGCGGATCTGCTGGGTGTAGGCGGTGATCGCGTCGACGATCTTGGCGCCCTCGTTGCCGGCGAGGTCCGCTAGATCCGCCAGATCACCCAGTTCGTCCACGCCGATCTCGGCACCGAGGCGGGCCAGGCCCTGCCAGGGGGTGAGCCGAGCGTGCTGGGCGGCCTCCACGGCTTCAGCGATCCGGCGGAAGGCCCACCCGTCGCTGTAGCGGGGGGCCTGTTCCAGGGCTTGGCTGGGGCCGGCGCCACCGGCGAAGGCCAGCCGGACGAAGTCGAAATAGGCCGACAGGGCGTGCCGGAAGTCGGCGCGCCGTTGCGCTGCCGTGGAACGCACGGTCGCGTCCGGTACGAAGAAACCGGCGGCGGCGAATCCGAGGGTGGCCGCGACCGGCACCGTCCACGGCATGCTCAGCCCCTGCACGGTGGCCAACATGGACAACAGCAGCGGCAGGCACAGACCGAACAGGCCCGCGCCGATCTTCTCCGCGATGAACCGCTCCGGTGACCTGCCCAGCAGAGCGAGGTCCTGGCGTGGGATCGGCAGGCCGCCCGGCCCGGTGAGCCGCTGCGCCTGCCGCCGCAGCCATGGCTGCACTGCGCCGGGCGCCGCGACCGCGGCGGCGTCGGTTCCCGCCAGTCGAGTCAGTGCCGCGTCCAGACGGGGTGGACTGCGCCGCATGCCGGAGACCACCAGCATCACCCCGGCACCCAGCAACGCCCCGAACACGATCGCCAACCGGATCACCGCGCCGCCCCCTCCCGGGTCATGTCCCGGTCGCCGGGCGAGCGGTCGGCGTCGCGACGGGTCAGAAATCGTTGGACGGGCGGCTGGTTGGCCAGTCGGTTCATGATCCAAAGCCCGATGCCGCAGATGCTCAGCACAACGGCCAGGACGATCTGCCCGAGGAAGGTGCCGTACGGGGCCGAGTAGTCGGGGCGCATCGTCAGCGCCACTGCGAACAGGACGAAGATCACCGCGAGGCCGCGGATGGTGGTGCGGTGCGGGGCGCGGGAGGCTTCGACCTCACGTCGCCCAGCCACGTCGGCGGCCACCAACGCCGCGAGGTCATTGAGGAGAGGTTGGACGCCGCCGCCGCGGATCTGCGACGCCTGCAGCAATGCCCCCGCCACCAGGTCCCCGACCGGGTCGTTGAGGTCATCGGCCAGCCGGTACACCGCCTCCTCGACGCTCACTCCCGCCCGGAGACGCGCCGCCAACGCCGCCACTTCGGGCTCGATCGCGGTGGGCGCATGACGGACGCTGGTCTGCAGCGCGTCTTCGAGGCCACGGCTGGCACCGAGCAGCCCGGACACCTTGCGGACCCACTGTTCGATGGCGTCCAGCCGGGTCAGTTGCCGGGCCACGGCCCGCCCTGACATGACCCGCGGCAGCCAGACCGCCCCCACCGTGGCGGCGATCGCTGCGGCAGGCCACCGGGTCACCAGCAGCACCCCGGCGCCGAATACCGCGGCGGCCGCCCAGGTCAGCCGGTGCTGCTGGAACGGCCGGGCCGGCATCCGGCCGAGGCGCGAGGGCGGCCGCGCCGCGGTGACAGCCCGGCCGAACAGTCCGGCGCTGATCAGCAGCGCCCCGCCGGCCAACCCGGCCCCGGCCAGCAGCGCGAGCACGGTCGTCATGGGCGTCCTCTTTCGCGGGGCACCTCCCATAGCCGGTGCGCGTGGGTGAGCAGGCGCCGGTCGAACCCGGCCGCCTCCAGTTCGCCGACGAGTTTGGGTGTGATCCCGGCGGGGACGGCGCGGCCGTCCGGCCCGGGAGTAAAGATCCGGTTGATGGCGGGCTCGTGTGCGTCGGCGGGTTCGAGGACCTCGACGATCTCGGACACGTACCGGTGGCCGGTGCGCGGGTCACGGCGCAGGTGCACGACCAGGTCGACGGCCCGGCCGACCAGGCGGAACAGATCGGCGGGTTCGGGGTGCCGCTCGGCGTAGGCGCACAGGGTCAGGATCCGGCCGAACACCTCGGCGCCGGAGTTGGCGTGCAGGGTGGTCAGGCTGCCTTGCAGGCCGTTGTCGATGGCTTGCAGCAGCGCCAGCATCTCGGCGTGCCGGACCTCGCCGACCAGGATCCGGTCGGGGTTCATCCGCAGCACCTGCGGGATCAGGTCGACCAGCGTGATGGCGCCGATGCCTTCCTGGTTGGCCTCCCGTGCCTCGAACGACACGACATCGTCGTGGCGGTCCAGGCGATCCAGGTACAGCTCCCGTTCCGATTCCAGGGTGACGATGCGTTCCTCAGGATCGAATTCGCTGCACAGCGCCCGCAGAAAGGTGGTCTTGCCGGCGGCCACACCACCGGTGACCAGAATGTCCAGCCGGGCCCGCACCGCGGCCCCCAGGAACATGTGCAGGCTCTCGTCGATGGTGCCGCGGCCGACGAGTTCGTCGAGGGTGACATCCATCAGCCGCTGCTTGCGGATGGACACGTGCGTGCCGGTGGTGACCGACATCGTCGCCGCCATCCGCACCCCGACACCCAGCGCGACGTTCAGCAGCGGCCGGGCCGCGCTGAACTCGCGTGGGCTGGCCGCGCGAGCCGCCCACCGGCGGACCTTGTCGGCCAACTCGTCGTCGGACTCGGCAACCGGCGAGCCCGGGGCCTTGCGGGCACCGGCGTAGTGCAGCCACACCTGCCCGGGCCCGTTGACGTCGATCTCTTCGATGTCGTCGTCGTCCAGCAGCGGCTGCAGCACCCCCAACCCGAACCGCTCATCCAGCACCGCCCGGGTCAGCCGCGTCTGCTCGGCGGCCGGCAGCAGCATCCGGCCCGCGTTCGCCTGCTGCTGCGCCCAAGCCTTGACCTGTTCCACCACGGCCAACTGCGTCCGGGTGGCATCAGGGTCGGCATCCAGCAGCACCTCATCCAGCGCCGCGTTGATGTGTTTCACTGCGGCACGCACCGCCGCGTCATCGAGCCGATCTTCGGGCTTGGCCGCAGGTGCCGCACCGGCGGTAGGACGTGGTCGCCACACCCCACCGGGAGCGCCGCCCGCGGCCGCACGCGGCGCGGCGGGACCGTGCTCAGGCGAGTGCTCGGCCTGCCGCGCGGGCTGGGGCATGGCGGGAATCTGGTCGGGAGGTGGCCAGGTGAAGGAGCCATGATTCATACCGGGCGCCCGCCCCCAGTGCTCAGCGGTGACACCGGCCGATCCGGACGTCGGCCGGGGCGATGGTCGACGGCGGCTCGCAAGGCACGGGCAACCGTCCGCGCCTGGACCAGCAGGTCACTGGACCGGGTGAGGCGGCGGCGTTTGGGGTCGCCGTCCGACAACCGGGCGGCAGAGCGTGCATCGTCGGGGAACTGGACGACCACCGCGAAGTCGCCGCCCAGCACCTTGCGGACTTCGGCGACCGAGTGCGGGCCGCGGCCGATGAGACACAACCCGATCGCGGCCTGCCGGCCCAAGGCGTCGCGAATGGCCGCAACGCGGGGCCGAGCGGCGACCACCTGCCGCAGCGTGGGACGCAACACCAGCACGATGAGGTCGGCGGCGGCCAGCACCGCGAACGGATACCCGACAGCGCGGACCTGGCCGACGTCGGCGATCACGTCCGCGGTCTGCCGTGCGAGCACCGCGGCGATCTTCTCCCACGCGACCGCAGTGATGGCCTGCGCCTGGAACGGATCGGCCGGGCCGGGCAGCACCGGACGATCGCCCACGTCATCGAGCGGATAGGTCTGCTCGTGCAACGCGACCCGGCCAGGGTCTTCGGTGATCTGCCACGCCAGATTCAGCAGCCCCCGGTCGGCCGGAAAGTGGCCCCCGAACAGCCCGGCCAGAACACTGCCGCCATCGCAGTCGCATTCGGCCATCAGCGCCGGCTCTGGCCAGGCAAGGGTCAAGGCCAAAGCCGTGGTGGTCGCTCCTGGAGCGCCCCCGGCCGAAACCACCGCGATCAGCCCCATCTCACGGCCTCCTGGCGGTGACGACCAGCGCAACCCGGCCAAGGGCGGCCTGTTTGGCGACCGTGGGACCCGATGCGGCGGCGATCAGAAGATTGACCACCACGGTTCCGTCCGCGTCGGGCTGCGAGACCCGATCGACCGCGGCGGCGACCTCCCGGCCCAGCGGTGACGCCCCAGCCGAGGCGGCATCCTGCCCGGCGGCACCGGGAGTTGGCACAACTAGAACGTGGTCTCCCGGGCGCAGGGCGCCGACCGGCAGCTGAGAGGCTTTGAGCCCGACGGCCACGATCTGCTGTCCCTGCCCGGGGGTGAGCGTGGTGGTCAGCTGGCCGGGCGACAGCAGCGACCCTGCCCGCAGGTCCACCGCCGCGATCTTTCCCACCACCTCGTCCGCGCGGGACGCGGGGATCGTCTGGACGGGCGCGTCCACCCCGGCGCGCGTGGTCGCCAGGTCGGCCGTGGAGACGGGTGTCCCCACCGGCAGGTCACGGACGATGACCAGCACGTCGGCGCGGTTACCCGCCGACACAAACAGCCAGGCGACCACCGCGGCCGACGTCGCGATCAGGAGCGTTCCCAACAGAATCCGGCCGCGACGGGCTGAGCGGGGCAAAGGCCGCAACTGCCTGTCCTCGGAGGGCGGAAGGGTGGAAACGGAACGGGGGCTGCTCACCGGCCACCACCATTGAGAGCCTGCCCCTCGGCGATCCGGACCGGGAGGGTCGAGGTCACCGTGATCGGGGTGAGCGCACCGCCGACTCCGCCCGAACCACGCCACGTTCCGCCCCAGCTGACAGTGGCGGTGACCTGGTAGGCGTTCTCGGGCTGCCGCGCGGAGCTGCGGGTGTAGGTGACGGTGCATGAAGCCGCCGAAGCGGCCGCTCCAGCCTGATAGGGAACACCACCGCCCGGGCAACTGACCGGCTCGTGCCCACCTCCTGGGTGGACCGTCATGGTCTGCGGAGAGGCGGTGAGCTCAACCCATACGTCCCCAGCCGATTGGCGAACCGACCTGGAGGTTCGCTGCGCCGGATCGAGCCAGAACCACTCGGCCAACCCCACGACACCCTCGGTTCCGCGCGGCGGAGCCGTCACAATCTGGGGCTTGGGGAGCCGAAGTTCATAGAGCGCTTGCTGCAGCAGATCCTGCGGGGTGACCGCCGGGACGGCAACACCGCCACCGGCGGGTTGGCAGCCGGAAATGGCGCTTAGTGGACCGCAGGCCAGCGTGTCACAGCCCGTGTCGGCGGGGGTGACGGTGCGGCAGCCGCGGTCACTAGAGGGGGCGCCGCCTACAGGTTGCCTGCCAGGACCGTCACCGCCTGAACCGCCGCCGCGACCGGGATGTTCTGGTGTTTGCGGATTATCGCCGATATTGCCCTGCCATTTCCACGGGCCCGGGCTGGGCGGCGCCGGTGGATTGGACCACGCGGGGCCGACCATGGCACCCGTCACCATGATCACCACTGTGGCCGTTATGGCAGCGCGCATCATGCTCAGGAACCGGGGGTGGTAGACGGGGGAGTGCATGGCGCCTCCACAGCCCAGATCGACGACACGCGCCAGCGCCCATCGGCCCCGCGCTTGAGCTTCACCGAGAAGTTGACCGGTTTGGCGCTGCCCCGCGTCCCGGGAATGAGTTGATGGGTGCGCGAGTCCGCCAGCCCCGCCCCGCTGGTGTCCTGGCAATCACCCAACTCCGCAGTGGAACCAGTGATATCGACCGCGTACACCCGGATAACGATCTTGCCCCAGGGCTCTTGACGCTTAGCACGAATGTCGCGGATACCCCGCAACTGAGCAGCCATCACCTTGGGAGTAGATACCGGCTCAAGCAGCTTTCGCGCCTGGTCTTCCGGAACCGTCGCCGCCTTCCGGCCAGCGTCCCAGTACTGCTGATAGCTCGCGATGATCGCGTCACGGGGCGATGCGGAAGACGCTCCGGCAGAAGAGGATCCGCTCCCTGAAGGCGCGCTGAGCGGCGGGGACGACGGTACCGTCACCGAATCGTCTGAACCCGGCGAGCACGCCAGACCACCGGCTGCCACAACGATCGCGCAGCAGGCCGCCAGAGCACGGCGTGCCGGCGGCCGACCAGGGCCAAGCGCGCGGGCGGAACGATGCCGGGGCGAGATGTCAGGAGCCGGCACCGCCGCAGCCCAGCCACGGGCGGACTCGTTGATCGCCATCATCGCTTCTCGTGCCACGGCCCACCCTCCATGAGCCAACCCGTAGCGAAGGTCTGGGGAGCAGCCGCAGTGCCATTTACCTGCGCATTGGGGGCGCCAACCGCGCCATCCTCCGGGGAGGGCAGTTCCTCGACCTGAAGATCATGATCGTAGATCTCACCACCTGCGGAAACGTCCCAAGGGCGCAGGACCAGTTGCTGGACATGACCGCACTTGACCGCTTCCACCGACGAACGCGCCACCGCGAATGATGCTCGGGTGCCGGGCATTCGCACCGGAGGCGTCAGCGCCGATCTATCGTCGTCATCAGAGCAACTGATCACTAGCGCAAACGTGTTCAGCTGGGCGGACGTGTCTGACCTCGTACTTCGCGGCTTTCGGTGGGAGCATCGAACCATGATCAGTATCCGTCGTCACTGGATTGGGTCGAACTGTCGTGATATTAAGACACTCCCGGGCAGTCTTGTAAAGAGGGACGCCAGAGTGAGTTGAGGTAAATGTCAACGACACCGAGACCGGCGCAGCTGGCGTTAAGCCAGTTCGTGCACGAGCGCAACGAGCAGGGGCTGAGCTATCGGCGTATGGCAGTGCGCGCGATCGACCCAGTGACCGAGCAGCACCTGGGATTCCAGTGGATCAGCAAGCTTGCCGCTGGCCAGGTGGCTAAGTCCCCGGAGCCTTGGCAGATGCGCGCCCTGGCCGCGGCCATGGACGTGCCCGAAGATTCGGTGAAGACACTGGCAGCGCGCCAGTGGCTGGAGTACGAGATCAGCGAGGTTCGCCTCGGCTCCGATGAATGGATCTTGTTCCGGCTCGCGCATGACCTTCCTGACGAGGACAAACGCATGCTCCGGCGGATGGCCGAGGAGTTCGTCCACCGCCAGAACCGACGCTTGGATGAACCACCCGACGCCGACACGGGAACGCAGCCGACCTGATGCTTCGGTCCACCCGAAACCAGAGACCAATACACCCCGCAGCCGCAAGAACCATGACGATCAAGACCTGGAGTTACTGCAGCTGCGAGGTGACCAATGAGTATCCCAGCGCGATTCATCCGGGTGAAACCGGATGATATGGACGATCAACTCGGCCCGGTCGTGGTCCACCGGACCCCCGCCGCATGGATCTTCTACTGCCGGGCGGACAAGATCGCCGAAGAATTGGCTATGGAGTTCCAAGCGCTGGCCAACCGCTACTCCCAGGCCACCGTGTCGATCACGACACCGACCGAACCGAGAACTCGTGCCCGCATGCACCGGCTCTCCGCCGACCAGATGCCGGCAGCGCTACAGCCCGCCGTGGTGGACGTGCGGGGCCAGGACCAGACGACCTACGTTCGCGCCGATCTGATCAGCGAAGACATGGCCGAGGCGATGGCGGAGATCACCGCAGAACAAAACCGGTACGGGCGCCGCCTCCCGGTAATCGGCCCTTCCGCCGATTCATGATCCACATCGATCGCCAACCCAGGACGGAGTATCCGTGTGATCGCGGATTCCTCAGCCTTTCCATGACTGACCTCTTCAGGGCCACATGCTGACACCAGCCACTCACCGTAGGACCAGCGATGACTCGGCAACGGCACGCAGCCGCAGGCGCGCAGCGCGGCCGCCGCACTATCCCGCTGCGCAGCCTCGGCGCGGCCATGCTGTTGATCGCTGGCGTGATCGGCCTGCCCGGCCTCCTGCTCCTGGTGACCGGATCGCCCATCCCTCGCCCCCCACCCTCCTTCGACGACATCGGTGCGGGACTGTCTCACCGAGCCGACGAGACCCTGCTCCTAGAGGCGGCCAAATACCTAGCATGGACCTGCTGGGCCGGCTGGACATTACTGGTGTTCACCGAGGCCGCCGCTCAGATCATCGGCGGAGCCGTCCCCCGGATCCCCGGGCTCACCGGTCTGCAACGAAGCGCCGCCGTCCTGGTGGGGAGCCTGGGCATAGCCGCTATCGGAGCCACCGCGCCGATCAGCCGAACGATCATGCCTCCCCCCGTGGACCCCGGTACCACGGCTTCCGCGCCGCCCCCGCCGACCGCGCCCTCCGCGAGTGACACCCCAGCACCATCGCCGTCAACCAACACCCAATGGGCAGACGCCCAAGTCACCAGCGACCTCGCCAGCGCACCCAAGCACCTCTTTGTACACCACTCCCAACGAACGGAGACGATTCGCTCGCTCCAGCAGCACCACATCGTCGTGCAGTTCGCCTTTGACGCCACCCACCTGTCCCGCCCCGCACAGGACGCCATCACGCAAGCCGCCCGCGACATCCGCGATAACGGCGATCCCAGCCATCCGATCACGATTGTCGGCCACACCGACGCGGTCGGCCCCGCTTCCTACAACCAGCGGCTGTCGCGCCAACGAGCGGACGCCGTGCGCCAAGCACTTTCCCGGGCCCTACCACGCGAGTACATGCTCCAGGTGAGCGGCAAAGGCGAAACCGCCCCCCTCGCCGCGGAATCACACCCCGACGGCCGTGACAACCCCACCGGCCGAGCCCGCAACCGCCGCGCGGAAATCACCTACACCGCAGCCGCATCTGCCAACCCGCGGCCGCCTCAAACTCCACCATCACGCCCTACGACCCCACCCCGGCAATCCCCGCAGACACCAACGACCGAACCGCCTACC
>NZ_SMLC01000053.1 GCF_004349245.1 Actinomadura sp. 6K520 | reverse complement strand
CCCCCGGTGACGCCCCCTCAAGCACCCGCACCATCGCGAGCTGGAACGGCTGGATGACCACGGCCAGCAGGGTTGTCCCCAGTGCGAGCAGGACCACCTCGGCCAGGCCGAGCCCGGAGGCCGTCTTCCACGCGTCCTCGAACCGGAGCCTCCCCCAGGCTCCCGCCCAGACGAGCGTCAGCAGCCACAGGGCCGCCGCGTAAGTCGGGAAGTATCCGACCAGGAAGAACCGCCGGCCGAACCCCGCTTCCGACGAGGATTTGATCATCGCGTCGAGCTTCACGCCACGACCCCGGCGAACGTCATCTCCCCGTGGGACCCGCACACCGGCCGGAGGCGGTCGTCGTAGAAGGACGCGTACGTCGTCGTCCCGCACATCCCGTCGGCGCACTGGAAGCGGAGCAGGCGGTAACGCGTCGACCGGCCCGGCAAGACGGAACGTTCCGCCGTCGCGAACCCGGCTCCGGCGGTCGCGGGCCTCCCCGGCTCGGCCCCGGTCCCGCACACCAGCGCCCTGGTGCTCACGGCCACGCGCTCTCCCTCGTGGAGGAGCAGCACGCGATTCAGCCGCGCATCGGTCCGGAACAGCCGCGACAGCTCGTCGGCGACCTCGTCGGTCCCGAGCGCCGGGTCCACCTCGAACTCGCGGTCGGCCGCGGCTTCGGCCAGGCCGTCCCGATCGAGGACCTCCTGGTCGATGAGGCCACCGAACCTCGCCTGGACGTCACGCAGAGCCTCGTCGTCCAAAGATCTCCCCCGGCTTCGACCACTCACGACCGGGACCAGCTTGCCATTCGCGGTGCGTCGCGGCAGGGGAGGCGATGCGATCGTGACCGGCCACTACCGGACGTTCCCCGGGCGGGGCGATCTGTGGGTCAGGGGTGTTCTGTGCGGACGTGCCGGAGGAGGGAGGAGAGTTCCAGGTGGGACTCGTGGCAGCGGTCGCAGGCCCAGACGCCGCTCGGCACCGTGAAGCCGTGCGTCACGGCGTCGTCCCGCGCGCACAGCCGGTGGTAGGTGTGGACGAGGCGCCGCCACGTCCGGCGGACCGCGGATGGCATTCCCGCTCCCTTCCCGAACCGATCACAAGGATCGGTCCAGGATAGGGCAACGGGAAAGTCAAGCCGACACGCCGGGGATCACTGGCCGCTGCGCACGCCGGGCTGGCCCTGCGCGTACTCCAGCGGCCGGGCCGCCTTGCGTCCCGGCACGTCCGTCCGGGCGCGGGTCTTGCCGAGCGGAAGGATCGTCCGCCCGAAACTGCCCTCGAACATCATCGCGGCGGCCGTGTACAGGGCGATGATCGCGGACGCGACGAACAGCCAGCCGCCGACGTTCAGCGACCAGTCCGACGGCGCGAACCAGCCCGCCGCGGTGAACCCGGCGCCCGCGGCCAGCGTCGCCAGGAGCGCGGTGATCGCCAGGTTCTGGCCGAGCGCGGCGATCGCGCCCAGGGCGGTGATCACCGCGAGGCCGACCCACCAGAAACCGAAGCCCTGGTTGACCGTCCCCGCCACGGGAGCCAGCGCCACCGGATAGACGCCGATGCTGATCAGCATGAACAGCAGGCCGAACGCCACCCAGAACGAGCCCCACATCCCGTGCATGGCGGTCGCGATCCCGTCCCGGGCCCGGTAGGACCAGACGGTGGCGACGAGCTGCGCGATGCCGCCGAACACCAGCGCGAACGGCCACAGGATCAGCGGGGTCAGGGCGTTGCCGTACCACTCGGCCTGCCACGCGCCGACCATCATGGTCGCGCCGGCGAACCCGAACAGCCCGAGGATGGACGGCGCGGCGATCGGTGCCAGGACGACCCGTGTCCGGTCCTCCCACATCGCGTGCTCGCTCCGTTCGGGGCCTCTCCCAGGCGCCGCCGGGGCGGCTCCCTCGGCGGGCGTCGCGGCCGCCTGAGCGCCGGGCTCCGGCGTTGCGGCACGCCCTCTACGCCTTACCATGAAATCCCCCTTTGTTCGGAGAGCCGTGTATTCGTGGTAACCGTGCCTGAGCAGGCCAAACGACCACAAGAACCACCATTTCCGGCGGGACGGCAGTCCTTTACGCGCAATTCGAGGGGGCATGGGAATTGCATTGCCGCCGCGCCTGCCCGGTCCGCGCGTCCTGTCCGCGTGCCTACGCCCGGGGGCGGCAGTGGACCCGCAGGCCGGGGGTCGCGCTCCAGCCGATCAGCCGGAACAGCCGCTCGATGTGGGACGACACCGAATGCAGGACGAGCATGCGGTCGCGGGCGTGCAGTTCCCGGGCCGCCAGGGTGAAGGCGCGCAACCCGGCGACGTCGACGAACTCGACGTCGGCCAGATCGACGTGGACGTCCCCGGGCACGCGGTCCCGGGCGCCGCCGAGGACGCGCGACACGTCGCGGGCGTTCGAGACGTCGATCTCCCCCGCCATCCGCAGCCAGGGCGAGGACGACCCGCCCGCGACGCGCAGCAGCGCGGTGTCGTGCTCGACGATGTCGTAGCGCGGGGAGGCCCGCCGCCCGGACTCCAGGCCGCCCTCACCGTCGGTGATCCGCCAGACCGTCATCCGCTCCTCGCCTATGGCCGGGGGCGCCGCTACCGGGGGCGGCCCCGTATATGCCAGGCTCTCATCTGTCGGCACCTTCTGAACCCCACCGGGCGGGAAAACCACCATCGGGAGCCCTTTTATGGACGAGAAGGCGATACTGCACCGCATCAGCGAGTTCATCGAGGAGGAGCACGCGCTGCGGGACGCGCACGAGCGCGCCGAGACGGACGGCGACGAGGCGCGGCAGCGGCTCCGGCAGCTCGAGGTGGCGCTCGACCAGTGCTGGGACCTGCTCCGGCAGCGCCGGGCGCGCATCGAGGCGGGGCAGAACCCGGACGAGGCGCGGGTGCGTCCCGCCTCCCAGGTCGAGGACTACCGCCAGTAGCCGGGCACGGGCGGCGGGGCCGTCCGGCGCGTCAGCGGTCCGGCAGCAGCCTGGCGGGCGTGATCGGCAGGTCGCGGACGCGGACCCCGGTCGCGTGGTGGACGGCGTTGCCGATCGCCGCGGCGGCGCCCACGATGCCGATCTCGCCGATGCCCTTGGCGCCCATCGGGTTCAGGTGCGGGTCCGACTCCTCCAGCCACACCGCCTCGATGTCGAGGACGTCCGCGCAGGCCGGGACGTGGTACTGGGCGAGGTCGCGGTTGAGGTAGTCGCCGAACCGCTCGTCCATGACGCTCTCCTCCATCAGCGCCATCCCGATCCCCATCGTCATTCCGCCGACGAACTGCGAGCGGGCGGTGACGGGATTGATGATCCGCCCGGCGGCGAACACGCCGAGCATGCGCGAGACACGGACCTCCCCGGTGTCGATGTCCACCTCGACCTCTGCGAAGTGGGCGCCGAAGGCGTGCCGGGCGTACTCCTCCTGCACCTTGACCTCGTCGGCGGTGTCGGCCGACGCCTCGACGCCCTCCGGCGGGACGGAGCCGTTCAGCCTCTCGCGCAGCGCCTCGCACGCCCGGACGACGGCGGTGCCCCAGCTTGCCGTCCCGCTCGATCCGCCCGCGACGGACGCGGCGGGGAGGGAGCTGTCGCCCACCTCCATGCGCACCCGGCCGAGGTCCGCCTTGAGCGTCTCGGCGGCGAGCACGGCGAGCGCGGTGCGGGCGCCGGTGCCGATGTCGGCGGCGGCGATCCGGACCGTGAACGTCCCGTCCGGCTCGGCCCGCGCCGTGGCCCGGCCGGGGTTGAGGCGCGCCGGATAGGTGGCGGCCGCGACGCCCGTCCCGAGCAGCCTGCGGCCCGCGCGCCGGGAGCGGGGCGCCGGGTCGCGGCCGGCCCAGCCGAACCGCCCCGCGCCCTCCCGCAGGCACGCGACGAGGTTGCGGGAGCTGAACGGCAGGCCGCTCTCCGGCTCCCGGTCGGTGTCGTTGCGGACGCGCAGCTCGACGGGGTCGATGCCGGCGGCGACGGCCAGCTCGTCCATCGCCGATTCGAGCGCGTACATGCCGGGGGTCTCGCCCGGCGCCCGCATCCACGACGGCGTCGGGACGTCCAGCCGGACGACCCGGTGCGTCGTGCGGCGGTGCGGGGCCCGGTACATGATCCGGGTGGGCGAGGCCGCCTGCTCCGCGAACTCGCGGACCGTGGACGTCTGCTCGACCACGTCGTGCACGATCGCGTTGAGCCTCCCGTCCGCGTCGGCGCCGAGCCTGAGCCGCTGGATGGTGGGCGTCCGGTAGCCGGTGGTCGCGTACATCTGCTGGCGCGGCACCGCGAACTTGACCGGGCGGCCGACCTCCCGCGCGGCCATCGCGGCCAGCACGGCGTTCGGACGGGGCGTGCCCTTGGCGCCGAACCCGCCGCCCACGTGCGGGGACACGACCCGCACCTGCTCCCGGTCAAGGCCGAAGATCCTGGCGAGCGTCCGCTGGTGCGAAGACGCGCCCTGGGTGGACTCGTAGAGCGTGAGAGAGCCGTCCTCGTTCCAGTGGGCGACGGTGGTGTGCGGCTCCATGGGGTTGTTGTGCTCGGCGGGGGTCGTGTAAGTGACGTCTACCTGCACGTCCGAGTCGCTGAACGCCGCCTCCGGGGCTCCCTGCTCGGTGTCGGCGGGCAGCCCGGCGTTGACCTCGTCGGGCCTGTAGAGGCCGGAGTGGTCGTCGCGGAACCGCACGTCCGGGGCCTCGGCCGCGTACTCGACCCGGAGCAGCCGGGCCGCCTCCCGCGCCGTCTCCAGCGTCTCGGCGACGACGGCGGCGACGAACTGGCCCCGGTAGGAGACCGTCCGGGACTGGAGGACGGCCAGCTCCCCGTTCGACCGCGACGCGAGCGGCGGCGCGTTCTCGCAGGACAGGACGGCGAGCACACCCGGAAGCCGCCGCGCGGACGCGGTGTCCACCGACACGATCTCGCCCCGTCCCGCCTCCGCCTGCACGGCCGCGAGATAGGCGGGGTCCTCCATCGGGTACTCGTAGGCGTAGCGGGCCTGACCGGTGACCTTCTCGCGGCCCTCCAGCCGGTACGTCATGTCCTCTCCCCCAGCTCGGTCTCCCCCAGTTCGGCCAGCGTGCGCACGATGAGGTTGCGCGCGAGCGGCACCTTGTAGGCGTTGTCGCGCAGCGGTTCCGCGGCGGCGAGCTCGGCGTCGGCGGCTCGGGTGAACGTCTCCTCGGTCGCCGGGGCGCCCCGCAGCACGTCCTCGGCGTTCCCGGCCCGCCACGGCTTGTGGGCGACGCCGCCGAGCGCCAGCCGCGCGTCCCGGACCGTCCCGTCGCGGACGTCCAGCGCCGCCGCGATCGACACCAGGGCGAACGCGAACGACGCGCGCTCGCGGACCTTGCGGTACGCGGCCGGCATCCGCAGCGGCGGCACCACGACCGCGGTGACGAGGTCGCCCGGTTCGAGCGTCGTGTCGCGCTGCGGCTCGTCGCCGGGGAGCCGGTGGAAGCCGCCGAGCGGGACGGTCCGCTCCCCGTCGCGGCCGACCACCCGGACCGACGCGCCGAGCGCCGCGAGCGCCACCGCCATGTCGGAGGGCTGGGTCGCGACGCACGCGTCCGAATGGCCGAGTATCGCCAGGTTGCGGTGCTCGCCGTCGCGTGCCGGGCAGCCGCTTCCGGGGTTCCGCTTGTTGCACGGCTTGGACGCGTCCTGGAAGTAGGAGCAACGCGTGCGCTGGAGGAGGTTGCCGCCGACCGTCGCGAGGTTGCGGAGCTGGCCGGACGCGCCCGCCAGGACCGCCTTCGCCAGCATCGGGAACTCCTCGCGCACGGTCCGGTCGGCGGCGAGGTCGCTGTTGGTGACGGCGGCGCCGACGACGAGGGTCCCGTCCGGGGTCCGCTCAATGCGGTCGTGGGCCAGGCCGGTGACGTCCACCAGCTTCGCGGGCTCCTCGACTCCGAGGCGCATCAGGTCTACGAGGTTGGTCCCGCCGCCGAGGTACCGGGCGCCGTCCTCGTGCCGGGCCAGCGCGTCCTCGGCGCTGGTCGCACGCTCGTACGCGAACGGCCTCACGTCCGCCTCCCCTCCCCGACCACCTCGCGGAGAGCCGCGACGATGCCGGGGTAGGCGCCGCACCGGCACAGGTTGCCGCTCATCCGCTCGCGGATCTCGGCGTCGTCGAGGACCGGCCCGGCCGCGACGTCCTCGGTGACGGCGCTGGGCCAGCCCTGTTCGGCCTCGTTCAGCATTCCCGTCGCGGAGCACAGCTGGCCGGGGGTGCAGTACCCGCACTGGAAGGCGTCCTGCTCGATGAACGCCTCCTGCAGGGCGCTGAGCCGACCGTCCCGCGCCAGCCCCTCGACGGTGACGATCTCGGCGCCGTCGTGCGCGACGGCCAGCGCGAGGCAGGCGTTCGCGCGGCGCCCATCGAGCAGGACGGTGCACGCGCCGCACTGCCCGTGGTCGCAGCCCTTCTTCGAGCCCGTCAGTCCGAGATCCTCCCGCAGGACGTCCAGCAGGGAGGCGCGGGTGTCGACGCTCAGCCGGTGCTCCGTCCCGTTCACGACCAGGGCGATGTCGGCGACGACCGGGGTCACTTCGCTGTCCATGCTCCGCCCCCTACCCCGGATCACCGGGGTGAGTCGGCGGCCGGGCGGCGCGGTCAGGGCGGCGCGGTCAGGCAGGCGCGCTCACTCGTCGTCGGAGCCGGAGAGGATCTCCACGAGCGTCCGGGCCGTGTCGGTGGGCAGCGGCGCGGGGAGCCCCCGCCACTTGCGGGACGCGGCCATCGCCGCGGCACCGGCCCCGCCCCCGTACACGGTGGCCGCGACGAACGACGCGAGCTCCGGCGGCAGCTTCTTCTCCAGCAGGATGACGTTCATCCGGTAGGTGGCGGCGGTGGCGAGCATCCCGAAGGCGCCCGCGACCGCGCCCAGCCGCAGCGCCGGGACGCGCTGCCGCATCTTGTCGATCATCTCCTGCTGGGCGGCGTCGACCACCCGCCGGGCGAGCAGCAGGTTTTGCTCCAGCGGGTCGTCCACCTCCGCGGGTTTACGCGACTCCGTCATGACCCACCTCCGTCATGACCCATCGGTACCCCAAGGAAGGCGAAAGAACCGGGAGAGCAATATGTCACCGTCGGTAACTTTGCCGGTGCTGTAAGTTGCCGACCGGACCCCGACAGAGAGGCCCGTCGATGCAACCGTTCGAGCTGCCCGACTTCTACGTCCCGCATCCCGCGCGCCTGAACCCCCACGTGGCGGGCGCGCGGGCGCACACCATGGCGTGGGCGCGCGAGATGAGGATGCTGGACGACGACCGAGATCCCGGTACGCCGGACATCTGGGACGAGCCGGCGCTCGAAGCGATGGACTACGCGCTCCTGTGCGGCTACACCCATCCCGACTGCGACGGCCCGGAGCTCGACCTCATCACCGACTGGTACGTCTGGGTGTTCTACTTCGACGACCATTTCCTGGAGGTCTTCAAGAAGACCCAGGACCAGGCGGGCGCGCGGGCCTACCTCGACCGGCTTCCGCTGTTCATGTCGCTGGACCCGCCGGAACCCGCCAACGCCGTCGAACGCGGCCTCGCCGACCTGTGGGCGCGCACGATCCCGGCCCGGTCGGACGCGTGGCGGGCGCGCTTCTCGGAAAGCACCGTGAACCTGCTCCGCGAGTCGCTGTGGGAGCTGTCCAACATCAGCACCGGCCGCATCCCCAACCCGGTCGAGTACATCGAGATGCGGCGCAAGGTCGGCGGCGCGCCCTGGTCGGCCGACCTCGCCGAGCACGCGGCGGGCGCCGAGATACCCGAGCGCGTCGTCGGGACACGGCCGCTGCGCGTCCTCAAGGACACCTTCTCCGACGGCGTCCACCTGCGGAACGACATCTTCTCCTACCAGCGGGAGACCGAGTCCGAAGGCGAGGTGAACAACGCCGTCCTGGTGATGGAGCATTTCCTGAACGTGGCTCCCCAGGCGGCCGCGGACACCGTCAACGACCTGCTGACCTCACGGTTGCGCCAGTACGAGAACACGGCCCTCACCGAACTCCCGCACGTGTTCGAGGACCACGCCCTCGACCCCGCCGAGCGGGCCGCCGTCGCCACCTACGTGAAAGCCCTCCAGGACTGGCAGTCCGGCGGCCACGAATGGCACATGCGCTCAAGCCGCTACATGAACGAGAAGTCAATCGGCATGTCGGCGGCCCGCATCCCCGCCCTGCTGAAATCCGCGCGGATCAGCCTGCCGCACGTCCCGTTCCAGAAGGTCGGGCGGACGCCGCTGCCGGAGTTCGACATCCCCTACCCCGCCCGCGTCAACCCGCACCGCGAGAGCGCCGGACGCAACGTCGTCGCATGGGCGCGCGAGATGGGCATGTTCTCCCCGCAGCCCCGGCTGCCCGTCCCGGTCTGGACGGCCGAGACGCTGACCGGCATGGCGCTGGAGATCTGCGCCGCGTCCCTGGACCCGGACGCCGGCCCGGAGGCGCTCGACCTCGCCACCCAGTGGCTCGCCTGCGGCACCTACGGCGACGACTACTTCCCCGCCCTCTACAACCGCGACCGCGACATGGCCGGCGCGAAGCTCTTCAACGCCCGCGTCCCCGCGTTCCTGCCGCTGGACTGCGGCGCCACCCCGCCCCCCGGGAACGCCTTCGAGGCCGCACTGGCCGACCTGTGGCACCGCACCGCCTCCCCCATGGACGACCGCGGCCGCCGCGAGTTCCGCGCCGCCGTCGAGCACATGGTCGAAAGCTGGGTCTGGGAACTGAACAACCACCTCCAGTCGCGCATCCCCGACCCCGTCGACTACATCGAGATGCGCCGCCACACGTTCGGCTCCGAGATGACGATGAGCCTCTCCCGGATCGAGCACTCGCACGCCATCCCGGCCCACGTCTTCCAGACCCGCACCCTCCGGGAGATCGACGCCTCCGCCATGGACGTCGCCTGCCTCCTCAACGACTGCTTCTCGTACCAGAAGGAGATCGAGTACGAGGGCGAGCTCAACAACGGCGTCCTGGCCATCGAGAACTTCTTCGGCTGCGGCCGGGACGAGGCCCTGCCCATCGTCAACGACCTCATCACGTCCCGCCGCCGCCAGTTCGAGCACCTGGCCACCCGCGAACTTCCGGCCCTGGCCGACGAACTCGACCTGGACGACACCGCCCGCACCGCCCTGACGGCCTACGTCGGCGAACTCCGCGACTGGCTCGCCGGCATCCTCAAATGGCACCGCGAAACCGACCGCTACGACGAGCGCGAGCCCCTCCCACGCATCCCGAAACCGACCGGCCTCGGTACCTCGGCCTTCTACCTGTTCGCCCGCGCGTCCCACACCGCAACACGTCCCTGACGACGGGCATCCACCGCAAATGCAAGAAGTTGCACTTCAAATGCAGGAGACTACACTTGACGGTATGGCTGCTGAGACCAGGAAGCGCAAGGGCAGGGCGGCGCGCGACCACGGCAAGGTACAGGCACAGACTCTCGGTTTCTCCGTGCACGCGGAGGACCGGCCGATCCTCGATGAACTCGTCGACTACTTCGGCGACGGGAACAGGTCGGCGTACCTGCGCGCCACCTACCGGGTCATGAAGTCGATCATGCTGGCGGAGCAGATGCGCGACCTCCAGTCCTACGGTCAGCAGCGCACCGCGGAACTCGGGATCGAGCCCGCCGACGTACCAGAGCGGATCCGGGAGTTCCTCAAGGGCGAGAAAGACGTCTGACCGTGTCGACCCCCGTGGTCTACGACATCAATGTGCTGGTGACGGCCGCGGCCACCGGCAACAGCCCGTTCCGGTCGTGGCCGTCGCCGCCCCCGACGTCCGGGAACGCCTCGGCCGACTGCCTGGGCGTCGCGAACGACGCCGCGGAATTCTCGCTGTGGCTGTCCCCGCACATTCTGCGGAACATCGAGCGGATTCTCGTGGAGCTGTTCAAGTGGGAGGAGGCGAAGGCCGGCGCCTACCTCACGGCACTCGTCGCGATCGCCGAGCACAGCGGCGGCGACGTGATCGACCCGCCGCGCACCGTGCACGACTGTCCCGATCATGAGGACAACCTGATCCTCGACCTCGCGGCCGAGGTCGGGGCACTGCTGGTCGTCAGCAACGACGCCGACCTGATCTCCATGTCGCCCTGGCGGGGAACGCCCATCCTCCCGCCAGACCTCTTCCGCCAGAAGGTGGACGGCATGCGCCGCCACGCCCGCCGCCGCTGACGCTCCCGGCTGCGCGCCGAGCCCCTCCCACGCATCCCGAAACCGACCGGCCTCGGTACCTCGGCCTTCTACCTGTTCGCCCGCTCAGGTCGCTGAGCGTCCTCCGTGCCCTCCGGTGCCGGGCGCGGGGCGGGGATCATGAGGGCGTGGCGCTCGTCGGGGGTGAGCCGCCGGAACACGCGGCTCCGGGCCCGCTCGACGAGCGCCGCGCCGTCGGTCACGGCCTCCCAGATCCGCACCGTCCGGTCCCCGGAGGCGGTGGCGATGCGGGTGCCGTCGGGCGACCAGGCCACGTCCCAGACCTCGTCGTCGTGGACGGCCGCGACGGCCAGTTCCCGGCCGGCCGGCGCGTCCCACAGCCGGACGGTCCGGTCGGTCGACGTGGTCGCGAGCACCCGGCCGTCCGGTGACCACGCCACCGACCACACCCACCCGTCGTGACCGGACAGCACGGACACCTCCGCCCCCTCCGCGGCGCTCCACACCCGGACCTCGTGGTCGCCGGAGAGCGCCGCGATGTGCGCGCCGTCCGGCGACCAGGCCAGGGCGCGGGCGGCTCCCCCCGGCACGGACAGCACCGTGAGCCGCAGGCCGGTCCCGGCCTCCCAGATGAGGACCGTCCCGTCCTGCGCCGCGGAGGCGAGGCGCGCGCCGTCGGGCGACCAGCAGACGGCGCGCACGGTGTCCTCGTGGCCGCGCAGGACGAGCGGCGCGGAGCCGTCGCGGTCCTGGAGCCGGATGGTGCGGTCGTCGGACGCGCTGGCCAGCCTGGTGCCGTCGGGCGACCAGGCCACGGCCCGCACCCAGTCGTCATGCCCGTCCAGGACGGCCTCCTCCGCGCCGTCCGCCGTCCAGACGCGCACCGTGCGGTCGCGGGAGGAGGTCGCGAGGCGGGTGCCGTCCGGCGACCACGCCACGTCCCATACCTCGTCGGTGTGCCCGCTCAGGACCCGCGGCCCGTCATCGGCCCAGACCCGCACCGTCCGGTCGTACGACGCCGAGGCGAGGACGCCCGCGGCGGACCAGTCGACCGCCGCGACCGTGCCTGCGTGCCCGCGCAGCACCGCGACCTCCGCGGCCCGCTCGGCGTCCCAGAAGCGGACGGTCCGGTCGTTGGAGCCCGTGGCCAGGCGGGAGCCGTCCGGCGACCAGGCCACCGCGCGCAGCGGCTCGCCGTGCCCGCGGAGCACCGCGAGCTCGGACCCCGCCACGGCCGGCCAGATCCGGATCGTCCGGTCATGCGAGGCGGTGGCCAGCCTGGTCCCGTCCGGCGACCACGAGACGGCCCACACCAGGCGCCCGTGCCCGTGCAGAACCCGGCCGCACGCGCCCGTCGCCGCGTCCCAGATCCGCACCGTCCGGTCGTAGGAGCAACTCGCCAGGCCGGTGCCGTCGGGCGACCAGGCCACCATCCGGACGGTTTCGTCGTGGCCTTCGAGCACGGCCGTGCACCGCCGGGTCACCGCGTCCCAGATCCGGACCGTGCGGTCGTCGGACGCGCTGGCCAGCCTGGTCCCGTCCGGTGACCAGGCCACGCCGCGAACCCATCCCCCGTGGCCGCTCAGCGTCGCCGTGGTCGCGCCGTCCGCCGGGTCCCAGATCCGGACGTCGCCGTCGCGTGACGCGGAGGCGAGGCGGGTGCCGTCCGGCGACCAGGCCACGCCCCACACCATGTCGCCGTGGCCGCGCAGCAGCGCCACCCGGGCGCGGGCGGCCACGTCCCACACGCGCACCGTACCGTCGTCGGACGCCGACGCGAGCCGCAGCCCGTCCGGCGACCAGGCCACCGACACGACCGCCGCCTCGTGGCCGCGCAGCACGGCGACCTCGGCGCCCGCGCCGTCCCAGAGGCGGATCGTCCGGTCCGAGGACGCCGTCGCGATCAGCCGGCCGTCCGGCGACCAGGCCACCGACCAGATCTGGTCGCCGTGGCCGCGCAGGACGCCGCGCACCCGGGACACCGCCAGCGCCGCCGACAGCGCCCGGCGGGCCAGCGGCGTCGGTGCGCACTCCTCGTGCGCGGCCAGGGCGAGCAGCAGGCTGTGCTCCGGGTCGGTCAGGTAGCCGGCGAGCGCCTGCCGTGCGATCGAGTCCGCCAGCCTGCGCATCGCCGCACCGTCGGAGCGGTGGGAGATCTCGACGAACTCCAGGGCGAGCGGCTCGATGGCGGCCAGCCCTTCCGCCTCGGCGACCCACTTGCGCGCCGCGGACAGCCGCTCACCGCGCAGCAGGTACGCCTCCTGGCGTCCGTAGCGGTCCCATTCGGCGGCCCACTGCTCCAGGTCGGCGATCCGGCGCAGCACCTCGGCGTGCAGGGCGATCGTCTGCCGCAGCGGCGCCCACGCGGAGAACAGCGCCTCGTGCGAGACCTCGAAGACGGCCTCGTCGCCGTCCCGCCCGCTGGTGCACAGCCGCTCGCGGACGAACGCGTCCACGACCTGCCGCCCGGCGTCGTCCAGTTCCCGGCTCGCCACCCGCCGCCGGGTCGGCCGCCCCTCGGTGAACTTGACGAACTTCACCAGGGTCTGCAGGACGGGCGGTGCCGGTTCCAGCGCCTCCAGCTCCCCCATCAGCCGGTCGGCACGCCGCGTCAGGGCGCCGTCGACCCCGCCCGCGCGGCGATAGTCCTCCAGCGTGATCGTGCCGTTCCGGCCCGCCCGCAGGTACAGCTCGTGCAGGAGGTAGGCGAGCAGCGGCAGCGCCGTCCCGTCCCCGGTGTCCTCGGCCATCTGCGCGACCAGTTCGGGCGGCTCGAACGTGACGCCCGCCCGCTCGGCGGGTTCCCGGATCACCGTCCGCAGCGCCGCCCGGTCGAGCGCCGTCACCGTGAACGGATGCCGGAACATGTCGGCGAACCCGCCGCTCAGGAACGTCGTCAGGAACTCCGCCCGGAACACGAGGACGACCCACAGTTTCGGATCGGCGTCCAGCGTGGCCCGGAGCATCCCGAGGAAGGCGTCCCGCTGATCGCCCTCCGTCAGCGTCAGCAGCTCCTCGGCCTGGTCCACGACGATCAGCACGGACCGGTTCCGCCGCCCCCGCCGCAGCCCGTCCACCCGCCGCCGGAGGCGCGCGGGCTCCCGCCGCAGCTCCCCGGCGATCTCCTCCGCGTCGGCACCGAGGACATCGGCGAGGCACTGGGCGAGACACCGGAACGGGTCGTCCTCGGGAGTCATCGACGGAACCACGATCCACCGCCGCTGCTGCACCAGCCGCGGCAGCAGCCCCGCGTGCAGCAGGGACGACTTGCCCACGCCGGACGGCCCGGTCACCGCGATCGACCGCGGCTCGCTCCCCGGCCGCAGCCGCTCGACCAGCTCCCGGATCTCACCGTCCCGCCCGAAGAAGACCCCGTCGTCGTCCTCGGTGAACGCGTCCAGCCCCGGATACGGCGACCGGTCGCCCCGCCACCCCGGCCGCGCGAGGTTCCGCCGCTCCTGCCCCTTCTCCCACGCCAGGACGAGCGGAATCAGCAGCATGCACACGACGATGACCGGCAGCGCCCAGTCCTGGACGACCTGCGTCGTCTGCGGCGATACCTGCAGCGCCAGCCCCAGCAGCGCCACCAGCAGGATCATCAAGTAACCGGGAAAGACCGGCCCCTGCCGCCGCCGCATACCCCGTCCCCCAGCCGCCAAAGCGAGATCACAAAGCCCATCTCATGCTACGTCCGGGCAAACCCGATGATCACCAAATCCGCCGGGCCGATCACGTGGCTCAGTCGCCGGAGCCGAAGACGGGCCGGCTCGCCGTCGGCGCCACCAGGTCGTCGTCGCGGACGCCGGTGTTCTGGCAGGCGTCCGCGCCCACCGTCAGGGGGTGAGGGCGTCGCGGGTGGTCATCAGGGCGAAGCCCAGGAGGTTCTGGCCCTGCCAGGCCGCGGGGTCCTCGGCGCGGGGGTCGTCGGCGGAGAGGCCGATGCCCCAGACGCGGTCAAGGGGGCTCGCCTCCACCAGGATTCGGGCGCGTGTGCCGAGGAGGTAGTCGCGCATGTCCTCGTGTTGCGCGAACTTGGCCTCGTTGCCTCTCGTGACAATGGTCGTTCGGTGCTCTTTCCATGTCCGTTCGTCGAAGTTTCTGACGCGGCGGCCGAGATCCTTCGCGCGGCGGGGATGTGGGGCGGCGAGGACGGCGGCGGCCGTTTCGCCGTCGCCGAATAGGCGGGCCTTTTCGGCCATCATGTAGTGCTCCGCGGTGGCGTAGGTCACGCCTTCCACGGTGAAAGGGGACGGCCACCACTGGCTCAGGTAGCCGGGCCCGGGGGTCTGGTGGCCCCAGAAGAACAGGAACTTCAGGCGGGTGCCCTGGTTCTGGAGGCGGATCAGCCCGGCTACGTCCATACGGGAAGGCTGCCACGAAGCGGGATCGGCGGCGACCGGGTTTCTCCCGTTCCGGAAAGGGGCGCGGCACGACGCGGTCTAGACCATTTTGCGGAAGCGGGTGGGTCGTCGGGAACATTTGCTTCGATCGGCCCGAACAGGAGGACGGCACCGAAGATGAGCACCCCTCTGGCGAACCCCCGCCGCACCAAGATCGTTGAGTGGCCCGAGCGGCGCCCCGCGGAAGCGGACTCCGAGCGCCCCGCGGAGGCCGAGGTCAGGCAAGACGATCTCGCGGCGCGTTGACCGGCCGTAGCCGGCCGATAGATGAGGACCCGTCCGGATCTCCGGGCGGGTTCTTCGTTTCCGGGCGGACGGGGAGGCGGCGCGCCCGGCGGCGTCCTGGACGGTAGGGCGGCGGGCGCGCCGCGGGTCAGCGGGGCGGGGCCGTGCTGGCGCGCAGGACGACCTCGCCGTCGACGCGGTCGATGCGGCTGCGGCGGGCGGAGGGCTCGCGGAGGGCGAGGCTCATGACGCGCTCGCCCATCGCGCCCAGCGGGAGCGCGACGGTGGTGAGCGGCGGGGTCAGGTCGCGGACGATCGGGATGTCGTCGAAGCCGGCGAGGGAGATGTCGTCCGGCACGGACACGCCGTGGTCGCGGAACGCGGCGAGCGCGCCGATCGCCATCACGTCGGTGACCGCGAACACGCAGGTCGGGCGGGTCTCCCGGCGGAGCAGGGCGGTCGCGGCCGCGTAGCCCCCGTCGCGGGTGAAGGCGGCCTCCACGATGTGCTCGGCGGGGACGGCGACGTCCGCCTCGGCGAGGGCGCCGGTGAAGCCGGCGAGGCGGTCGGAGACGGTGGTGAGGGCGCGCGGGCCGGTCAGGACGCCGAAGTCGCGGTGGCCGAGGTCGAGCAGGGCGCGGGCGAGGGCGGCGGCGCCCTCCCGGTTCTGCGGCAGGACGGCGTCGACCTTGAGGCTGCGGTGCCGGCTGAGGACGGCGACGCGGCCGCCGGTGCGCTGGTACGGGTCGAGTTCGGCGGCCATCGCGTGCTCCCAGTCGCGGTCCTCGAAGCCGGAGCCGATCAGCAGGATCGCGCGGGCCCGCTGCGCGCGGAGCATCGCCACGTACTCGACCTCGCGGGCGGGGTCGCGGAACGTGCTGGCGAGCATCACGAGCATGCCGTGCTCGGCGGCGGTGTGCATGACGCCGCGGGCGACGGCGGCGAAGTAGGGGTCGCTGACGTCGTGGCAGATCACCCCGACGGACTTGCTGGACGCGCTGGCCAGCGCCTGCGCGTGCGCGTTCGGGGTGTAGCTGAGCAGGGACGCGGCCTCCAGCACCCGCTCGCGCAGGTCGGCCCGGACCTGCGAGGTGCCGTTGAGGACGCGGGACGCGGTGGCGAGCGACACGCCGGCCTCCCGCGCGACGTCCTGCAGCGTCACGTAGGCCCGGCCGGCGGCCCGGTGCTCCTCCGCCGCTTCCGTCATCCCCGCCCCCTCGACGCGCCCCGCGCGGCGGGTCCGGCTGAACGACCCTCTTGACCGCGCGGGCGGCGGTTTCTACGGTACATCAGAAAGCGCTTTCTGAACGCGCTTTCCCGGGCACCGGCGGAGCACGCGCACGCCGCCGCCCCGGCACGCCGCGGTTCCGGTGCCCTCCGGTGGCCCGACACGGCGCGCCGACCAGGTGGAACACGACAGGTTGGGAAGGAACGGGATGGCACGCAGGTCCATCGGGATCGTGATGAACGGCGTCACCGGGCGGATGGGATACCGCCAGCACCTTCTCCGCTCGATCCTCGCGATCAGGGAGCAGGGCGGGGTCCGCACGGACGACGGCACCGTGCTGTGGCCCGAGCCCGTGCTCGTCGGGCGGAGCGAGGCCAAGCTGCGCGACCTCGCCGGACGGCACGGGCTGACGGCCTGGACGACCGATCTGGCCGAGGCGCTCGCGCGTCCGGAGACCGAGGTCTACTTCGACGCGCAGGTGACCGGCGCGCGGGCCGCCGCGATCCGCGCGGCGGTCGCGGCGGGCAAGCACGTCTACACCGAGAAGCCGCTGGCGGAGGACCTGGCGGGCGCGCTGGCGCTGGCGCGGCTCGCGGACGAGGCGGGCGTGCGGCACGGCGTCGTACAGGACAAGCTGTTCCTGCCGGGGCTGCTCAAGCTGAAGCGCCTGGTGGACGGCGGGTTCTTCGGCCGCATCCTGTCCGTGCGCGGCGAGTTCGGCTACTGGGTGTTCGAGGGCGGGTGGCAGGACGCGCAGCGTCCGAGCTGGAACTACCGGGCGGAGGACGGCGGCGGGATCATCCTCGACATGTTCTGCCACTGGCGGTACGTGCTGGACGGCGTGGTCGCGCCGGTGCGGTCCGTCCAGGTGCTGGGCGCGACGCACATCCCCGAGCGGGTCGACGAGGACGGCAAGCCGTACGCGGCCACCGCCGACGACGCCGCGTACGGGATCTTCGAGCTGGACGGCGGGATCGTCGCGCAGATCAACTCGTCGTGGGCGACCCGGGTGTTCCGCGACGAGCTGGTGGAGTTCCAGGTGGACGGGACGGAGGGTTCCGCGGTCGCGGGGCTGCGGCGCTGCCGCGTCCAGCACCGGGCGATGACGCCGAAGCCGGTGTGGAATCCCGACCTGCCGGCCACCGAGGACTTCCGGGCGCAGTGGCAGGAGATTCCCGACAACGCCGAGTTCGGCAACGGGTTCAAGGCGCAGTGGGAGATGTTCCTCCGGCATGTGGCCGGCGAGGGCGACTTCCCGTGGGACTTCTACGCGGGGGCGCGCGGGGTACAGCTCGCCGAGCTGGGGTTGCGGGCGTGGCGCGAGGGCCGCCGCCTGGAGGTTCCGGAGCTGACCCGATGAGGATCGAGCTCCCGGGAGCCGGCGGTTCGGCCGTCCCCCACACGATGGGCGAGCCGCGCGGCTACCCGCCGCCGCCCCGGCCGAGCACGTCGCGGGTGGCCTACGCGGCGGCGCACGTCGTGGCCGACCCGGACGGCGACTCGCTCGACTGGGACGCCACGCTGGCGTTCCGCCGCCACCTCTGGTCGTACGGGCTGGGCGTCGCGGAGGCGATGGACACCGCGCAGCGGGGCATGGGCCTGGACTGGGCGGCGACCCGGGAGCTGATCGCGCGGAGCGGCCGGGAAGCGCTTTCATCGGGTGGCCGGATCGTCTGCGGCGCCGGCACCGACCAGCTCCCCCCGGGCCCGGCCGCGCCGAAGGAGATCGTCGCCGCCTACGAGGAGCAGCTCGCGGTGGTCGAGTCGGCCGGCGCCGTCCCGGTGCTGATGGCGAGCCGTCACCTGGCCGCCGCGGCGCGCGGCCCGGACGACTACGCCTTCGTGTACGGGCGGCTGCTGTCGCAGGTCGCCCGGCCCGCGGTGCTGCACTGGCTGGGGCCGATGTTCGACCCGGCCCTGCGGGGCTACTGGGGTTCGGCCGATCTGGACGCGGCGGCCGACGCGCTGCTCACGCTGATCGCCGAGCACGCGCCCCGGGTCGACGGGGTGAAGATCTCGCTGCTGGACGCGGGACGCGAGATCGCTCTCCGCCGCCGCCTGCCGCCCGGTGTCCGGCTCTACACGGGCGACGACTTCCACTACCCGGAACTGATCATGGGGGACGCCGAGGGGCACAGCGACGCGCTGCTCGGCGTCTTCGACCCCATCGCGCCCGCCGCGGCCGCCGCCCTGCACGCGCTCGATGCCGGCGACACCGCGTCCTACCAGGAGATATTCGCCCCCACGGTGCCGCTCGCCCGCCACCTGTTCGAGACCCCGACCTTCCACTACAAGACCGGTGTGGTGTTCCTGGCCTGGCTGACCGGCCACCAGCGGCATTTCCGCATGGTCGGCGGGCTGGAGAGCGCGCGTTCCGTCCCGCACATGGTGCGTCTCTTCCGGCTCGCCGACGCGGCCGGTCTCTTCCCCGACCCCGGCCTCGCCGCGCACCGGATGCGCGCCTGGCTGACCGTCCAAGGAGCCGCCCGATGAGGTTCAGCCTCAACCAGTGGACGACCCGCGACTGGCGCCTGCCCGATCTGGCCATCGGCTGCGCGGCCGAAGGGGTCACGGGCGTCGGCCTGTGGCGGGAGCCCGTCGCCGAGCACGGCCTGGCCCGCACCGGCAGGCTCATGCGCGACCACGGCCTGACGGTCACGTCCCTGTGCCGGGGCGGCTTCTTCCAGGAGCGGGACGCCCTGGCCGACAACCGCCGCGCCATCGAGGAGGCCGCCGCGCTGGGCGCGCCGGTCCTGTGCCTGGTCGCCGGCGGCCTGCCGGACGGGTCCCGCGACCTCGACGGCGCCCGCTCCCGCGTCGCCGAGCTCATCGCCGAACTCGCCCCCTACGCCGGCGAGCACGGCGTGCGGCTCGCGATCGAACCGCTCCACCCGATGTACTGCTCCGACCGCTGCGTGGTCTCCACCCTGCGCCAGGCCCTGGACATCGCCGCGCCGCACCCGCCGTCCCAGGTCGGGGTCGTGGTCGACACCTACCACCTGTGGTGGGACCCGGACGTCTGGGACGGCATAGCCCGCGCGGGCGCCGCGGGCCGCCTCGCGCTGTTCCAGGTCGCCGACTGGGTGACCCCGCTCCCCGAAGGCGTGCTCACCGGCCGCGGCATGCTCGGCGACGGCCGGGTCGACCTGCGGCGCTTCCGCGCGGCCGTCGACGCCGCCGGCTACACCGGCCCGATCGAGGTGGAGATCTTCAACGACGAGCTGTGGGCCATGCCCGGCCCGGCCGCCCTCGAACTCACCCTGTCGCGCTTCGCCCAGCACGTCCTCTAGGGGGCGGGCGCGCCCGGTACAGGCTAGGTTCCTTGATCGTGGAGCCGATCGATCTGACGCCCGCCGAGCGCCGCGTGTGGCGGGCGTTCCCCACCGGAACGCCGGTCGACCTCCGGGACGGCACCGACGACGACCCCGAGGGCGGTGACGCGTGGCCCGCCCGGCGCACGCTGCGGGCCTGTGTACTGCGCAAGCTGCTGCTGAGCCCGCCGGTGGACGGCGAGGTCGCGGCGCTTCGCGTGGCGGGGGCGCGCGTCACCGGGGCGCTGGACCTGAAGTACGCGACGGTCGAGCACCCGATCGGGCTGTGGGGATGCCACTTCGAGGAGACACCCGTCCTGTACGGGGCGCGCGTCCGGCAGGTGAACCTGAGCGGGTCCCGCCTGCCGGGGCTGGACGCGGCGACACTGCGGGTGGACGGGGTGCTGCGCCTCACCGACTGCCGCGTCACGGGCCAGGTCCGGCTCGGCGGGGCGCGGCTGTCCGGTGTCCTCTTCCTTGAGCGGGCGCGGCTCGGGACGGCGGACGGGCGGGAGGAGGAGGTCCTGCACCTCAACCATTCCGTCCTTGAGGACGACGTCTGGGGCCCGGGGCTGGAGGCGCTCGGCGAGGTCCGGATGAACGGGGCGTCGGTGGCCGGGGTGGTGAACCTGGAGGGCGCCGTCCTGCGCAACCCGGGCGGGCTGGTCTTCGACGGCGCGAACCTCACCGTCGGCTCGGACCTGAACGCGACGCGGGCCCGCTTCGAGGGCGAGGTCAACGTGCGCGGCGCGACGATCCCGGGCCTGCTCGTCCTCACGCAGGCGCGGCTGTCGGCTCCGGACGGCTGCGCACTGCGGACGACGAGCGCCTCCATCGGGGAGGTGTGGTTCCGGGAGGGGCGGGTCGAGGGGACGGTGAACATGCTCCGCGGGCGCTTCGGCCTCCTCCACGTCCCGCCCGGCGCGATCGACGGCGAGGTGTGGCTCGACGGCCTGACCTACGGTTCGCTCACGCCGCGGCTTCCGGCGAAGGCGCGGATCGCGATGCTGGAGCGGGACGCGGAGGGGTACGTCCCGCACGCGTACGAGCAGCTCGCCGCCGCCTACCGGCAGGCCGGGGACGACAGGGCGGCGCGCAACGTCCTGCTCGCCAAGCAGCGGCAGCGCCGCGCGACGCGTCCCTGGTACGCGAGGCTGTGGGGCTACCTCCAGGACGTGACGGTCGGGTACGGTTTCCGGCCGGTGTGGGCCGCGGCGTGGCTCGCCGGCCTGCTCGTCGCCGGCACGACGGTGTTCGGGGCGCGGCATCCGGAGCCGCTGAAGCCCGGCGAGCAGCCCCCGTTCAACGCGCTCTTCTACACGCTCGACCTGCTGCTGCCCATCATCGACTTCGGGCAGGAGCGGGCGTTCAAGCCGGTCGGCGGGTACCAGTGGCTCGCCTACGTGCTGATCCTCACCGGATGGGTGCTCGCGACGACGATCGCGGCCGGGATCACCCGGACGCTTCGCCGGCAGTGACGCCGCGGAGCCGGGCGGCCGCGGCCTCGGGCGGGACGTCGTTGATCCAGGCCGCCATGCCCGACTCCGACCCCGCCAGGTACTTGATCTTGCCGGGGGCGCGGCGGACCGAGAACAGCTCCAGGTGCAGGCGGACGAGGTCGCGGCCCGCACCGGTGGGCGCCTGGTGCCAGCCGGCGACGTACGGGAGCGGGTCGTCGTACAGGGCGTCGCAGCGGCGGAGGAGGTCGCGGTAGAGGACGGCCAGTTCGGCGCGTTCGCCGTCGTCCAGCGCGGCGAGGTCCGGGACGTGGCGGTGCGGCATCAGGTGCACCTCGACGGGCCAGCGGGCGGCGGCGGGCACGTAGGCCGTCCAGTGCTCACCCGCGACGACGACGCGGGAGCCCGCTCGTTCGGCCTTCAGGACGTCGCCGAACAGGTCGCGGCCGGCGGCCATCGCGAGCATGCGCTCCGTCCGGGGCGTCACGAACGGGTAGGCGTAGATCTGCCCGTGCGGATGGTGCAGGGTCACGCCGATCTCGACACCGCGGTTCTCGAACACGAAGACCTGCCGGACGCCGGGGATCGCGGACAGTTCGGCGGTACGGTCCGCCCACGCGTCGATGACGGTGCGGACGCGGGAGACCGGCAGCAGCGCCATCGACGCGGCGTGGTCGTCGGTGAAGCACACGACCTCGCAGCGTCCGTCGCCGCGGGCGCGTGCCACGCCGCCGGCCGCGCCATCGGCCGCGCCATCGGCCGCGCCATCGGCCGCGCCATCGGCCGCGCCATCGGCCGCGCCATCGACCAAGGGCGGGACCGGCGGCGTGCGCACATCGAACGAGGGGAAGCGGTTCTCGAACACCGCCACCTCGTAGGACGGGTCGGGGATCTCCGAGGCGGGGCCGCCGGGGCACAGCGGGCACTGGTCGGCGGGCGGCAGGAACGTCCGCGCGTTGCGGTGCGCGGTGATGGTGACGTGGTCGCCGGTCAGCGGGTCGCGGCGGACCTCGCAGCGCGGCTCGACGGGCGGCAGCCCCCGCGGGTCGGGGACGGGCACCCGCCCCGGCGCCTCGTCGTAGTAGATGATCTCCCGGCCGTCCGACAGCCGCGCCCGTGTCCTGTGCATCTCGGGCAGACCCTACAGCGCCATCGCGGCGTGTCCGGCCACCGTCAGGGCCAGCGGTACTCGGCGTTCTCGGTGGGGACGTGGTGGGGGAGGTAGCACTTCGTCGTCACGTGCTCGTCCTTGCAGTCGAGGCACAGGTAGGTGCGGTGGCCGCGCAGGCCGCGCCCCCGCCCGTCGCAGGGCGGGCAGACGCACGGCGACCAGCCGACAATGACCCGCCCCGCGGCGAGCCGATGCCCCGCGGGGCACATGAACGGGACATGTTCACGAACCTCCACGGCTCCACCTTACTCGAACATACTGTCGATGTTCCCGGCGCCTCCTCGGGTACGGGTGGTGCCTCCTAGTGGCTGCGGTGGGTGATGAGGTGGGCGAGGGCCCGAAGTTCCGCGCCGGTGGCGGGATGGAGCCCGGCGGCGGTCAGGTCGGCCTCGGCCTCGGTGAGCAGGACGGCGGCCCGGGTGGCGGCCCAGGTGCGGCCACCGGCGGCGTCGACGAGGGCGGCGGCGCGGGACGCGTCGTCGCCGGTGAGGTCGCCGCCGCGGAAGTACAGCTCGGCCAGCTCGGCACCGGCGGGCGTTTGCGAGGTGAGGGCGGCGACGACCGGCAGGGACTTCTTCCGGCTGTGCAGGTCGGAGTGGACGGGTTTGCCGGTGACCCCGGGGTCGCCCCAGATACCGAGCAGGTCGTCCACGAGCTGGAACGCCAGGCCGATCCGTTCGCCGAAGGCGCCGAGGCGGGCGACCTGCCCGGTGGTGCCGCCGCCGTAGGCCGCGCCCAGCGCGCACGCGGCGCCCAGCAGCGCGCCGGTCTTGCGGCCCGCCATGGCCGCGCATTCGTCGAGCGTCACGTCCGAGCGTTCCTCGAACGCCAGGTCGGCGCTCTGCCCGGCGACCAGGTCGAGGACCGCCTGGGCGAGGGTGCGGACGGCGCGGGGGAGCAGCGGGGACGGCTCGTCGGCGAGGACCTCGAAGGCGGCGGCGAGCAGCGCGTCCCCGCCTAGGATCGCGGCGTTGGCGCCGAACACGGTCCACGCGGTGGGCCGGTGCCTGCGGGTGAGGTCGCCGTCCATGACGTCGTCGTGCAGGAGCGAGAAGTTGTGCGCCAGCTCGACCGCGACGGCGGCGGGCAGCGCGGCGGAGGCGGGCCCGCCGACCGCCTCCGCCGCCAGCAGGGTCAGCGCGGGGCGGATCGCCTTGCCGCCCCCGTCGGCGGCCGGCAGGCCCCGCTCGTCGCGCCAGCCGAAGTGGAACGCGGCGATGCCGCGCGCCGTGTCCGGCATCCGCTCGACCGCGTCCCGCAGCGCGGGGTCGAGCAGGCGGCGGCTCCAGCCGAGGACCTCGGCCGCCGTGCGGGCGCGGCCCGTCCGGGGCTCGTCCGGCTCCGGCCCCCGGCCGCCGTACGGACCCGGGTCGCCCGGACCCGGGTCGCCCGGACCCGGGTCGTCCTCCGGCCCCCGGTCACCCGTGTCCAGGCAGGGGTCCGAGCGAAGCTCGTCCTTTGACCGACGGTGGGTGGGGGTCGGCGGACGGTGGTCGCAGCGGAGCACGGCAGGGTCGTCTCCCCAGACGGGCATGTCGTCCCCTTTCCCTAGCGGGCGGTCTCGACGTTCTCCAGGACGCCGAGCGCGTCGGGCACCAGCACGGCGGCGGAGTAGTAGGCGCTGACCAGGTAGGTCAGGATCGCCCGCTCGTCGATGCCGGCGAACCGGACCGACAGCCCCGGGCGGACCTCGCCGGGCATCCCGGTGCGGTGCAGGCCGATGACGCCCTGGTCGTCCTCGCCGGTGCGCAGCACGAGGATGGAGCTCGTCCCGGACGGGCTGATCGGGATCTTGTCGCAGGGGTAGATCGGGACCCCGCGCCATGCCTGCACCCGCCGCCCGGACCCGCCGGGCCCGTCCACCCGCAGGACGGACGGGTACACCCCGCGGCGGGTGCACTCCCGGCCGAACGCGGCGATCGTCCTCGGGTGGGCGAGGAAGAACCGCGACTTGCGGCGCCGGGCCAGCAGCTCGTCCAGGTCGTCGGGGGTCGGCGGGCCCCCGCGGGTCTGGATGCGCTGCCGCAGGTCGGCGTTGTGCAGGAGCCCGAAGTCGCGGTTGTTGACGAGTTCGTGCTCCTGGCGTTCGCGCACGGCCTCGACGGTGAGCCTGAGCTGCTGCTCGACCTGGTCCATCGGCCCGTTGTAGAGGTCGGCGACGCGGGAGTGGACGCGCAGGAGCGTCTGGGTGGCGCTCAGGCCGTACTCGCGGGGCGACGCCTCGTAGTCGACGAACGTGCCGGGCAGGACGGGTTCGCCGGCGTGCCCGGACGCGAGCTCGATCGCCGCCTCGCCGTGCCCGGTCTGCGGCGGGGCGGGGGCGTCCCGGTACGCCTCCAGATGGGTGCGCAGCGTGTCGAACCTGCCGGTCAGCTCCTCGATCGCCGCCCGGGAGAGCGTGAGGACGGTGGTGGGGGTCAGCGCGCGGAACGTGCAGGGCCATTCCTCGCCGGGGCCGAGGAGGGCCCGGTCGCCGAAGAACCGGCCGTCGGCGAGGATGCCGGCCTCGGCTTCGCCGCCGTACTCCCCCGGGGTCCGCAGCGCGACCTTGCCGTGCGCGATCAGGTGGACCGCGTCGGCGGGGCGGCCCGCCGCCGCGATGGTCTCGCCGGGGCCGTACTCGCGCTGCTCGAACCGCCCGGCGAGCACGTCGAGGACGTCCCCGCCGGCGAGCCCGCGCAGCGGCGGCAGCTCGGCCAGTTCCGGCGGGACCACCCGGACCGCGGCGCCGTCGTTGACGAACGTGACCAGGCCGTCGCCGAGCCGGTAGGTGAGCCGCCGGTTCACCCGGTAGGTCCCCGCGTCCGCCCGCACCCACGGCAGCTGCCGCAGCAGCCACCGCGGGGTGATGCCCCGCATCTGCGGGACGGACTTGGTCGTCGTCGCGAGGTTGCGGGCGGCGCGCGTGCCGAGCGCGTGCCGCCCGCCCGGAGCCTCCTGCGGCGGTGTCACTCGCCGGCACCGCCGTGGGCGACCTCGACGGACTCCAGCATCCCGAGCGCGTCGGGGACCAGGACGGCGGCCGAGTAGTAGGCGCTGACGAGATAGGAGATGAGGGCCTTCTCGTCGATGCCCATGAAGCGGACGGACAGGCCGGGCTGGTACTCGTCCGGCAGCCCGACCTGGTGCAGGCCGATCACGCCCTGCGCCTGCTCGCCGGTGCGCATCAGCAGGATCGAGCTGGTCTTCGTCCTGCTGACGGGGATCTTGTTGCACGGGAAGATCGGCACGCCGCGCCACGCCGGGACCCGGTGGCCGCCCACGTCGATGCCCTCGGGGTAGACGCCGCGGGCGCTGCACTCGCGGCCGAAGGCGGCGATGGCCTTCGGGTGGGCGAGGAAGAACGCCGGGTCCTTCCAGACGAGGGTGAGCAGGTCGTCCATGTCGTCGGGGGTGGGCGGGCCGCCGCGCGTGTGGATGCGCTGCGACAGGTCGGCGTTGTGCAGCAGCCCGAAGTCGCGGTTGTTGACCAGCTCGTTCTCCTGGCGCTCGCGCAGCGCCTCGATGGTCAGCCTGAGCTGCTGCTCGACCTGGTCCATCGGCTCGTTGTAGAGGTCGGCGACGCGGCTGTGCACGCGCAGGACGGTCTGCGCGACGCTCAGCTCGTACTCGCGCGGCGCCGCCTCGTAGTCGACGAACGTGCCGGGCAGGACCGGCTCGCCGTCGTGCCCGGACGCGAGGTCGATCGCGGCCTCGCCGTACTCGTTGTGCTCCTGCCGGGGACTCGACCGGTACTCGTCCAGATGCGCCTGCAGGGAGGCGGACTGGCCGAGCGTCTCCTGGAAGTCGGTGTCGCTCATGCTGAGGATCGTGCAGGCGGTGACGGCCTTGACCGTGTACTCCCACTCCTCCCGGTCCTCGCCCTCCTCGGCGCCGAGCAGGGCCTGCGCGCCGAAGAAGTCGCCGTTGGCGAGCGTGCCGAGCACGGCGTCGGCGCCGAACTCGCCGGCGCCGATCCGGTTGAGCTTGCCGTGCGCGACGAGGATGACCCGGTCGACGGGGCGGCCGCGCTCCACGATGACGTCGCCGGGCTCGTACTCCTGCTGGGTGAACCGCCCGGCGATGGCGTCGAGCGTGAGGTCGTCGTCGTAGCCGCGCAGCGGCGGCAGCTCGCCCAGCTCGCGCGGGATGACCCGGACGTCGGCGCCGGTGGTCACGAACGTCACCCGCCCGTCCCCGAGGGTGTAGGTGAGCCGCCGGTTGACGCGGTAGGCGCCGCCGGCCGCCTGGACCCAGGGCAGCAGTTTCAGCAGCCACCGCGAGGTGATGCCCTGCATCTGGGGGACGGACTTCGTCGTCGTCGCGAGATTCCGTGCCGCCGCCGTGCCAAGGCTCATCTGCTGCTGGCGTTCCTGCTGTTCGGTCACGTGCACACCACCGATTCGTAGCCGTCGTGTCAGGAGGGCCGGTGTCCGGCCAACACGGAAGCTACAGACGGTAATCAAGTGATCGCAACGGGCCATGCTCCAGCTCTTCTTGACCATGGAGCCACACAAGTCGCACCAGTCCGTCACGTCCCACCGGGCTCAGCCGCGGGTAAGGCGCCACCGGGACGACGAAAGGGAACCTTCGATCACGGGGGCGGGGGTCACGCCCTCCGGTAGTTCTTCGCCGCTTCCTCGACGAGGCTGTCCGGCAGTTCGGTGAGGACGGTGGTGCGCTGCATGTCGTCATCGTCGCGCGGAGCCGCCTCCCCGTCCTTTTTCCCGTCTTCTCCGGCGGGGTCCGCCACGTCGCCGCCGGGCTCGTCCGCGATCTCGTCGGGCAGTTCGTCGGGCAGTTCGTCGGTGGCCTGCGGGTCGCCGTCCAGCAGCTCGTCGAGGGAGACGGTGCGCTGGGCGGCCTCGTCGGCCCCGGGCGGCTCGTCCTGGAGCAGGTCGTCCTCGGGGATGGACATGAGGGCCTGCGTCTCCTGCGCCTCGCGGGTGATCACACCGCTGGAGAGAACAGTGTTGCGGTGCCGGAGCGCGCCGTTCTCGCGGAGCAGGTTGTCGACCTCGGCGCGGGCCCGGCGCACGCGGCGGCTCGACCGTACGTGCACGGTGAAGCCGCCGAGGGCGAGGCCCAGCAGGAAGCAGGCGGCCGGGACGCCCACCGAGGACGGCAGGAGCAGCGCCACCACCGCGACGACGACCAGCGCGACGACCGCCCCGAGCGCGAGGGATTGCTGCTCCATCCGGTCCAGGACGGTGTTGACGCGCTTCGGGATCCGCACTCCGGTTACTCCTCCACTCGGCTCAGAACGAAGACAACGATCAGGCCAGGGTGCGATGTTCCATCACCGCGACAGGCTGCTGTTCCAGGGACGCCGCCGGCCTTCTCCGGCCGGGACGGCTCCGGGCTCGCGTCGTCCGCGCCGCCCCGCCTCCCCGGTTCACTGACCGGCGGGAGGCGTTCGAAACACTAACAGCACGTGACATCGGCCTCCCCCGCGGCACTCCGCCGCGCGACACGGGATGCGAGCACCTCCGGCGCCGAATATCGTCCATGGATATGAGCGAACATTTTGACGTCGTGGTCCTGGGCGCGGGCCCGGGTGGATATGTCGCCGCGATCCGGTCGGCACAGCTCGGGCTGAAGACGGCGATCGTCGAGGAGAAGTACTGGGGCGGCGTCTGCCTCAACGTCGGCTGCATCCCCTCGAAGGCGCTGCTGCGCAACGCCGAGCTGGCGCACATCTTCACCCAGGAGCAGAAGACCTTCGGCATCAACGTCGAGGGGCGGGTCTCGTTCGACTACGGCGTCGCCTACGAGCGCAGCCGCCAGGTCTCGGAGAAGCTGGTCAAGGGCGTCCAGTTCCTGATGAAGAAGAACAAGATCACGTCCTATGACGGGCGGGGCACGTTCACCGACCCGAACACGCTGCAGGTCGACCGGGCGGACGGCTCGAGCGAGACGGTGACCTTCGCCAACTGCATCATCGCGGCCGGGGCGCACACCAAGCTGCTGCCGGGCACGTCGCTGTCCGAGCGCGTCGTCACCTACGAGGAGCAGATCCTCAGCTCCGAGCTGCCCGGGAGCATCGTCATCGCGGGCGCGGGCGCGATCGGCGTCGAGTTCGCGTACGTCCTGCACAACTACGGGGTGCAGGTCACGATCGTCGAGTTCCTCGACCGGATGGTGCCGAACGAGGACGCCGACGTGTCCAAGGAGCTCGCCAAGCGGTACCGCAAGCTCGGCGTGGACGTGCTGACCTCCACCCGCGTGGACGCCATCGACGACTCCGGCGACAAGGTGAAGGTCACCGTCACCGGCAAGGACGGCGCCCAGCAGGTCATCGAGACCGACAAGGTGCTGCAGGCGATCGGCTTCCAGCCGAACGTGGAGGGCTACGGGCTGGACAAGACCGGCGTCCGGCTCACCGAGCGCGGCGCGATCGACGTGGACGGCCGCTGCCGGACGTCCGTCCCGCACATCTACGCCATCGGGGACGTCACCGCCAAGCTCATGCTCGCGCACGCCGCCGAGGCGATGGGCATCGTCGCGGCCGAGACCATCGGGGACGCCGAGACGATGGAGCTCGACTACGTGATGATCCCCCGCGCCACGTACTGCCAGCCGCAGGTCGCGAGCTTCGGCTGGACGGAGGCGCAGGCGAAGGAGCGGGGCTTCGACGTCAAGACCGCCAAGTTCCCCTACAGCGCGAACGGCAAGGCGCTCGGCATGGGCGAGGGCGACGGCTTCGTCAAGGTGATCAGCGACGCGAAGTACGGCGAGATCCTCGGCGCCCACATGATCGGCCCGGAGGTCACCGAGCTGCTGCCCGAGCTGACCCTGGCGCAGCAGTGGGACCTGACCGTCCACGAGGTGGCCCGCAACGTGCACGCCCACCCAACCCTGGGCGAGGCCATCAAGGAGTCCGTGCACGGCCTCGCCGGCCACATGATCAACCTCTGATCCGCGTCCCGGGCGTGCCCGCGGGTGCGGGCACGCCCGTCGCCGGCGCCGGCGGTCCGGCGGCCGGTCAGGACGCGCCGCCGGTGGAGGCCGGGGCGGGGCGGGTGAGGCGGCTCAGGAGGCGCTGGCCCTGGCGGGTGCTGATGTCGAGGCGGCGGCCCAGTTCGGTGCCGGTGATGTCGGGTTCGGCGTCGATGATGGCCAGGGCGCGGGCCTCGTTGTCGGTGGCGACGCTGCGCGGGGTCCGCGGGCGCGGGGGGTTGCGCCGCGGGGTCCTGCGCCGCGGCGGGGCCTTCTCCTTCTCGGGTTCCGGTGCCGTCAGCTCGGTGACGCGGGCGAGGGCCTCGTCGAGCATGACGCCGTCCGAGAGCATCCAGACGACGTCCGCGGGCGCCCTGGTCCGCCACTTGCGGCCGTAGTGCTCGCTCAGCAGTGCCAGGGCGTGCCGGCGGCGCTGCTCGGCGGCCAGGGCCCGCGGGTACGAGGTGATCTGCCACAGGACCATGCGGCGCCACAGCCGGAACGTGGACCAGGGGGCGAGGAGCCAGCGGGCGACGGGGACGCCCTCGCGGACGGTCCCGGCGGCGATGCCGGCGCGGCGGCGGATGGCGTGCCGGACGGCCTCGATGAACGTGATGAACAGGATCGGCATCGCGGCGTGCATCACCATGCCGGTCGCGTCGCCGTGGGCGGCCGACACGTTCAGCCACACGGTCGCGCCCGTGAAGGCGAACGCCATCCAGCGCAGGGCCGGCATCGGCATGGCCAGCCATTCCAGCAGCAGCGCCACGGAAACCAGGGCGAGGATGCCCAGGTCGACTCCGGCGGGGACGATCCACGCCTGGCCGCCGAACCACGGCTCGGCGACGTCGCGGACGGAGGCGAACGAGCCGTAGCCGCCCAGGCCGGCGAGCCCGGCGAAGAACAGCCCGCCGGTCCCGGCCAGGACCTTCTGCGCCCGGGTCAGCGGCACGGTGTTCGGCGGCACGGTGTTCAGCGGCGCGGGGGCCGTCCGCACCTCGTCCATCGGCGTTCCTCCCGCCACGGGGTCCAGATCACCCAGTGACGGTAGCGCGCCGGAACCGCCCGTCCGGACGAAAGTGCAGGAACCGCCCAAATGCCCAGGTCGTCAGCGCAGCGGGCTGAACGGCGCCAGCTCCGGCGGGCGTTCGCCGGTGACGATCTGCTCGGCGAGGAGGCGTCCCGTGGCGGGGCCGAGGGTGATGCCCCACATCCCGTGGCCGCCCGCGGCGAAGACGTGCGGCGACCGGGTCGCGCCGATCAGCGGCAGGCCGTCCCGGGTGCACGGGCGCGACCCGACCCACTCGTCGCGCCGGGCGTCCAGGTCCGCGCCGCGCAGCAGCGGGCGGACGGCCTCGACGATCGCCCTGATCCGGCGCGGGTCGAGCGGTGCCTCGGGCCGGCGGAACTCCATCATCCCGGCGACGCGCAGCCGGTCCCCCAGCGGCGTGCAGGCCACCCGCTGGGACGGGAAGTACACCGGGGCGTCCGGGACGCGGTCCACCGGCACGCTGAAGCTGTACCCGCGGCCCGCCTGGACGAGGGCGCGGACGCCGAACCGCCGGGCCAGCCCGCCCAGCCACACGCCGCTCGCGATCACGACCGCGTCGAACGACTCGAAGTCGCTGCCCGCGGTGCGGACGGCGGCGCCGCCGGACTCGTCGCGGATGTCGCGCACGGCCTCGCCCGGCCGGATCTTGCCGCCGCGGTCGCGGACCGAGTCGGCGAGCGCGTGCACGAACCGTCCCGGGTCGATGAAGCGCTGGCCGCGCAGCACGACCGCCGCGCCGATCTCGCCGGACAGCGCGGGCTCCGCCGCACGCGCCTCGTCCCCGCCGATGGCCTCGTACTCCAGTTCCTGCCCGGCCGCGCGGATGTGCTCGATCTCTTCGAGGAGGACGGTGCGCTCCTCGGCCGTCCGGTAGGCGGCGAGGAAGGACCCGGCGTCGCGGGTCTCCGCCTGCACCCCGCCCTCGATGAGCGCGTCGAAGCTCGGCAGCGCCCGGCCGTTGATCGGCACCAGGGACTCCATCGCGCGCCGCCACTTCGCGGCGGTGCTGTGCGCGGCGAAGCCCGCGAGGAACCTGAGCAGCCGCGGGCTGGCGCTCGGCGGCACGTAGACCGGCGACGACGGGCTGAGGACCGCCCGCACGCCGTAGGAGAGGACGGCCGGCTCGGGCAGCGGGGTCGCGAGACCGGGGGTCAGCCATCCGGCGTTGCCCCAGGACGCTCCCGCCGCCACGTCGTCCCTGTCGAATACCGTGACGTCGGCGCCGTGCTCCTGCAGGAACCAGGCCGTGGACAGACCGACCATGCCGGCGCCCACGACCGCGACGCTGCGCGGCCGCGTGTCGAGAGCCATGCCCTTTCATCTCCTCGTGTTCGGGGGGGATCACCTCGATGGTTACCCGGGATGTGACCGGCGTCTCTGTCCTGTTCGGCCAACCGGGGCGGGCGGCATAGTGTGAAGAGCACAAACCCCGGGTGAGGTGGACGTGATGATCAGCCTGACCGATCTCGTCGATTCCCTGGGGCCGGGACTGCTGCGGATGGTCGAGCACGGGAACGGCTCGCAGGTGCACGACGTCGTCCTGGCCGAACCGGGCGAGGCGGCCGGGCAGCCCGGCGACATCGTCCTGGGCGTGGGCGTGACCGGCCCGGCGGACGCGGTGGCGCTCCTCGAACGGGCCCACGCCGCGGGCGCGGACGGCGTCGTCCTGAAGGCCCCCCTGGCCGACGACCCCGGGGTCGTCGCCGCGGCACGGCGGCTCCGGCCCGCGCTCGTCGAACTCCAGCCGGACACCTCCTGGACGCACGTCGTGTGGCTCGTGCGCGGCGCGATCGACCGTGCCTACGCGCCGCTTCCCGGGCCGATCGGCGCGCAGGACGTCCACAACGACCTGTACGCGCTCGCCGACGCGGCCGCCGAGATCGCGGACGCCCCGGTGACCGTCGAGGACGCCCGCTCGCGGGTCCTCGCCTACTCCGGGCGCCAGGACACCACCGACCCGGCCCGCGTCTCCACGATCGTCGGCCGCCGCGTGCCGCCGCAGGTCATCGCCCATCTCCGCGCCTCCGGGGTGTTCCGCAGGCTCGCCCGGTCGAGCGACCCCGTCTTCGTCCCCGAGAGTCCCGACGGGATGCTGCCGCGCCTCGTCGTCCCGGTCCGGGCCGGGGGCGAATGGCTCGGCTCCATCTGGGTGGTGGCGCGGACGCCGATCCCGCCCGGCCGCGTGCAGCGCCTCACCGATCTCGCGTCCGTCCTCGCCCTGCACCTGCTGCGCCTGCGCGCGGAGGCCGGCGTCGCCCGCCGCGTGTCGGCCGACCAGCTGCGCGCCGCGCTCCGCGACGGCGCCCCGATCACCGCCCCCGCACCGCCGTGGCGGGTGGTGACCCTCGGCACGCTGGACGAGGCCGAGGACATCCGGCAGCGGCTCGACCTGTGGGACGCGATCACCTACCGGTTCGGCTGGCACCGTCCGCTCATCGGCGATCTCGACGGCGTGCTCTTCGCCGTCCTCACCGACCCGCCGCGCCCCCGGACCGAGGCCGACCCGGGGTCGCTGCCGTGGCTGCGCCACGTCCTGGACCGCGTCCGCTCCCACGACCACGCCCTGTACGCGGCGGCGGGCGGGGTCGCGCACTCCCGCACCGAACTCCCCCGTTCCCGCGCCGAGGCCGCCGAGCTTGACGCGCTCGTCGCCTCCGGCCACCTCCCCCCGGGGCTGATCCTGCTGGAGGACGCCTGGGACGCCGTGGTCGTCGAACGCGCCAGGACGGCGACCCGGGTCGGCGCCGGCCTGCTCGGCGGCCCGCTCCCCGGCCTCCGCGCCCACGACGAGCGCCACGGCACGGCGTTCCTGCCGACGCTCGCCGCCTGGCTCGACCACTTCGGCGACCCGAAGGGCACCGCGCAGGAGCTGGGCGTCCACCCCAACACCCTGCGCCACCGCCTCCGCAGGATGGCCGAGGTGTCCGCGCTGGACCTCGCGTCCCCCCGGGTCCGCATGGCCCTCCGCCTTCAGCTCAGCGCGCTCGGGCACCCGACGGGCCGACGCAACGAATGACGCGGCAACGGCCGTGAGACGCAACGAAATGCCTGGTCAACGCAAGGTTGGCGCATTGGATCGGGGGCGGTTCGATCCTAGGCTTTCGCTCAGTCGTTCCCTTCGGGTGTCCTCTGGAGAGATGCATGAGCGTCATGCCGGCGATGGAGCCGAACACCACCGTTTCCGAGCGCGCCGTTCCGGAACGGGCCGCGCTGCGGCGGCACTTCCTGATGTGCCGTCCGGAGCATTTCGCCGTCACCTACGCGATCAACCCGTGGATGGACCCGGCGCGCGGCGCCGACGCGGGGAAGGCCGTGGCGCAGTGGGAGGCACTGCGGTCCGCGTACGTGGCGCTCGGGCACGAGGTGAGCCTGATCGACCCGGTCGAGGGCCTGCCGGACATGGTGTTCGCGGCCAACGGCGCGCTGGTGGTCGGCGGGCGCGTGTACGGGGCGCGGTTCACGCACCCCGAGCGGCACGCGGAGGCGCCCGCGTACGCGGCGTGGCTCAGGGACAACGGGTTCCGCGACGTGCTGGAGCCGCGGCACACGAACGAGGGCGAGGGCGACTTCCTCACGCTGGACGACGTGATCCTGGCCGGGACGGGGTTCCGGACGGAGATCGCGGCGCACCAGGAGGCCCAGGAGTTCCTCGGGCGGCCCGTGGTGACGCTCCGGCTCGTCGACCCGCGGTTCTACCACCTGGACACCGCGCTGTTCCCGCTCGGCGGCGACAACGTCGCCTACTTCCCGGGGGCGTTCTCGCCCGGGAGCCGGGCGGTGCTGGAGCGGCTGTTCCCGGACGCGGTCATCGCGGGCGAGCGGGACGCGGCGGTCCTCGGGCTCAACGCCGTGTGCGACGGCCGGAACGTGGTCGTCAACGCGGAGGCGGCGGAGCTGATCGGCACGCTGCGGGACCGCGGTTTCGAGCCCATCCCGGTGGATTTGTCAGAATTGCGCAAAGCCGGCGGCGGCCCGAAGTGCTGCACGCTCGAACTCCGCGCCTGACATGCCGTGATATGGGGTTGAGCCACTAAGTTGTCCGGATGACCGACTTCCCGATCCCGGACTGGTGGCATGGGCTGACCGGTGCGCGACTCGGTGTCGACTGGCTGGACCCCGCCGACTGGGAGCCGGCCTGGCAGCACATCGAGGAGTCCGGGGCGATGAGCCCCGAGCACCTGGACGCCGAGGACGAACTGCTGCGCAAGGGCAAGCTGCTGGTCGGCACCGGCCCCGAGACGGTCCGCAGATGGACGCGGCAGCGGCTCGGCGCGGCCTGGTACGTCGACCCGGAGGAGCCGGGCGTGCTGTGGTGCGCGCCCGGCGGGTTCTACCCGGCGTGGCTGTGGGTTCCGGTGGAGCCGACCGCCGCGGGCGTCCGGGAGGCGCTGGGCGAGCCGTTCCCCGCGCCGGCGGCGGCCCGCGTGGAGCTGACCGGGTTCGTCCGCGGGTTCCTCGGCCTGCGCCACCTGGTGACGGTGCCGGACGTGCCGCCGGAGGAAGGCGTCCCGCCGTGGGAGGCCGCCGCCGCGGACGATCTCGTGGTGGCGGACGGCCCGTCCCTCGACCGGTACGCGAAGACCGTGAAGTTCCTCGACCCGCAGCCGTGGGGCAGCGCACGCCAGGAGGACCCCTACCCCGAGGAGTTCCCGGGCGGGAACGCGGCGCCCAGGCTGCTGGACCACGTGCCGACCCGGGACGGGCACCGCCTGCAGCGGCTCGGGCGCGTGCCGTCGATGACGTGGCGGACGGTGCACTCCCGCTCGCAGCTGTCCATCGAGATCCACACGCGGGAGGTCGTCTGCGCGGCCGTGCGGTACCGGCCGTCGCCCGCCGCGCACCGGGAGGTGGTGCGCCGGATCAACGAGGTGCACGACGAGCGGTACCCGGAGGACCTCCCGCTGGACGCGCTCGGCGTGCTGGCCGGCTGGGACTTCGGCGTCGAGGAGGACCTGGCCCGCAACCTCGACGACCCGGACGACCCCGATGCCGTCGGCGCCGGACTGCGCTGCCTCGCCGCGCTGTGGCACGGCGACCTGCGCCGCTGCCTGGAGCTGCGGGAGTGGGCGGCGCATCCCGACCCGGCCGTGCGGGCCAACCTTGCCGTGATCGCGCATTCGTACGGCCACCGGTTCCTGCTGCAGGAGCTCGCGCTGACCGAGCGGGACCCCGGGGAGCTGGCGGCGCTGGAGGGCCTGCTCGACCACTCGCCCGCCCCGGCCGCCCGCAACGCGTTCCGCGACGACTTCGGCGGCGCGGCGATCACGGTGGACGAGGCCGGCGACCCGGTGCCGACCTGGGAGGACGAATGAGCGGCGAGCACGAGCGGACGGTGCTCCTCGCCGAGCACGCCGACCGGGCCGCCCTGGAGTCGGCGGCGGCGCGGCACGGCTGGCCGCGGGCGGCGATCAGTACGGCCGGGTTCGCCGAGATGGAGCAGGTGGCCTGGCAGACCGCCGGCCTGTTCGTCCTCTACAGCGAGGTGCACCTGCTCGGGCACCGGGTCGTGCGCGTCACCGGCGAGAGCGAGGCCGTGGTGGAGGAGGCGCTCGGTGCCGTGCTGGAGGCGGTCCCGACCGTCGAGGTGGACGAGCTGCTCGGCGTCCTGCTGGCGATGCCGCCGGCGGAGTCGGCTCCGATGATCCGCGCGCTGAACGGGCTGCGGGCGGCCGACATCTGGAACTGCGCGAACGGCAGGCGCCCGCCCGAGGACCCGCGCTACACCGAAGCGGTGGAGCGGGCCGTGCGCCATCCCGAGCGGCAGGTGGTGCGGGCGCTGGTCGACGCGGTCGGCGACCTCATGGCGGTCCGGCCGGGGCTGGAGGTCCCGATCGTCGCGCTGCGCGACGCGGACGGCCCGGCCCGGGACGTCATCGAGGACTTCGCGGCCTTCTGCGACGCCGCCCGGTAGGCAGGCCGAGGTGGCGGCGGGCGTGGGCGCGGCTCCGCAGGACGCCCGCGACGCCGACGGCCCAGATCAGGGTCTGCACGGTCCACGCCGCCCGGAACGCCTCCGGTGTGAACTCCCCGGCCGGTGACATGGCGTCGAGGACCAGGCCGATCATCAGGATCGTGACGAGCGTGGCGAAGAAGCCGCCCACGTTGACGATGCCGGTGGCGGTGCCCTGCCGTCCGGGCGGGTTGAACGTCCGGGCGTAGTCGAACCCGATCATCGAGCCGGGGCCGCCGAGCGCGACGCACATGACGAGCACCACCAGGAGCCAGGCCGGGGCGGGCGGCGGCCAGGCGAGCACGGCCGCCCAGGCCGCGGCATTGAGCCCGACGATGCCGAGCACGAGCCACGAGCGGCGCAGCGGATAGGAGGCGACGAGCCGTCCGATGACGGGGCCGGACACGATGTTCACCAGCACGAACAGCGTCAGCAGCGTGGACGCCGTCGCGGGCCGCATCCCCTGCCCCGACACCAGGTACGGGTAGCCCCACATCAGCGCGAACGTGTTGGTGGTGAACTGGGTGACGAAGTGCGCCCACAGGCCGAGGCGGGTGCCGGGATGCCGCCAGGTCTCGGCCAGGTGGACGCCCGTCTCGCGCAGGGACGGGGCGTCGGTGCGGCCTGGACCGTTCCGGAGGACGGCGAAGGAGAGCACGGCGACGAGGACGCCGAGCGCGGCGGCCGACCCGAACGCCGTCCCCCAGCCGGGGCCGTGCAGGAGCGCGACGAGCGGGATCGCGCTGAGCACCTGGCCGAGCTGCCCGAGCTGCCCGGTGAGCTGCGTGACGACGGGGACGTACCGGTTCGGGAACCATGTCGCGACGATGCCGAGGACGCTGATGAACGTCATGGCGTCGCCCGCGCCGACCATGACGCGGGCGGCCACGGCGGTGCCGACGTCGGTCGAGACGGCCATGATCGCCTGCCCCGCCGCCATGAGCAGCGCGCCTCCCGCGACCATGCGGCGCGGCCCGATGCGGTCGAGCAGCAGCCCGACGGGGACCTGCATGCTCGCGTAGACGAGGAGTTGCAGGACGGTGAAGGACGCGAGGATGCCCGCGGAGGCGTCGAACCGGTGGACGGCGTCGAGCCCGACGACGCCGAAGGAGGTCCGGTGCAGGACGGCCACGGCGTAGGCGAGGACGCCGATTCCCCACAGGGCCCACGCGATGCGGGCGGGCTTCTGTTTCGCGGGATCGTCCAGGGGTTCCGGGAGGGTCTGCACGGATAGTCGAGTCTAGGTCATTTCTGGCGGGGTCTGGCTCGCAGGTGCATCCGCTCCCCCTGCGGCCCGAACAGGCTGAGCAGTTCGACCGGCCCGCCGGCGCCGCCGAACCAGTGCGGCAGCCGGGTGTCGAACTCGGCGGCCTCCCCCGGCTCCAGGATCAGGTCGCGACCGGCGAGGTGGAGGCGCAGCCTCCCGTTCAGGACATAGAGCCACTCGTAACCCTCGTGGACCCTCGGCTCGGTGTCGGCGGGACGCTCCGGGACGATCATCTTGAACGCCTGCACGCCGCCGGGCCGCCGGGTCAGCGGCAGCACGGTCATGTCGTTCATCCGGCGCGGGCGCGGCCTGATCCGCGGGTCGCCGACCTCCGGCGCGCCGACCAGCTCGTCCAGCGGGACGTGGTGGGCCTGCGCGAGCGGGAGCAGCAGTTCGAGGCTCGGCCGCCGCTTGCCCGACTCCAGCCGCGACAGCGTGCTCACCGAGATGCCGGTGGTCTCGGCGAGCGCGTTCAGCGTGACGCCGCGTTCCTGCCGCAGCCTCCTGAGCCGGGGTCCCACCGCGGCCAGGACGTCGTCCGTGGTCTCCATGCACATATTGCAGGATCGGCAAAGACATTTGTCAAATGCGCGGGTCGTCGCGCACGCTCGCGGCATGACGAGAACAGCGGAACGAGACGTACTGATCATCGGTGGCGGCCCGGCCGGGCTGAGCGCCGCCCTCGTGCTCGCCCGCGCCCGCCGCGCCGTCACCGTGGTGGACGCGGGCGAGCCGCGCAACGCGACGGCCGGGCACATGCACGGCTTCCTCACCCGCGACGGGATGCCGCCGGGGACCCTGCTGGAGACCGGCCGGACCGAGGTCCGCGGTTACGGCGCCGAGATCATCGACGGCCGGGTCGAGCACGCGGCCAAGGACGAGGCGGGTGAGGGCTTCGTCCTCACTCTGGACGACGGCACGCGGCTCAGGAGCCGCCAAGTGCTGGTCACCACGGGCGTCACCGACGTCCTCCCGGATGTCCCCGGCCTCCAGGAAAGGTGGGGCCGCGAGGTGCAGATGTGCCCGTACTGCCACGGATGGGAGGTCCGCGACAAGCGGATCGTGGTCCTGGCGACGTCCCCGCAGTCCGTCCACCAGGTGACGCTGCTGAGCCAGTGGTCGCCGGACGTGACGCTTCTCACCGGGAAGGCCCCGGAGGGCGAGGAGGCCGCGCGCCTGGACGTGCGCGGCGTCCGCGTCGTGGAGGGCGAGGCGCGGCGCGTCGTCGTCGAGGGCGACCGGGTCACCGGCATCGAACTCGCGGACGGCTCCGTGGTCGGCTGCGACGCCGTGTTCGTCGCCCCGGCGTTCGTCGCGAAGGACGGGCCGCTGGCCGACCTCGGCTGCGCGTTCGGCGACGACGGCTTCGTGGCGGCCGACGCGACGGGGCGGACCAGCGTCCCCGGCGTGTGGGCGGCGGGCAACGTGGTCAACCCGATGGGGCAGGTCATCATCGCCGCCTCCGCGGGCGCCATGTCCGCCGCGGTGATCAACTCCGAGCTGATCGAGGCGGAGATCGCGGCGAAGCTCGCCGCCTAGGCTGGCGGGCGTGCGGGACGGCGAGCGGGAAGACGAGGCGCGGTGGCGGGCCGGGCGGGCGGCGCTCGACGCCGCCCGCGGGCCGCTCGGTGAGACCGCCGGCGCGCTGTACCCGGACGTGCCGCGGGTGGCGGGAACGCCGCTGCTGTGCCGCGCGGAGTGGATTCCGGGGGCGCCGGTCCCGCTGGAGTCCGTCCGGCTGGAGTGGGAGCCGCGTCCCGCGCCGCCCGCCGTCGCGGATCCGCCCGACGGGCTGCCGGCCGGCTACCGCACCTACGCCGAGGCCATGGCCGCGCTCGCGCCGCCCCGGGTGTTCGAGGACCGGCCGAGCCACCGCCTCCTCGCCGCCGCCCCGCCGGTGCTGCGGCTCGGTCCCGCCCGGTACTTCGACGGCGTGAACGTGGGCGAGGCCGTCGCGCACGAGCTGGCGGCCGCCGGGGCGGACGGGCTGCCGCTGCGCGACCGGATCGGCGACCCCCGCGACCTGACCCGCCGGGCCGCCCTCCCGGCGATCACGACGGTGACCCTCCTGACATCCGGCTCGTACGTCCTGCACCGGCGGGACCCGGCGAAGGTCGCGCACGCCGGCGGCCTCCACCACGTCATGCCGGTCGGGGTCTTCCAGCCGCTCGGCGACGAGCCGCCGGACATGTGGGAATGCATGGTGCGGGAGTACGCGGAAGAGCTGCTCGGAACGGGCGAGGACTACGGGGAGGGGTTCGTCCAGGCGGAGTGGCCCTTCCACCGCGAGATGACCGCCGCCCGCGAACGCGGACGCGTCCGGCCGTACTTCCTGGGCCTCGGCGTCGACCCGCTGACGTTCGCGCTCGACCTCCTCACCGCCGTGGTCATCGACGATGAGACGTTCGGCGACCTCTTCGGCGGGATGGTGGCCGTCAACGACGAGGGCGAGGTGTCGCTGGCGCCGTTCGACGGGACCGTCCCGCATCCCGTGCAACCGGCCGGTGCCGCCGCGCTCGCACTGGCGTGGCGGCACCGGCGGGCGCTCGTGCCCGGTCTCAGTCCCCGGCGAGGGCCTCGCGGCTGAGGTCCTTCAGCTCGTCCAGCGCGTCCACCAGGTGGTCGACGATCTCCGACGGGTCGGGGACGAGGTCGCGGCAGGCGACGATGCCGACGTCCACCTTGCCGTCGTAGGAGAAGACCGTGATGTTGAGGCCGCCGGTGACGTCGGTGACGACCGAGATCGGGTAGTAGCCGAGCACCTTGGCCCCGCACAGGTAGAGCGGGAACTGCGGGCCCGGCACGTTCGAGATCATCAGGTTGAGCGGGCGCAGCGAGAGGCTCGGCGCGGCCTGGAGCGCGAACCGGGTGACGGCGCCGGCGATGGGCGCCGGAAGGAGGCCGCTCATCTCCCGCACCCAGCTCCCGGACGACTCGACGAACCGCCGCTTGGCGACGTCCATGTCCCGCCGGACGGCCGCGTACCGGTCGGCGGGGTCGGGGACGTGCGTGGCGAGCGGCGTCGTCATGACCGAGACCTGGTTGCCGGGTTCCGCCGCCGCGCCGCTGCGCCGCAGCGACACCGGGACGGCCGCGACGAGCGGGCGGTCCGGCAGGTCGCCGCGCTTGTCGAGCCACTTGCGCAGGGCCGTCGCGCACAGCGCCATCACCACGTCGTTCACGCTGCCGCCGAGGCCCCGCCTGATCTGCTTGATCTCGTCCAGGGGCAGCTCGCCGCAGGCGACGGCGCGGCGGCGGCCGATCGGCTCGTTGAACGGCGTCGGCGGGGCGCTCAGCCGCGGGGCCCGCGGGGCCGCCGGGCGGCGCAGCGCCCCCTGCACGACCGACGCCACCATCCCCATGCCCGGGATCGCCGCGACACCGGGGATCTCGGCGAGGTGCGGGGCGGTGCGCGCGACCGACAGGGCGCTGCGGACCGGGTGCAGCGCGGTCTTCAGCAGCCCGGTGCCGAGCATCCCGGCCGTGCCGGGCGCCCGGAGGGGGGCCGTCTCGTCGGCGGGGAGGTCGCGCGGCTCGGGCGACAGGTCCAGCAGCGCGGCGAGCGTCTCGGCGGCCATCACGCCGTCGATGGCCGCGTGGTGGACCTTCACGTAGACGGCCGTCCGGCCGCCCACCAGGCCCTGGATCAGCACCATCTCCCACAGCGGCCGGGAGCGGTCGAGGGGCTGCTCGTGGAGCCGCCCGACGGTGTCGGCGAGCTGCCGGTCGGTGCCGGGGGCGGGCAGGCCGACCTCGAAGATGTGGCGGGCCGGGTCGAAGTCCGGGTCGTCCTCCCAGTAGGGGCGGTCCAGCCCGAGCGGCACCTGGACGAGCCGCTGCCGCAGCGGGCGGGCGGCCAGGTGCGCGCGGCCGCGGACGAGTTCGGCCACGGCCGGCACGGTGAGCCGGCCACCGGGGCACGAGGTCGCGTCGACGATGCCCAGCCCCGCGATGTGCGCGTGGGTGGTGCCGGTCTCCGCGTTGAGGAACGTGGCGTCCACGGTGGTCAGCTGGGTCATGCTCTCGTCCGTCCGCTCGTCCTGCCGTGCCTTACCCTCTAGGAGTTATGCGCTCCGGAGGGGGCAGGTCAACGCGGGCCGATAGGAAGTAACCCGGACTTAACAGGACGTTTCACCGGGTTCATCAGCAGGTTTCAAGGACCCCTGTAAAGATTTTGCGTTCTTCCGTCCTGATGTGGTCAAGAAACTTCACAACTCTGATCAAGCGGACGACGTCAAGATCGTCGCACTAGGCTGGTGGGCCATGACGGCACGACCACTCCCGGAGATCGTCGAGGCCGGCTGGGCCACCGCACTGGCACCCGTCGCGGGCACGATCGCCGCCGCCGGCGACTGGCTGCGCGCCGAGGTCGCCGCCGGACGCCGCTACCTGCCCGCCGGGCAGCACATCCTGCGCGCCTTCACCCAGCCCTTCGACGACGTACGCGTCCTCATCGTCGGCCAGGACCCCTACCCCACCCCCGGGCACGCGGTCGGCCTCAGCTTCTCCGTCGCCCCGCACGTCCGCCCGCTCCCCGCGAGCCTGGTCAACATCTTCCGCGAGTACTGCGACGACCTCGGCCACCCCGAGCCGTCCACCGGCGACCTCACGCCGTGGGCCGAGCAGGGCGTCTGCCTCCTCAACAGGGCGCTGACCGTCATGCCCGGCAAACCGGGCTCGCACCGCGACAAGGGCTGGGAACAGGTCACCGAGCAGGCCATCCGCGCCCTCGCCGCCCGCGGCCGCCCCCTCGTCGCCATCCTCTGGGGCCGCGACGCCCGCAACCTCAAACCGCTCCTCGGCGGCGTCCCCTGCATCGAGTCGCCCCACCCGAGCCCCTACAGCGCCGACCGCGGCTTCTTCGGCTCCCGCCCCTTCTCCCGAGCCAACCAACTCCTGGAACAACAGGGCACAGGCCCCATCGACTGGAAGCTGCCGTAACGGTCGCGCGCTCCGGGGGGGGGCGGTCAGTCTTCGGGGAGGC
>NZ_SMLC01000052.1 GCF_004349245.1 Actinomadura sp. 6K520 | reverse complement strand
GCGCGGGGACGGGGTAGGCGCCGTGGGTCGCGTGGTTGGCCGGGTCGGAGGCGGCGCCGTGGGCGGCGCCGTGGGCGGCGCCGTGACCGGCGCTGTGGGCGGGCGGGCGCCGGTAGGCGGCGGGACGGCTGGCGACCGCGTCGGCGTACCTGTTCCAGGTCTCCGCCTCGGCCGTGCGGCCCTGCCCGCTCAGCAGCGTCGCGAGGTTGCGCATGGCGGCCGGGTCGCCGGCCTGGGCGGCCTGCCGGTACTGCCGCTCGACCAGCGCCTCCGCCTCCCCCTCGGCCAGCGCGGGCGCGGGGGTGCCGGGCCGGGGCCGCGCGGGCGCGGTGCCCCGCGCCGGTGCGGGCCGGCGGACGTCGCTGGAGATGAGCCGGTCCAGCAGGGTCTGGGCGGACGGACGGTGCGCGGGGTCCTTGGCCAGGGCCGTGCGGACCGCGGCGAGGAGCGAGCCGTCCAGCCCGGACAGGTCCGGCTCCCCGCTGACGATCTGGTGGATGACCGCCGGGAGCGAGTCGCCGCCGAAGCACGGCCTGCCGGTCGCGGCGAACGCCACGGTCGCGCCCCAGGCGAACACGTCGGACGCCGGGCCGGCGCCCCGCCCGTCGAGCTGCTCGGGCGCCATGAACGCGGGCGAGCCGACGATGCCGCCGGTCGCGGTGAGCCGCGTGCCGTCCAGGGACCGGGCGATGCCGAAGTCGATGACGCGCGGCCCGAACGTCGACAGCAGCACGTTGGCGGGTTTCAGGTCGCGGTGGACGACGCCGGCGTCGTGGATCGCGGTCAGTGCGGTGGCGATCCCCACCGCGACGGCCTCCAGGTCGGCGCCGCGCAGCGGGCCGTCCTTGCCGACGGCGGCCCTGAGGCTCGGCCCGTTGACGAACTCGGTCACGAGGTAGGGCGGGTCCGCGGCGGGGTCGGCGTCCAGGACCGGCGCCGTGCAGAACGGCCGGACCCGCTGCGCCGCCGACACCTCGGCCTCGAACCGCGCCCGGTACCGCCGGTCGGCGGCGAACTCGCGCCTGATCACCTTGATGGCGACCTTGCCGCCGCGGTCGTCCAGCCCGGCGAACACCGTGCCCATGCCGCCCTCGCCGATACGGTCCACGACCCGGTAGGGGCCGATGTGTACGGGCAGGTCAGGCTGCGACACGGAGGCGTTCTCCTCGGGGACGGGACCTCGGCCCCACAAGCCTGGCATATCGGGATGCCCGCACGGGGGCGCCCTTTCCATGCCGAAGATCTTTCGAGGTCTTTCGTCAGCACATACTTACGAGTATGGTTTCCGTACTATGGAGTATGGCGAGGAGATCGTGCGGCGGGTGCGGGAGCTGGCGCCGGTACTGGGCGAGCGGGCCCGCGCGGCCGAGGAGGCGCGGCGGCTGTCCGACGAGACCGTCGCCGACCTGGCCGGGACCGGGCTGTTCCAGATGCTCGTGCCGGAGCGGTTCGGCGGGGGCGAGCAGGGGTTCGGCGCCATGGTGGCGGCGTGCCGGGAGATCGGCGCGGGCGACGCCTCGGCGGGCTGGCTGAGCGTCATCTACACGCTGCACAACTGGATGATCGCCCTGCTGCCGGAGGAGGCGCAGCGGGAGGTCTGGGCGGACCGGCCGTACGCGCTGGTGCCCTGCACCCTCGCGCCGAACGGGACGGCCGAGGCCGTCGGCGGCGGGCACCGCGTCACCGGGCGCTGGTCGTGGGGCAGCGGGGTCATGCACGCCGACCACGTGATGGTCATGGCGCTGGTCACCGTGGCCGACTCGATCGAGCCGCGGCTGTTCCTGCTGCCGCGCGAGGACGCCGAGGTCCACGACGTGTGGCACACGAGCGGGATGCGCGGCACCGGCAGCAACGACATCGAGATCAAGGACCGGTTCGTGCCGTCGCACCGGTCGGTGCCGCTGGCCGACCTCACCGAGGGCAGGTCCCCCGGTTCGCAGGTCCATGACGGCGCGCTCTACCGCGTCCCGCTCGTCCCGGTGTTCGCGCTCACCGGGGCGGCGCCCGTGCTGGGGGTGGCCGAGGGCGTGCTCGCCCGCTACGCGGAGCGGATGCAGGGACGGGTGATGGCCTACACCGGCGTGAAGCAGCGCGACCTGATGAGCGGCCAGATCCGGCTGGCGAAGGCCACCGCGGACCTGGCCGCCGCGCGCCTCCTGCTGGAGGACGCGGTGCGCCACCTGACGGAGACCTACGAGTCGGGCGGCGGCTATGGGATCGCCGATCGCGCCCGGTCCCGGCTGGTGGCGGCGCACGTGGCGGGCGTCGCCCGTACGATCGTGAACGAGCTGTGCGCGTTCGGCGGGGCGAGCGTCCAGTTCACGGACTCCCCTTTCCAGCGCGCGCAACGCGACGTGAACACGATCTCGGCGCACGTGGTCTTCGACGCCGACGCCACGTACGCCCTGTACGGCAGGACCGCGCTGGGAATGGACCCCGATCCCATGACCCTGGTCTGAACGGAGAGCGGTGGGCGGGACGACGAGCCGGGCGCGCGTGGCCCGGCGGGACTGGATCGAGGCGGCCTACCAGGAGCTGGCGCGGGCCGGCGAGCGCGGGGTCGGGATCAACGCGCTGGCCGCGCGGCTCGGCGTCACCAAGGGCAGCTTCTACTGGCACTTCAAGGACCGGTCGGAGCTGATGCGGGCGCTGCTGGACCGCTGGGCGCACGAGCGCACCGACGAGGTCCTCGCCCTCGCACTGGGCAGCACGCCCGACCCGCGGGAACGGCTCCGGCGCATCCAGGCGCTCGGCCGCGAGGTCGCGCCGGTCGACTGGGCGATGCGGCTGTGGGCCCAGCACGCCCCGGACGCGGAGGAGGCGGTACGGCACGCCGACCGGGCGCTGCTGGGCCACATCACCGCGTGCCTGGACGAGCTGGGCTTCGCCCCCGGCGAGGCCCGGCTCCGCGCGCTGCTGATGCTGCGGGCGTGGGTCGGCGGCTACCTCGTCCCGTCCCCGGACGAGGGCGAGGCACCCGGCGCCGACCGGACGCTCGATATCTTCCTGGCGGACCGCGCTATTTCCTGATTTCGCCGGATCGGTCTTGCGCCCGACCCGACCCTGAACTGTAGTCTGGACAGGTGTCCAGAACAACCGATCGCTTGCTTCTGCTGGACGGGCGGCTGACCCCGAGCTCGGGTGGCGGCGCCTTCGAGACCATCGATCCCGCCAACGAGGACGTGCTCGGCACGGCCGCCGACGGCACCCCGGCCGACATGGACCGCGCGATCGGCGCCGCCCGCCGCGCGTTCGACGAGACCTCCTGGGCCGCGGACCCCGCGTTCCGCGTCCGCTGCCTGCGGCAACTCCGGGAGGCGATGCGGCGGCGCTCCGACGAGCTGCGCGAGCTCACGATCCGGGAGGTCGGCGCGCCCCGGTTCCTGACCTTCGGCGGCCAGCTGGACGCGCCGGTGGACGACCTCGGCTGGTTCGCCGGACTCGCCGAGTCCTACGAGTGGGAGCGCGACCTCGGCCGGGCCGAGCCGATGGGCATGCCCAGCCACCGGCGGATCCGCCGGGAGGCCGTGGGCGTCGTCGGGGCGATCACCCCGTGGAACTTCCCGCACCAGATCAACCTGGCCAAGCTGGGCCCCGCGCTCGCCGCGGGCAACACGGTGGTGCTCAAGCCGGCGCCCGACACACCCTGGTGCGCGGCGGTCCTCGGCGAGATCATCGCCGCGGAGACCGACATCCCCCCGGGCGTCGTCAACGTGGTCACCTCGTCCGACCACGGACTGGGCGCGCAGCTCGTCGAGGACCCGCGCGTCGACCTGGTGACGTTCACCGGTTCCACCGCGACCGGCCGCACCGTCATGGCGAGCGCGGCCGCCACCCTCAAGAGGGTCTTCCTGGAGCTGGGTGGCAAGTCGGCGTTCCTCGTGCTGGACGACGCCGACCTCAAGGCCGCCTGCTCGTACGCGGCGTTCTCCGGCATCGCCCACGCCGGGCAGGGCTGCGCGATCACGACCCGGATCCTCGTCCCGCGCGCGCGGTACGACGAGGCCGTGGAGATCACCGCCCGGTCGCTGGCGAAGCTCGGCGCCGGCGACCCCGACGACGACCGGACGATCTGCGGACCGGTGATCTCGGCGCGGCAGCGCGACCGCATCGAGGGCTACCTGAGGCTGGCCGTCGAGGAGGGCGGGTCGTTCGCCTGCGGCGGCGGCCGGCCCGCGGGCCGGGACAAGGGCTTCTGGATCGAGCCGACCCTCGTCACCGGGCTGACGAACGACTCCCGCACCGCCCGCGAGGAGATCTTCGGCCCGGTGCTCGTGATCATGCCGCACGACGGCGACGACGACGCGGTCCGCATCGCGAACGACTCGCCGTACGGGCTGTCGGGCGCGGTGCACGGCGGCGACCTGGAACGGGCGCGGGCGGTCGCGGGGCGGCTGCGCACCGGGACGGTCAGCGTGAACGGCGGCGTCTGGTACAGCGCGGACGTCCCGTTCGGCGGCTACAAGCAGTCCGGCATCGGCCGCGAGATGGGCGTGGCCGGTTTCGAGGAGTACCTGGAGACCAAGGCGATCGCGGAGGGTGTATGAGCGAGCCGGAGGGCGCGGCGCGGTACTCATTACACCGCGCCGACCTACCTCGACTTCGGAGCGCCGGGAGCGAGGAACGAGCGACCAGAGCGACGAGGGAAGGCGGCGCCGAAAGGCGCCCGGAGGCTCGCGGAAAGCAGGGTGTATGAGGTTCGAGGGCAGGGTGGCCGTCGTCACGGGGGCCGCGCAGGGGATCGGGGAGGCGTACGCGCGGGCGCTGGCGTCCGAGGGCGCCTCCGTGGTCGTCGCCGATGTGGACGAGCGCGGGCAGGCGGTCGCCGACGACATCAAGGGCGTCTTCGTGCGGACGGACGTGTCCGACCCGGCGTCGGTCGAGGCGATGGCGGCGGTGGCCGTGGAGCGGTTCGGCGGCATCGACCATCTCGTCAACAACGCCGCCATCTTCGGGTCGATGAAGCTGGACTTCCTCTTCACCGTCGACTGGGACTACTACAAGAAGTTCATGTCCGTGAACATGGACGGCGCGTTGCTGTGCGCGCGCGCCTGCTACCCGCACATGCAGGAGCGCGGAGGCGGCTCGATCGTCAACCAGTCGTCCACCGCGGCGTGGCAGTACTCCGGCTTCTACGGCCTGGCCAAGGTCGGGGTCAACGGGCTCACCCAGCAGCTCGCGCACGAGCTGGGAAGCATGAACATCCGGGTGAACGCGATCGCGCCGGGCCCGATCGACACCGAGGCGAACCGCAAGGCCGTCCCGGGCGGCATGTCGCAGAAGATCGTCAAGGAGAAGATGGCGCTCAAGCGGATGGGCACGCCCGAGGACCTGGTCGGGATGTGCCTGTTCCTGCTGTCGGACGAGGCGTCCTGGGTCACCGGGCAGATCCTCAACGTGGACGGCGGCGAGGTGTTCAGAGCGTGAGCGAAGCGAACCGGGGGGGCGTGAGCCCGGAAGGGGGGCGGAGCGTCGGGTTCATCGGGCTCGGGCAGATGGGCGCGCCGATGGCGCAGCATCTCACCGGGCGCGGCCTCGTCGTCCACGACGCCCGCCCCGAGGCGGTCGCGCCGCTGGTGAAGGCGGGGGCGCGGGCGGCGCGGAGCGTCGCCGAGGTGGCGGCCGCCTGCGAACTGGTGTCGATCATGGTCCGGGACGACGCCCAGGTGGCCGAGGTGGGCGAGGAGGTCATCGCCGCCGCCCGCCCGGGGACGGTCCTGGCGATCCACTCGACGATCCGCGCGAAGACCGCCGAGGACCTGGCCGCGCAGGCGCGGCGCTACGGCATCGAGGTCGTGGACGCGCCGGTCAGCGGCGGCTTCATGGGGGCGAGCGCGGGCAGTCTCGCGGTCATGGTCGGCGGGACGGACGAGGCGTTCGAGCGCTGCCGGGAGCCGTTCGGCGACTGGGCCGACCTCGTCCTGCACATGGGCCCGGTCGGCGCGGGCACGCGCACGAAGCTGGCCCGCAACCTGCTGCACTTCGTGTCGTTCACCGCGGCTGCCGAGGCGCAGCGGCTGGCGGAGGCGTCGGGGGTGTCGCTGCGCAAGCTCGGGCGGGTCGTCCGGCACTCCGACGCGATCACCGGCGGGGCCGGGTCGATCATGCTGCGGCCGACGACCGCGCCGATGGAGCCGGACGACGACCTGTACGACATCCTGCGCCACACCCGGGATCTCGGCGAGAAGGACCTGTCCCTCGCCCTGGAACTGGCCGGCGAGCTGGGGGTGGACACCCCGTTCGCCCGCCTCGCCCTGGAGCGTTTCGGTGCGGGCCTCGGCCTGACGGGAGACACGGATGACTGACAAGGACGAACGGCGCGCACGCGGCCTGGAGATGATGCGCAAGGTCTACGGGTGGGAGATCGAGGACGCGCCCGGCGAGTTCTTCGGCATCACCGTCGACCACCTCTTCGGCGACATCTGGACGCGTCCGGGGCTGAGCATGCGCGACCGGCGGCTGCTCCTCATCGGCGTCCTGGCCGGCCAGGGGCTGAACGACGTCCTCGACATCCAGATTCCGGCGGCACTGGCCAACGGCGAGCTGTCCCCGGACGAGCTGCGCGAGATCGGCGTCTTCCTGACCCACTACGTGGGCTGGCCGCTCGGTTCCAGGCTGAGCGTCCAGATCGACACCCTCATCGCCAAGCACGCGAAACGCGCCGCCCGCGAGGCCGACTAGAGCCGGTCGGCACCCCGCTAGACGATCGAGGGGGACGGATCGGGCATCAGCATCGGCCCGGTCACCCGGAACCGGTCGACGCCCCGCCTGGTGAGGCTGACGCGGAGGTCGATCCAGCCGGGCTGGGAGGCGCCGTCGCAGTCGTACGTCCCGGGCGTGGGGAAGTGCAGGTCGCCGACGGACAGCTTGGCACCGCGCACCCGCACCGGCAGCAGGATCCGCGACCCGGCGGCCAGCGGGGCGACGGAGCAGCCGCCGACGTCCCGGCCGCGCGCCCCGCTCGGCACCGCCACCGGGGCCGGCGGGGCGCACCCGATGATCCCCGGATGCCCGCCGGAGTCGTGGACGCCGGCGGAACGGCCGACGGCGAGCACGTCCACCGCGATCACATCGCCGGGTTCCGCGCCGACCACCACGAGTGGTCCGCACAGCAGGATGTGCTCACCGGGCTCGCGCCCGGGGCACTCCATCCGGACGGAGCCGCCGGTGATGACCTCCGCCACGCCCGGGATATCGGGATGCCAGTGGTCGTGGCCGAGGACGTCCCGGGTTCCGGGGTCTGCGAGGTCGAACAGGGTGGATGAGGACATCGGAGGACGCTCCTTGCATCGGAACACGCGGACGATCTGATCCTGCCGGGCGGCTGTTTCGGCCCGGTTTCCGTGCCCTGAAGCCCGCGTTAGATCGGACGGGGACCATCGGAGAACCCGGCCGCGCCGGGAACCCGGCCTCCGGTGCGGGCGTCGAAGGTCCATGGGTGGTCGCGCTTTCGTTCCGGCCGCGACGATGCTGGTCCTCGCCGGAGCGGCCGGATGCACCGGCTCCCCCGGTACCGCGGACGGGCCGGGGCCGGCACCGGTACGGCTCGTCGCCTACGACGACTGCGCCGCGCTCCACGAAGGGCTGCGTGCGGCGACCGCCGACCGGGTCGGCCCGCACGGGCTGAGCGACGGCCCGCCGCCGGCCGGCCTGCCGGAGGGCGGCCTCGCCCTGAAGGGCCCGCGGGCCGCCGGCGCGGCGCCCGGTGAGCCGCCGCGGCACTCCACCACGAACGCCCACGAGAGGGGCGCGGACGAACCCGACCTCGTCAAGACCGACGGCCGCAGGATCGTGACGATCGCCCGCGGGGACCTCGTCCTCATCGACCCCGCGACGCGCAAGGTCACCGACACCCTGGACCTGCCCGGCAGGGGCGTCCGCGGTGCGGCCCGGCTGCTGCTCAGCGGCGACCGGGTCCTCGTCCTGGACGAGGAGTCCCCGGTGGTCCCGCTCCCCCGGCGGCCGGCGCCGGGCGCCGGGAGCCCGCCCATGCCGCGGCCCCCGGGACCCACGACGCGCCTGACCCTCGTCGACGTCTCCGCCGCCCCGCGGATCGTCGGCACGATGACGAGCCACGCCGACTACCTGGACGCGCGGCAGAGCGGCGGGACCGTACGGGTCGTGCTGAAGTCCGTGCCCGACATCCACTTTCCCGGCGGCAACGGCGTGCGGGAGGCCACCGAGGCGAACCGGAGAGCCGTGGTGACGGCCCCGCTCGACGCCTGGCTCCCGGTGTTCCGCGTCGAGAGCGGCGGCCGGTCGAGCGACCACCGGGTGCCGTGCGACCGGGTCAGCCGACCGGCCTCGTACGCGGGTTCGACCATGCTGAGCGTGCTGACATTCGATCTCGCCGAAGGGCTCGGCGACCCGCAGGCGATCGGCGTCACCGCGGACGGCGGCACCGTCTACGGCAACGGGAGGAGCCTGTACGTCACCGCCACTCCCCCGGACGCGGCCCTGTGGCGGCCGCGCGGGAAGCGGTCCGAAGCACGCACCGACGTGTACAGGTTCGACGTCGGCGGCGCGGGCCGCCCACGCTACGCGGCGTCGGGCTCGGTCAAGGGCTTCCTGCTCAACCAGTACTCCATGTCGGAGCACGGCGGAAAGCTGCGCCTGGCGACGACCACCGGCCGGTTCGCGGCTGACGGCCGGTCGTCGCAGAGTTCGGTGCACGTCCTGGACCAGGCCGGGTCCCGCCTGCGGCAGACCGGACGCATCGACGGGCTCGGCAAGGGCGAGCGGATCTACTCCGTCCGCTTCATCGGGTCCACCGGCTACGTCGTGACGTTCCGCCAGGTCGACCCCCTGTACGTGCTCGACCTGAAGGACCCGCGCCGCCCCCGCCTCACCGGCGAACTGAAGATCCCCGGCTATTCGGCCTACCTGCATCCCACCAAGGACGGGAACCTCCTCGGTGTCGGGCAGGACGCCGACCGCACCGGCCGGACACAGGGCCTGCAGGTCTCGCTCTTCGACGTCTCCGGCGCGCAGCCCCGCAGGGTCGGCAACCACACGCTGCCCGGAACGACCTCGCAGGCGGAGTTCGAGCCGCACGCCTTCCTGTACTGGCCGGACTCCGGCCTGACCGTCATCCCCGTGCACGCCCGGGACGGCGGAACGGCCGAGGCCCTCGCCCTCAAGGTGACCGCCTCGTCCATCACCAGACTCGGAACCGTCCGCCACCCACCCGGCGACCGGGGCGCCGGCATCGACCGCTCCTTGATCATCGGCGACACCCTATGGACGTTCTCCGACCACGGCACCCGCGCGACCAACGCCACCACACTGAAGACGTCCACCTGGCTGCCCTACAACTAACCCCGCCCCACCAGCGACCTCAGCCACGCACGCGAGCGCGTGACCTGACCGGTGCGGCGAAGCCGAAGGCGAGCCGCACCGGTCAGATCGCGAAGCGATGCCGCGCTCGCACAGGTCAGGTCACGTAGCGAGCGCTAGCGAGCGAAGTGGGCCTGGCCTGCAATAAGTTCAGCGCAGGCCGGTGGAGCGCTTGACGGCCGTCTGGATGAGCCGGTCGACCAGTGCCGGGTAGTCGAGCCCGGTCGCGGCCCACATCTGCGGGAACGCCGACGCGGGGGTGAAGCCCGGCATGGTGTTGATCTCGTTGAGGATCCACCCGCCGTCGGGGGTGCGGAAGAAGTCGACGCGGGCGAGGCCCTCGCAGTCGAGCGCGTCGAACGCCTGCACGGCGATGCGGCGGACCTCCTCGATCGCCGCGGGGGGCAGGTCCGGCGGGATGGCCATGCTGGTGGAGCCGTCGAGGTACTTGGTGTCGAAGTCGTAGAAGTCGTGGTCGCCCGCCATCAGCACCTCGGCGGGGAGGCTCGCCTCGGCGGGGCCGTCGTCCAGGCCCTGCAGGACGCCGCACTCGATCTCGCGGCCGTCGACCGCGGCCTCGACGATCACCTTCGGGTCGTGCTCGCGGGCGGTCTCGACCGCCGCCTCCAGGTCGGGCTCGCCGGTGACGCGGGTGATGCCCATGCTCGACCCGGCCCGGGCGGGCTTGACGAACACCGGCGTGCCGTCCGCGAGCCCCAGTTCCTTGATCTCGTCGATCTTGCGCTTGCGTTCGCGCCGCCATTCCCGGTCGCCGACCAGGACGTACGGGCCGACGGGCAGGCCGCGCGCCTGCCAGACCAGTTTCATGAAGCCTTTGTCCATGCCGACGGCGCTCGCCAGCACCCCGGCGCCGACGTAGCGGACGCCCGCGAGGTCGAGGAGCCCCTGGATCGTGCCGTCCTCCCCGTAGGGGCCGTGCAGCAGCGGGAGGACCACGTCCACGTCGCCGAGCGTCTCCGGGACCCGGCCGGGTTCGACGACCAGGAGACCGCGGTTGCCGGGGTCGAACGGCAGCGCGAGGACGCCGCCCGCACCGGTCACCTCGGGCAGCCGGCCGCCCTCGATCGCGAGCGGAAGGTCGGCGGGCGGCAGCACCCAGCGCCCGTCGCGGGCGATGCCGATCGGCACCACCTCGTACCGGTCCCGGTCGATGGCGGCCATCACGGCCCCCGCGGTGACGCAGGAGATCGCGTGCTCGGAGCTGCGTCCGCCGAAGACGACGGCCACGCGGATCTTCGAATCCTGGGACATGACGTCCGACCCTATCGGTGATCAGCCCGGGCGGGCCAAGAGCGGTTCCGGGACGGCGGTCCCGCCGGCCGGTCCGGGTGCCGTCACAGCCCGTACCGTTCGGGTTTCGGGGAGCGGGAGATCAGCGAGATCGCCGCCTCCTTGATCGGCATGCCGTGGTGCAGGACGGCGGTGACCGCCTCGGTGATCGGCATCTCCACGTTGTGCTTGCGGGCCAGCTCCATCACCGCCTCCGCCGACTTGACGCCCTCGGCGGTCTGCTTGGTGACCGAGATGACCTCGTCCAGCGTCATCCCGCGGCCGAGGTTCTCGCCGAAGGTGCGGTTGCGCGACAGCGGGGACATGCACGTCCCGACGAGGTCGCCCATCCCGGCGAGCCCCGCGAAGGTGTGCTCGTCCGCGCCGAGCGCCGCGCCCAGCCGGGCGATCTCGGCGAGGCCCCGGGTCATCAGCAGCGCCTGCGTGCTGGCGCCGAAGCCGAGGCCGACCGCCATGCCGACGCACAGCGCGACGATGTTCTTCACCGCGCCGCCCAGCTCGCAGCCGACGACGTCGGTGGAGGTGTAGACGCGGAAGTACGGCGTCATCGTCGCGGCCTGCAGGCGCCGCGCGGCGTCCTCGTCGGCGCAGGCCGCGACCGCCGCGCCGGGCTCGCCGCCCGCGACCTCGCGGGCCAGGTTCGGCCCGCAGAACACCCCGACCCGCTCCGCGGGGACGTTCGCGACCTCGCCGATGACCTCCGACATCCGCCGGGACGTGCCGAGCTCGACGCCCTTCATCAGGCTGACGAGGACCGCGTCCGGCGGCAGCAGCGTCAGCCAGGCGCCGAGGTTGTGCCGGAGGGTCTGCGCCGGGACGGCCAGCGCGACGAAGTCGGCGCCCGCCAGGGCCTCGGCCGGGTCCAGGGTGGCGCGGACGCCGGCGGGCAGCGTGACGCCCGGCAGGTAGTCGGGGTTCTCGTGCCGCTCGTTGACCGCCTCCACGACCTCGGGGCGGCGGCCCCACAGGACGACCTCGCCGCCGGCGTCGTGCAGCAGCTTGGTGAACGTCGTCCCCCAGGACCCGGCCCCCATCACCGCGGTGCGGTACGTCACGAGTCGGCCGCCTTAGGGTCGCCGGTTCGGGGTCGCGCCGCCTCGGGGACCGCCGGTTCGGGGACTGCGGGCTCGGGGACCGCGGGCTCGGGGACCGTCGGCTCGAACGCCCCGCCCCCCGCCGCCCGGGCGGCGCGGCGCCGCTCCTCCAGGACCAGGTGGTGGTCGTAGCGCTCCGCGGGCGGCTCCTCGCCGCGCAGTTCGCCGAGCAGGCCGGTGATCGCCGCCATGATGTCGTCGGTGGCGGCCCGCAGCGTCTCCTTCGTGAGCGGGCGACCCGCGTACGGCGACAGGTCGACGGGCGGCCCGGCGGCGACCTTCATCGTCTTGCGCGGGAACGGGTGGAACCCCTTCCTCAGCCGCCCGGCGAGGCCCGTCCGCGCGCCCTTCCCGTAGGGCATGAGCTCGTGCGCTCCCCAGTTCGCCACGGGGACGACCTGCGCGCCGGTCTTCAGCGCCATCCGCGCCACGCCGGTCTGGCCGGTCATGGGCCACAGGTCGGGGTCGCGGGTGCAGCTGCCCTCCGGGTAGAACATCAGGCATTCGCCGTCCCGCAGGGCCCGCTCGGTGTCCGCCAGGGCGAGCGACGCGTCGGCCCGGTCGCGGTGGACGGGGATCTGGCCCGTGCCGCGCAGGACGGCCCGGATGAACCGGGTCTCGAAGAGCGTCGACTTGGCCAGGTAGACGGGGTAGCGGCCCGACGCGTACACGAAGTGGGCGAGCGCGAGGGGGTCCGCCTCGGAGATGTGGTTCGCGGCGATGATGACGCCGCCCCGGCCCGGCACGTTGCCCCGGCCGCGCCAGTCCCGTTTCAGCAGCGCGAGAAGCAGCGGGCGCAGGATGACGATCGTGAGCTTCCGCCAGGCCGGCGAATACCCGTGGCCCATGCCCCGTCTCCCCTCCTCAGTCGATCCCTGAGCGAACGCAGGGTGCCCACAAGTGTCGCGGGTGCGTACGCATAGTGTCGAGTTGCCATGTCTACATCACGAAGCAGCGCGTCTCATCTCCAGTGGTCGCTCGTGGTGCCGGTGAAGGTGCTGGCCCGGGCGAAGACCCGCATGTCCGCGGCGGCGGGCCCATACCGCGAGGACCTCGCGCTGGCGGTGGCGACCGACACGGTCGCCGCGGCGCTGCGCTGCGACCGGGTCCGCACCGTGATCGTTGTCACCGACGATCCCCTCCCCGCCGCCGAGCTGGCCGCCCTCGGCGCCCTCGTCGTGCCCGACGTGCCGGACGCCGGCCTGAATCCGGCCCTCGTCCACGGCGCCGGCCGCGGCCGCGAACTGGCCCCCGGCACCGGCATGGGCGCCCTATCAGCCGATTTGCCCGCTTTGCGACCTCTTGAACTCGCCCGTGTGCTCGACGCGGCCTCCGCGGCGCCGGAATCCTTCGTCCCGGACGCGGCCGGCATCGGCACGACCCTGTACACGGCCCGGCCCGGCGTCGCGTTCTCCCCGGCCTTCGGCGGCGAGTCCCGCGCCGCCCACCGGGCCCGCGGCGTCCGCGAGATCCTGCTCCCGGGCACCGACAGCGTCCGCCGCGACGTCGACACCGTCGACGACCTCAGGGCCGCCCTCGCCCTCGGTGCCGGCCCCCGCACCACCGCGGTGGCGGCCCGCCTGCCCGCCTTCGCCTAAGGTTCGGGTATGCAGGCGACGGTGAAGGTCTTCGATGCCTCGACGCGGTCGGGGAGCGTGCTTCTCGACGACGGGACGGAGCTGCCGTTCGACGGTGCGGCGTTCGCGGCGGGCGGGCTGCGGCTGCTGCGGCTCGGCCAGCGGGTGAACCTCGCGATGGACGGCGACCGCGTCTCGGTCGTGACGCTGTCGACCTTCCCGCTGCCGCCGCGGGACTGAAGGCCGCCCGATACGGCAGCGCCCGGGACCGTCAATGGCACGGTCCCGGGCGCTGTCGCGGTGAGGCTACTTCTTGCCTGCCACCAGGTTCTTGAAGTCCGCCCCGGCCTTGAACTTCGGCACGGACGTCGCGGGAACCTCGATGGTCTTGCCCGTTGCGGGGTTGCGGGCCGTACGGGCAGGCCGGTCGGCCTTCTCGAACGAACCGAACCCGGTGATCGCGACCTTGTCGCCCTTGGCGACGGCGTTCTGGATCGCCTCCAGGATGGCGTCGACGGCCTCGGCTGCGGCCTTCTTGCTGCCCAGCCGGTCAGAGATGGCGTCGACCAGCTCACGCTTGTTCATGGGTTACTCCTCTGTTCCCCCCTTGCCCGAACGAAACTAAGGGACCCTCAGCATGGACACAATCACCTGCACGCACGAGTTGGCGTGTCGCTGGCGTTTTTGTCGCACTCGCCCCCGTCTCGCCGGGTGACCGGACCGGATCCGGCCACTGCGCACGCTAACCGACGTCGGGCGTCTCTTGGAAATCGGCGAGGAACGTCTCCAGCCTGCGGGCGGCCAGTCCGGTGTCCCGTTTCGCGAGATCGGTGATCGCCAGGAGGTGCCGGATGAGGCGCTGCCGGTCCTCGGGGGGCAGCGGCGCGACGGCCCGGTGAGCGTCCCGCAACCGCCGTGCGAGCAGCGTCAACTCAGGGTCGTCCCACTCAGGCTGTGTTCTCATGCAGTGCTCTCCTCCTTCGGGCCTGGCGGCCCTCCATCGTCGAGAACTGCGTGCGATCGCGGTGTTCACTGCATTGCCCTTGGCGTCGGGCCCAGGGGCCCTCCTTCGGCGGGCACTGCGCGCGATCGCTGCATCGCTCCGGCTCGCCCGGGGGCTCGCTGCGCGATCAGGTTTCTCGCAAGCTCGAAACCTGCCTTCGGACGCGATCGCGACGATTGAGGTCGGCGCGTGGTTGCGGCGGTGGCTGCTGTTGGTGGTTCCCGAGCATGCTAACCGGGGCCAGAGACCTCTCGGTCTCTGGCCCCGGGCCCTGCGCGATTCAGACGGTGGTGGGGAACCAGTCCCTGCGGGTGGACTCGTACTCGTCGATGGTCTCGGCGTGGCGGAGGGTGAGGCCGATGTCGTCCAGGCCCTCCATGAGGCGCCAGCGGGTGTAGTCGTCGATCTCGAACCGGGCGGTCACGCCGTCCCAGCGGACCTCGCGGTTCTCCAGGTCGACGGTGACCTCCAGGGCGGGGTCCTTCTCGATCCGCGACTGGAGATCCTCGACCTGCTCGCCGGTGAGGACGACCGGCAGCAGCCCCATCTTGGTGGAGTTGTTGCGGAAGATGTCCCCGAAGCGCGGCGCGATGACGACGCGGAAGCCGTACTGCTGCAGGGCCCAGACGGCGTGCTCGCGCGACGACCCGGTGCCGAAGTCGGGGCCGGCGACCAGGATGCCGGCGCCCGCGTACTGCGGCTGGTTCAGGACGAAGCCCGGGTCCTCACGCCAGCCGGAGAACAGGCCCTTCTCGAAGCCGGTGCGGCTGACCTGCTTCAGCCAGACCGCCGGGATGATCTGGTCGGTGTCGACGTTGCTGCGGCGCAGCGGGACCGCGCGCCCGGTGTAGGTGGTGAAGGCTTCCATCGTGGTCTCCCTCAGAGGTCGGTGTCATTCTGGGGGGACGACCCCCCCAGGCCCCCCGGCGGCTGCGCCGAGGTCTCGGGGGGCGGTCAGGCGGCCGGTGACGGCGGTGGCGGCAGCCACGGCGGGCGACACCAGGTGGGTGCGGCCGCCGGGCCCCTGCCGGCCCTCGAAGTTGCGGTTGGACGTGGAGGCGCTGCGCTCGCCGGGCGTGAGCTTGTCGGGGTTCATCGCCAGGCACATCGAGCAGCCCGCCTCGCGCCATTCGGCACCGGACGCGGAGATGACCTCGTCCAGGCCCTCCTCCTCGGCCTGCTTCTTGACCTTCATGGAGCCGGGGACGACCAGCATCCGGACGCCTTCGGCGACCTTGCGGCCCGCCAGCACTCCGGCGACCGCGCGGAGGTCCTCGATGCGGCCGTTGGTGCAGGAGCCGACGAAGACGGTGTCGACCGTGATGTCGCGGAGCGGCGTCCCCGCGGTCAGGCCCATGTACTCCAGGGCGCGCTCGGCGGACTGCCGCTGGACCGGGTCCTCGAAGGACGCGGGGTCGGGCACGGACGCGCCGAGCGGCAGGCCCTGGCCGGGGTTGGTGCCCCAGGTGACGAACGGGGTCAGCTCGGCCGCGTCGATCACGACCTCCCGGTCGAAGACCGCGTCGTCGTCGGTGCGCAGCGACGTCCAGTACTCGACGGCCCTGTCCCAGTCCTCGCCCTGGGGAGCGTGCGGGCGGCCCTTGATGTACTCGAACGTGGTCTCGTCCGGCGCGATCATCCCGGCGCGGGCCCCGGCCTCGATGGACATGTTGCAGACCGTCATGCGGCCCTCCATCGACAGCGAGCGGATCGCCTCGCCGCGGTACTCGATGATGTGGCCCTGGCCGCCGCCGGTGCCGATCCGCGCGATGATCGCGAGGATGAGGTCCTTGGCGGTGACGCCCTCGGGCAGCGCGCCCGCGACGGTCACGGCCATGGTCTTCGGCTGGATCTGCGGCAGCGTCTGGGTGGCGAGGACGTGCTCGACCTCGCTGGTGCCGATGCCGAAGGCGAGGGCGCCGAACGCGCCGTGCGTGGACGTGTGCGAGTCGCCGCACACGACCGTCATGCCGGGCTGGGTCAGGCCGAGCTGCGGGCCCATGACGTGGACGATGCCCTGCCCCGCGTCGCCCATCGGGTGCAGCCGGATCCCGAAGTCGGAGCAGTTCTTGCGCAGCGTCTCGACCTGGGTGCGCGACACCGGGTCGGCGATGGGCTTCAGCAGATCTGTCGTCGGGACGTTGTGGTCCTCGGTCGCGATCGTCAGGTCGGGGCGCCGGACCGCGCGGCCCGCCATCCGCAGCCCGTCGAACGCCTGCGGGCTGGTGACCTCGTGCACGAGGTGCAGGTCGATGTAGAGGAGGTCCGGCTCACCCTCGGCGCGCCGTACGACGTGCGCGTCGTACACCTTTTCGGCCAGTGTTCGGCCCATCACTCCCACCTCACCTGCTGAACGAATCGTCGGCGCCCCATCGCGCCGTGGTCCGGGTCACCTCGACTTGCATCTCAAATTACGAGACGGCAATATCAAGACATGGACAACTCTAGCGGAGTCGGCGTACTTGACAAAGCCGTGCTCGTGCTGAACGCGCTGGAGGCGGGCCCGGCCTCGCTCGCCCAGCTCGTCCAGACGACCGGGCTGGCACGGCCCACGGCCCACCGGCTGGCCGTCGCGCTCGAGCACCACCGCCTCGTCCATCGTGACACGCAGGGCCGCTTCATCCTCGGCCCGAGACTCGCCGAACTCGCGGTCGCCGCCGGCGAGGACCGCCTCCTCGCGATCGCCCAGCCGATCCTGGCGCAGCTGCGCGACCTCACCGGCGAGAGCGCGTCGCTGTTCCGCCGCCAGGGGGACGTCCGGGTCTGCGTGGCCGCCGCCGAGCGCACCAGCGGTCTGCGCGACACCATCCCGGTCGGCGCGGCACTTCCGATGACGGCGGGGTCGGCCGCGCAGATCCTGCTCGCCTGGGAGGAGCCCGACCGGCTGCACCGCGGGCTGCGCAACGCCAAGTTCGAGGCCGCCACGCTGGCGTCCGTCCGGCGGCGGGGGTGGGCGCAGAGCGTCGGCGAACGCGAGCAGGGCGTCGGTTCCGTGTCCGCCCCGATCCGCGGCGCGGGCGGCCGGGTGATCGCAGCGGTGTCGGTGTCCGGTCCGCTCGAACGCCTCAGCCGCTCCCCCGGCCGGCTGCACGCCGCACCGGTCGCGGCGGCGGCCGAGAAGATCTCCGAGGGCATGCGCCGTACCGCGTCGTGACCCCGAACCGCTGACCGGGAGGCCGGATGGACATCGATGAGCCCGCGCTGCGCGAAAGGCTCGGGCGGCTCACGCTTGAGCAGAAGGTCCACCTGCTCACCGGGGACGGTTTCTGGACACTTCGCGCCGTCCCCGAGATCGGGCTGCGGCGGATCGTCATGTCGGACGGCCCGAGCGGCATCCGCGGCACGCGCTGGGACGAGCGCGACACGAGCCTGCTCTTCCCCAGCCCCACCGCGCTCGCCGCGACCTGGGACCCGGAGCTCGCGGAGCGGATCGGGCGGCTGAACGGCGCCCAGGCGCGCGAGCGGGGCGTGCACGTCCAGCTCGCGCCGACGCTGAACCTGCACCGGACCCCGCTCGGCGGGCGGCATTTCGAGAACTACTCCGAGGATCCGCTGCTCACCGCCCGCATCGGTGCCGCGTTCGTCCGGGGCGTCCAGTCCGCGGGCGTCGCGGCGACGGCGAAGCACTTCGTGGGGAACGACTCCGAGACGTCCCGGATGTCCTACGACGCGCGCATCGGCGACGCGGCGCTCGACGAGCTGTACCTGCGGCCGTTCGAGGAGGCGGTGAAGGCGGGCGTGTGGGCGGTGATGGCCGCCTACAACGGGGTGAACGGCGCGCCCATGACCGAGAACCGGCCGCTGCTGACGGACGTGCTGAAGCGGCGCTGGGGCTTCGACGGCGTCGTGGTGTCGGACTGGACGGCGATCCGCTCGACCGAGGAGAGCGCCAACGCCGGCATGGACCTGGAGATGCCGGGCCTGCCGGCCAGCCCGTGGCGGGACGAGCTCGTCCGGGCCGTCCGCGACGGCCGGGTCACGGAGGAGTCGATCGACGACAAGGCGCTGCGCGTGCTGCGGCTGGCCGCCCGGGTCGGCGCCCTTGAGGGCTTCCCGGAGCCGCCGTCGGCGACGACGCCCGCCGACGCCCGCGCGCGGTTGCGCGACGCCGCCGCCAGGGCGGCGGTGCTGCTCCGCAACGAAGGCGTCCTGCCGCTGGCGGCTCCGCGCAGGTTCGCCCTGATCGGGCCGAACGCGGTCCGGTTCAGCGCGCAGGGCGGCGGCAGCGCCCACGTCAATCCCGAGCACGTCGTGTCACCCGTGGAGGGACTGCGGCGAGCGCTGGGCGACGGCACCGAGCTGACCGTTCACCCGGGTGTGCATCCACATGAGCGGCTGGCGCCGATGCCGCTGACCCTGGTGACCGATCCCGGGACGGGCGAACGCGGTGTGCGGCTTGAGTTCCTCGACGCCGAAGGTGCCGTGCTCGGCTCCGAACTCCGCCTGGCAACGCATTTCGTCTTTCTGGGCGGGCCGCCCAGGGGCACGGTTCAGATCGTCGTCCGTGCGCGGATGACACCGGCAGATGATGGCGTCCACACGTTCGCCGTCACCGGAACGGGCGATTTCGAACTGCGGGTGGACGGCACCCCCACGGCCGTGACGCTGGCGCCCGGCCGCGGCGACCCGGCCGAGGCACTGATGCGCCCGCCCGAGCACCGCGTCCAGGCGGAACTGCCGGCGGGCCGTCCGGTCACCGTCGAGCTGCGGCACACCCGCGTGCCGGGACGGTTCGCGACGGTGTTCGGCCTCGGCTACCGCGAGCCGCACCTGCCCGAGGACGACGAGCTCGCCGCCGCCGTGGCCGCGGCCCGCGACGCCGACGCCGCCGTCGTGATCGTCGGGACGAACGACGACGTGGAGAGCGAGGGCTTCGACCGGACGTCCCTCGCCCTGCCCGGCCGGCAGGACGAACTGGTCTCCGCCGTCGCCGCCGCCAACCCGCGGACGGTCGTGGTCGTGAACGCGGGGGCGCCCGTCCTGATGCCGTGGCGGGACGAGGTGGCCGCGATCCTGTGGGCCTGGCTGCCGGGCCAGGAGGGCGGTGACGCGATCGCCGACGTCCTGACCGGCGCGGCGGAACCGGGCGGGCGGCTCCCCACGACCTTCCCGGCGTCCGACGACCGCGTCCTGTCGCCCGTTCCCGCCGAGGACGGCACCCTCCACTACGCGGAGGGGACGGCCATCGGATACCGGCACTACGCGCCCGACCAGATCGCGTATCCGTTCGGGCACGGCCTCGGCTACACGACGTGGGAGTACGGACCGGTCACCGTCGTCGGCGGGGTGGCGGAGGTGACGGTGCGTAACACCGGCGACCGCCCCGGCCGGGAGACCGTCCAGCTCTACGCGGTGTCCGGCGGGACGGCCGGGCCGCTGGCGGGCTTCGCGGTCGCCGAGGCCGCCCCCGGCGAGTCGGTGACGCTCCGCATCCGGCTGGACGAGCGCGTCCGCTCGGCCGCCGACCTCGAAATCACCACAACCCGGACAGACATTGGATAGTGCCGGTCTCCGGGCGGCCCACCCGGATAGCGTTGCACGTCCGGTCGAGAAGGGTACGCGGTGCAGATCTCCGAGCTCAGCGATCGCAGTGGCCTGACGGTCCAGACGATCAAGTTCTACATCCGGGAGGGCCTGCTCCCGAAGGGCTCGGCGGTGAGCGCGACGAGGTCGGAGTACGACGCGCGGCATCTGGAGCGGCTGCGCCTGATCAGCGCCCTGCGCGACGTCGGCGACCTCCCGGTCTCGGCGATCCAGCAGATCATCGCGGCCATCGAGGACGACCGCGTCAGCCTGCACCAGCTGTTCGGCACCACGCAGTACGCCATCGGCCCGCACGTCGCGGCACCGCACGACCCGCACTGGCGCGCCGCCCGCGAGGACGTGGACGCGCTCGTCCGCGAGCTCGGCTGGAACGTCGGCGACCGCGCCCCCGCCCGCGACCTGCTCGCCCACACGTTCGTGGCGCTGCGCCGCCTCGGCTTCCCGATCACCCTCCGCGACCTGCGCCCGTACGTGCAGGCCGCGGCCGAGGTGGCCGAACACGAGATCGACCGGGTCGCCGACGGGACGCCGCGCGCCCGCGCGGTGCACTCGCTGCTGGTCTCGACCGTCCTGTACGAGCAGGTGCTGACCGCCCTGCACCGGCTGGCCCAGGAGGACGCCTCGTCCCGCCGATTCGGCCGGAACTGAACGTCCCCGTTACCGGGTGTTCGCCTCCGGACACGGGAGGCCATGCCGCCTGCGCATGCCTGCCGTGCGAAGCCTTCGCTGGTGACATGGCCGCCCGGCGCCTACCGTCGGTCACGCCACCCCGTCGCATCCGCAGAAGCCCGCCTGGAGGACCTCCCATGCGCGTCAAGATCGGCAATCCCGCCACCGTGCCCGCGCCGCCGAACACCGCCTACTCCCACACCGCCTACGTGACCCAGGGCCCGATGCTGTACGTGTCGGGGCAGATCGCACTGGACGAGAACGGCGAGATGGACGCACCGGGCGACATCACCCGCCAGTCGGAGGTGATCTTCTCGCTGCTGGAGCGGATCCTCGCCGCGCACGGCGCCGGGTTCGGGGACGTCGTCAACATCCGCTCCTTCCTCACCGACCTCGACCTCCGCAGGGGGTACGGGGCCGTCCGCGCGAAGTACTTCACCGGCCCGCCGCCCACGAGCACGACCGTCGAGGTGCCGCGCCTGTTCCACCCCGACGCCCTGCTGGAGGTCGAGATCGTCGCGGCCGTCCCCTAGTCGCGCAGTTCCCCGGCGGCGTCCCGCAGGTCCGCGAGGAACGCGGTGACGGCCGGGGACCTGCGGGCATGGCGCCCGACCGCCGCGTAGACGGACCGGCGCGGCGCGTCGGACGCCACCGCGCACAGGACCACCCCCTCCCGCGCCGCCGCCGACGCGGCGAGGGCGGGCACGAGCGTGACACCGAACCCCGCCGCGACCAGGCCGAGCTTGGAGATCCACTCCGCGACCCGCAGCGGGGTCTCCGGGACGAACCCGGCGGTCTCGCAGCGGACGCGCAGCGCCGCGACGGCCTCGGGGTCGTCGGCGACGATCCACATCTCGTCCGCGAGGTCGCCGAGCGCGACGCGGCCGCGGCCGGCGAGCCGGTGCCCGCTCGGCAGCGCGACGAGCAGCGCGTCGTCGGCGAGCACGACCAGGTCGTCGGCGGCGATCGACGGGAGCTTGTACGTGCTGACCACGGCCATGTCGAGGTCGCCCGCCTCCAGCATGGGCAGCAGCCGCTCGGTCGTCCCCTCGCGCAGCACCGGCCGCACCCCCGGATGGCGGGTCCGGAACCGGGCGAGCGCGCGGGGCACCAGCGCGGCGTTGGCGGTGGGGAACGCGCCGATCCGCAGCGTCCCGGTGTCGAGGCGGCGCAGCCCGTCGAGCGCGCGGGCGGTCTCGGCGAGCCGGTCGAGGAGGCCGCGGGCGTGCGGCAGCAGGTGCTCCCCCGCGGGCGTCGGGCGCACACCCCGGGCACCGCGTGCGAACAGTTCCACGCCGCACACGTCCTCCAGCGCCGCGATCTGCCGGGAGACGGCCGACTGCGTGTAGCCCTCCGCGGCCGCGGCGGCGGTGAACGAGCCGAGTTCGGCGACGGCGACGAACGTACGCAGCAGGACCGGGTCGAGGGCTTCGGCGCGCACACACGCAGCATACGAGGGCCGGATAGGGTCGCCGCATGCCGGAGAGCCGCCCGTTCGTCAGCCTGGCGACCGATTTCGGCGCCGCCTACACCGCGATCTGCGCGGGGGTCGTCTACACGATCGCGCCCGCCGCGAACGTGCTCGTGCTGAGCGACGAGATCACGCCGTTCGGCGTCCGGGAGGGCGCGATGCTGCTCCGCCAGGCGCTCCCGTACCTGCCGGTCGGGGTCCATGTGGGGATCGTGGATCCCGGCGTCGGCACGTCCCGGCGTCCCGTGGCGATCGAGACCCGGCGCGGTGACCTGCTGGTCGGCCCGGACAACGGCCTGCTGGTGCCCGCCGCCGGCGCGCTGGGCGGCGCCGTCCGGGCGCACGCTCTGGAGAACCCGGCGTACCGGCTGCCCGCGGTGTCCGCCTCGTTCCACGGGCGGGACATCTTCTCCCCCGCCGCCGGGCACCTCGCCACCGGCGTCGACGTGGCGGACCTCGGACCCGCGGTCGAGCCGCTGCCGCTGGACGTCCCGTCGCCGGTGGTGGGCGACGGGGAGCTCACCGCCCCCGTCCTCTACACCGACCGTTTCGGGAGCCTCGTCCTCGGTGCGGGGCCCGGCGACCTGACCGCCGCGTTCGGCCCCCTCCCCCATGGGACGCCGCTCGACGTCGTGTGGGCCGCCCCCGCGCCCGGGTCCGCGCGGGCCACGTTCGAGGAGACCTTCGGCGGCGCCGCCCCCGGCGAGCCGCTCGTCTGGATCGACTCGTCCGGACGGGTCGGCCTCGCGGTCAACCAGGGCTCGGCCGCCGAGGCCCTCGGCCTGGCGGGCACCGAGACCATCACCCTGCGCCGCCCGTAGGACCGCCTCTGCGGGAGACTCGTCGCCGTGGAAGATCTCGATGTGGTCGCCTGGGTCCAGGTGTCGGGCGACCGGATGCTGGCCGTCCGCTCCCGCGGCCGTGACCTGCTGTACCTGCCCGGCGGGAAGCGAGAGCCGGGCGAGGACGACTGGTCGGCCCTGTCCCGCGAGGTGCGCGAGGAACTCGGCCTGGAACTCGAAAGGACGTCCTTCCGGGAGCTGGGCGTCGTCCGCGCGCCGGCCCACGACCAGCCGGCCTTCTCCCACGTGCGCATGGCGTGCTTCACCGCCGGCCACCGGGGCGCGATGGCCCCCGCCGGCGAGGTGGACGAGTACGTCTACGTCGGCCGCGCCGAACGCCACCTCCTGGCCCCCGCGGCCCAGGCGGCACTCGACCTCGCCGCCGACAACGGTCTGCTGAGCTGACCAGTCGGAGAACATCCGGAAACCCTTACCAGGCAGTACCGGACGGACCGTTAGCCAACCTGACAATGACCTCAATGCCGCTGTCAACATCCCCCGGATCGACATTCGCGCAGGTGAACCTACTAGGATGCCGCGGTCAGTCAGAGAAGGCTTACGGGGGTCTGTATGGCAGAGGTCCATCACTTTTCCTACGGGCTGCTCACACCGGTGGCCGCCTACCTCATGTCGTTCGTCGGGTCGCTGCTCGGCCTGCTGTGCACCGCCCGGGCGCGGGCCGCCACCGGCCGCTCGCGCGCCTCCTGGCTGGGGCTCGCGGCACTGGCCATCGGCGGAACCGGCATCTGGGTCATGCACTTCGTCGCGATGCTCGGCTTCACCGTCGAGAACCACGAGATCCGCTACGACGTGCCGCTCACCCTGCTGAGCTGCGGGACGGCGATCGCGGTCGTCGCGATCGGGCTGCTCATCGTCGGGTTCGCCGGCGCCCGCACGCCCGTGATCATTCTGGGCGGCCTCATCATGGGCGCCGGCGTGGCGAGCATGCACTACACCGGCATGACGGCCATGAACATGTCCGGGCACATCGAGTACCAGCCCGTCCTGGTCGGCCTCTCCGTGCTGATCGCCCTCGTGGCGGCCACCGCGGCGCTCTGGTTCAGCCTCATGGTCAAGGGCCTGTGGGCGACCAGCGGAGCCGCCGCGATCATGGGCCTCGCGGTGGCGGGCATGCACTACACCGGCATGGCGGCGATGCGCGTCACCATGCACGAGGGCATGGCGGCCCCGGCGGGCGCACGCCCCATCGACTTCCTGCTGCCGCTGCTGGGCGGCGTCGGCGGAGTGTCGATCATCCTGCTGGTCATCATCGCGATGGCGCCGAGCGAGGAGGAGATGCGGGTCGAAGCCGAACTGCAGGAGCGCATCCAGGCCCGGCAGCGGGGCGAGGTCCCGCGCGCACCGGCCGACCCCGTCGCGCCGCCGCCGAGCCGGTCCGCCGGCCAGTGGTTCGACGGCGGACCGGGCCGATGACGTCGCGGCCCGCCGAGCGCTCCCCTTAGCCGGGACCGGGGCCGGCCCCTACGCCCGGCGCGGTACCGGGGCGGGCGGCCGGTGGCCGGACGCCGTGACCGGGTGTCTCTCGGCGGCCGATGCCGGGGCGCCTGCCGTACCCGCAGCATCATCGGCATGACGGACATGACCGCGGCGCGGCGGCGGCCCGGTCCTCCGGCCGCCGCCGCGCCTTGCAGCGTTCCGCCCCGGTTCAGGCGCCTTCCTCGCCGGGCTCCCCGCGGTCCGGACGGGGCTCGCGCTCCGTGCCGTCGCTCCGCCGCCGGTCGGCGGCCGCCGCGGCGAGGATCATCTCGTCCACGACCCACCGCGCCTCCGGGGACAGGTCGACGAGGGCGCGCAGCACCTCGGGCCGGATGATGCCGCGTTCCACATCGCAGCGCAGCGCCTTGAGCGTGAGGTCGTCGCCGATGGGGTCGGACTCGCTGGGGAAGCCGAAGAACCCGATCGGCACACCGAAGAACGTGGCGAGCGCGGTGAGCGTTTTGAGCTGCGGGTTCTCCTGGCGTCCCGTGCGCAGCTTCCACACCGTGGTGGACGAGATGTCCGCGCCGGTGGCACGGGCGATGGCGGCGGCCGTCTCCACGTTGTTGCGCGGCGCCCCCGCGTGGGCAGGCCACAGATTGCGGATCAGCCACTCGACCTTCTCGGCCAGTGACGCCCCCGGCGGCACCTCGTGTATGCGATCGCGCATCGTCCCCCTCCCACCGACCTCAGTGACTTTAGTTGACCACAGCGGTGCCGCCCGGCCAATGACACGCCGCTCCCTCTCAGGTCCCGGGTCCCCTCCCTCTCTGCGGTGAACTTCGCAAAGCAGCATTGCAAAGACTCTTTGCAACTCCTAGCGTCCCGGACATGAAGGAACAGCCGGCACCGGAGGTGCTCACCGATCCGCGGCAGGTGCGCCTGCTCGCGCACCCGCTGCGGCGGCGGATCGCCGAGATCATGCGGCGCGGTCCCGTCTCGGCCACGACCCTGGCCCGCGAGCTGGGCCAGAGCACCGGTTCGACGAGCTACCACCTGCGGCAGCTCGCCAAGCACGGGTTCGTGGAGGAGGTGCCGGAGCGGGCGCGCGGCCGGGAGCGCTGGTGGCGGGTGGTGCCCGCCGACCGGCGGATACCGCCCTACCGCGAGCAGCCGCCGCGGCTGCGCGAGGCGGTCGAGGAACTGACCCGCCTGGAGTTCGCGAACGAGCTCGACATGCTCACCCGCTACCAGCGCGCACGTGACGAGATGGGCCCCTGGGCCGACGCGCTGCTCTTCTCGTTCTCCACCGTCACGCTGACGCCGGAGCAGGTGCGGCCCTTCTTCGAGGAGTACATCGCGCTCATCTACCGCTACAAGCGCGCCGACGACGACCCGCCGCCGGACGCGCGCACCCTCCACGCCAGGTTCCTGGCGTTCCCGGAGGTCTAGAGCCCGGACCGCCGAGTTGCCGCTCGGCGGCCCGGACGGGCGGAGGCCCGCATCACCACGCCGTACGGCGTGTTCGCACGCGACACGAGTCCCCAACGAAAGGAGAGCACTCCATGCTGCTCTCGCGCAAACGCCTGCTCACCTGGGCGGTCCTGTCGGCCTGGGTCGTGATCACGATCCTGGCCGCCCCTGCGGCGAGCCGGCTGCCCGACGTCGTCGAGGCCGATTCGTCCGCCGAACTCCCCCGGGGCGCGCAGTCGACCCGGGTGGCCGAGCTGACGTCCCGGTTCCCCGGTGGCGAGATCGCCCCCGGCATCATCGCCTACGTCCGCCCCTCGGGAATCACGCCCGCCGACCGCGCCGAGGCCGAGGCCGACCGCCGCGCCCTCGCCCCCGTCGCCGCCGCGACGATCGCGCCGCCGCAGCCGTCGCGCGACGGCAAGGCGCTCATGCTGACCGTCCCGCTGGCCGACGACGACACCCTCACCGACAGGGCCGGGACGCTCCGCGACACGTCCCGGGCCGGGGCGCCGCCGGGCCTGGAGGTCCGCCTGACCGGCCCGGCCGGCGCCGCGCTCGACGTGGGCGACGCCTTCGAGCGCATCGACCGGCCGGTCCTTCTCATCACGATCCTGGTCGTCACGGCCGTCCTGCTGCTCACCTACCGCAGCCCGCTCCTGTGGCTGCTGCCGATCGTGAACGCGGCGATCGCGCTCCAGGTCGCGGGCGCGGTCGTCTACCTCCTCGGCGAGCACGCCGGCCTCTACGTGGCGGACGGGATGTCCACCATCCTGAACGCGCTCGTCTTCGGCATCTCCACCGACTACGCGCTGCTGCTCCTCGCCCGCTACCGGGAGGAACTGCGCCGCCACCCCGACCGGCACCGCGCGATGGCCGCCGCCCTCCGCCGCGCCGCCGCCCCGATCGCCGCGTCCGCCGCGACCGTGTCGCTCGGCCTGCTGTGCCTGCTCGCCGCCGACATGGGCTTCAACTACGCGCTCGGCCCGGTCGCCGCCATCGGGGTGCTCGGCGGGCTCGCCGTCGTAATGTCCCTGCTGCCCGCCCTGCTCGTCGTCCTCGGCCGCTGGATCTTCTGGCCCCGCATCCCCCGGTACGGCGACACGCCGCCCGCCCGCGGCGCCTGGGACCGCATCGGCCACCGCATCGCCGCACGTCCCCGCCTGGTCTGGATCGGCGGCCTCGCCGTCCTCGGCGCGCTCTCGACAGCCGCCCTGGGCATCAGCACCGGCCTGGACCGCGCCGACTTCCTCACCACCACGCCCAGCTCCACGATCGGCGAACGCCTCTTGGCCGAGCACTACCCGGGCGGTCAGGGACGGCCTCTGCAGGTGATCAGCGAGCGGTCCGACACGGCCTCGGTGACCACCGCCCTCCAGAACTCCACCGGCGTCGCCCGCGTCGGCGACCCATCGCCCTCCGAGGACGGACGCCTGGCGAGACTCGACGTCGTCCTCGCCGACCCTCCCGACAGTGACGCGGCCGAGAACACCGTCCGCGCCCTGCGCCAGCGGATCCCGGACGCCACCTTCGGCGGGAGCACGGCCAGCGAGATCGACCTCGCCGACGCGCAGTCCCATGACCGCCGCGCGGTGATCCCGCTCGTCCTCGGAGTGGTCCTCCTCATCCTGATGGTGCTGCTCCGGGCCCTCGTCGCCCCGCTCCTGGTGGTCGGCACGGTCGTCGCGTCCTACTTCGCCGCGCTGGGCGCGTCCTGGCTGCTGTTCCGGTACGCCTTCGGCTTCCCGGCACTCGACGCACAGGTCGCCCTCATGGGCTTCCTGTTCATGGTGGCGCTCGGCGTGGACTACAACCTGTTCCTCGTCTCCCGCGTGCGCGAGGAGGCGCGACGGACCGACCACCGCAGCGGCGTGCTCCGCGGCCTGGCCGTGACCGGCGGCGTCATCTCCAGTGCGGGCCTGGTACTCGCGGCCACGTTCGGGACCCTGGCCGTCATGCCCGTCACGATGATGGTGCAGATCGGCGTCCTGGTATCCCTGGGCGTCCTCCTGGACACCTTCTTCGTCCGCTCCATCATCGTCCCGGCGCTGGCCCTGGACGCCGGCCCCCGCTTCTGGTGGCCCGCGAGGTATCACATCGCCGGCACGGGCGACTCCGAAAGGCCACCTTCCGCCCGGTGACCTCCCGCGAGCCGGGCGTCCGCCAACATGAGGTGGACGCCCGGCTAGCGAGAGGTCGCATCCATGTATCTGCCCGACGACGACCGGCGATGGGACGAGCACAGCGGCGGTTCCGGCCACGACGACCCCGAGTGGTCGCACAGCGACGAGGACAAGGCGCTCAGCTACTGGCGGACGCTGGACGACAATGGCCGTGCCGTGCTCCGCCACCTCTTCGGACGGCGAGGGCAGCAGATCCACTGCACCGAACTCGTGACGGAACTCGGCCTTGCCCCCGAGGGGAAGAAGAACCCGCCGAACGTCGTCGCGGGCGCCCTGAACCAGGCGGGCCAGGCGAACAGGGCGACGGGCCGCCGCTACCCCTTCCGCTGGTGGTCCGGGGAAGGCGGCGCCTACTACGGCGTCAAGCCGAGCACCGCCGCCATCTTCGAAAGGGCCCTGTCCGCCGACCACGTGAAGCAGAATCCCGGTCAGGTAATCGCCTTCGCGACACCCGGCAACGACGTGCAGAAGTTCATCGAGCATCTGGGCGACACCCTCGCCGACACGGACGTGCGAATGGCCCTGGGCTCGGCGTGCACCACCGCCGTGAAGGCCGTCCAGCACCTCGTCGCGGCCCTGCAACTCCCCTACGACGCGGCAGAGGGATGGCGGGAATTCTTCGACCATCTGGACGAAGGCACATCGCTGCGCCGCTGCGTCATCATCACCGACGCGTGCCAGATGCTCGAACACGAGGACCCCGAAACGTGGCGCGAGTTCGTCACGTCCCTGCACGGCGGCCCCCACTGCCTGGGCGGTGGCTGGTCCACCCTGGTCCTGCTGGACGACTCGTTCGCCTGGGAGGACTGGACCTTCAAGACGACCACCGACTTGCACCCGTCCGGCTGACACACGATCCACGGAGGAACGGTCCGGGGCCTCCCCCCGCCCCGGCCGTCGACCGACCTTCGACCCGACCGAACATTAACAGCACGCGACCATTCGATTACTGATAGTTTGCTCGCCATGCCAACGAGTGAACACGAGCTGCCGCTGGAAATGGTCCGCAACCGGCCGCAGCTCGTCCCGACGATCCTGCGGACCGTCTTCGGCCTGGACATGCCCTACGCCGAACCGGCCACGCTGACCTCCGAGTCCTACGCGGACCTGAACCCCGCCGAACTGCGCTGCGACGCCACCGTCCTGCTGGACGACCCCGAAACGCCCACCCACGGCGTCGTCGTGGAATCGCAGCTCCGTTTCAAAGCGGACAAGCTCTACAGCTGGCCCGCCTACCTGGCCCTGCTGCGCAACCGCCGCAAGTGCCCGGTGACGCTCCTGGTGTTCTGCCGCGACCAGGCCGGCGCCCGCGCCTGCGGCGCCCCGATCGACATGGGCCACCCCGGGTGGGTCCTCACGCCCCTGACCGTCCACCCCGGCCTGCTCCCGCCCATCACCGACACCGAAGAAGCCCGCCGGCTCCCCGAACTCGCCATCCTCGGCGCCCCCGCCCACGCAAACCCTGACGGCCCCCACACCAAAGCCGTTCTGACCAGCGTGAAGGCCGCCCTCGATGAAGTACATACCCAAGGCGGCGACAACGGTCGGTTGTACTATGACTACCTGATGACACAGCTCTGCGAGTCCGCGCGCAAGGTCCTGGAGGGGACGATGAACATCGCCGACTACGAGTGGCAGTCGGACTTCGCCAAGACCCACCAAGCCGAAGGCGAAGCAAGAGGCGAAGCCATGGGCGAAGCCAAGTCGGTGCTCCTCTTTCTGAGCGCCCGAGGCATCGACGTGCCCGACGACATCCGCGAACGCGTTACGAGCTGCACCGACACCGAACAACTCGACCGGTGGGTCAAGCGTGCCGCCGTCATCAACACCGCCGAAGATCTCTTCGACTGAGCCACGCCGACATTCGCCTGCGGTGATTCCGGCCCAATCACCGCGGGCTGAGGCGAGCGTGACCGCTCAGGCGGGACCGAGCAGGTCCCACCGGTTGCCCGCGATGTCGAGGAACACGACGACCCGCCCATAACTCTCTGTACGCGGCGAACCGACGAACTCGACACCCGCGGCCGTCATACGTTCATACGCGGCATCGAAGTCATCCACCCGGAGAAAGAACCCCACGCGGCCGGCGACCTGATCCCCGACGACTGCGCCCTGACGCGCCCCGTCCGCACGGGCGAGCAGAATCCCCGTCTCAGCCCCCGGCGGCCGAACCACGACCCACCGCTTGGCGCGTCCGTCATTGGTCAGCGCGGCCGAGTCCTCGACCACCTCGAACCCGAGCGCACCGGTGAAGAACTCGATGGCCAGGTCATACTCGTCCACGACGATGGTGACCAGATCCATCCGCACAGCCACAGCGTACGCCCGCCCCGTCCGAGCCTCCCGCACGGACATCGCCCGAGGTGCTGCGTGCGGGCCCGCAGGTACCGGGTGCCCTCCTCGCCGGAGTGGCTGCGCAGGACGACGGTTCGCGGGGGCAACTCGCTCATGACCCCGAGTCTGCCGCACCCCTTTCTGGACAGATGTCTGATCTACTGTCTATATTGCGGGGCGGTACACCTTTTGGAGGGACCCGATGCCCAGCCGGTACGAACGTCTGAGCCGTGCGCAGCTCGCCACGCTGGTACCGGAGCTGCTGCTCATCGGTCACCTGATCGACCGGGCGGGGATGCCGTTCTGCCTGGAGGCATGGGGTCAGGACGAGATGGCCCAGATCGCCATCGAGGAGTGGGCGGGCGCCAGTCCGATCTACACGCGGCGCATGCAGAAGGCGCTCAGGTTCGAGGGTGACGACGTGCCCACGATCTTCAAGGGCATGCAGCTGGACATCGGAGCGCCGCCGCAGTTCATGGACTTCCGCTACAGCGTGACCGACCCGCAGCATGGGGCGTTCCATCTCGACCATTGCGGGGCGCTGCTGGACGTCGAACCGATGGGTCCTTCCATGGTCAAGTACATGTGCCATGACATCGAGGACCCCACGTTCGACGCCACGGCCGTGGCCACCAATCCCAGGGCGCAGGTGCGGCCGATCCACCGGCCGCCGCGGGAGCCGGCCGACCGTCATCCGCACTGCTCCTGGACGGTGGAGATCGACCCTGCCTTCCCCGGTGTCGAGGCGATCCCCGCTCTGGCGGTCAACCAGCGTTCGCACGCGGCCACGATCGTTCTTGATGACATCGATCCAGCCGAGGACGGGCTCGGTGACTACAGCGGGCCGCTCGTCGACGACCTTGACTTCGGCACCTTCTCGCACTCGGCGCTGGTCCGGATGGCGGATGAGGTCGTGCTGCAGCAGCACCTGCTGAACCTCTCGTTCCAACTGGCCGTGCGGGAACGCGCGGCGGGCGACGAGGACGTCTTCCGGCGGGTCTCGCTGAAGCAGCTCATCGGGCACGCCGGTGTGGCCGCCGAGCGTCTGCACCGGGCGCTGGGGTTGTCCGATACGCCGGAGGACGCGGCCCAGGTCGTTGAACTGCATCCGCTGATGAACCCGATGCCGTACGTCCGGTTCAGCCGGGATGGGGACTCGGTCACGGTGTCGCAGTCCCCGGCGCATCAAGACGGCGGGTGGCTTCCGCTGTGCACACCCGAGAGCCCCGACGCGCTGCGGGCGATCGTCCGCGCGGTGAACCCCTACCTGGACGTCGAGATGAGCGGCACCGCGACCGAGTGGACGGCACGGGTCGTGCTGACCGACACCGCCGCCCCGGAGACCGGAGAGGTCGCGGTCACCAAGATCAGCAAGGGCGCCGCCTTCCGCTTCGAGCCGCGCCGATCCCTGCCGATCTTCGTGAAGTGAGTGGCGGGACCCGGGCTCAGGCGAACTTCGCGTTCTCCCGCGCGGCTAGGAAACCGTCGAGTTCGGCCCGCTGCGCACCGTCGAAGGCGTTTCTGGGGAGGAACGCCGCGATCTGCCGGTTGACGAAGAGCAGCCAGAACTCCGGCGTCGCCTCGACCCGGCTGAACATGGACCACTTCATCATGGTGGTGGACTGGTCGGTCCGCGTCTCGTACCCGTCGTCGGTCACGCGCAGCGTCGTGGGCACGCAGAGGTAGTCGAGCTGCTTCCTGGCGATCCGGCGGACCGCCCAGGTCGCCGCCATCGGACCGGCGACCGCCGCGACGAGCATTCCGGCGCCCATGATGACGGAGCCGACCAGGAAGCACACGGTCCCCGCCACGGCCAGGACGGACCACAGAGCCACGTAGAGGATTCTGAGCTGCCGCCTCAGGCCGAGGTGAAGCGCTCGCGCCACCTCCTCGGGAGTGGCTTCGTATTGCAGGGTGATGTCCATCTTCGCCGCCTTGATCCGATGCGCCGGTCATTCTTTCCGAGCCCGCCGACGACGGCAACCTAGGTCTGCGCGGGGACGTGTGGCGGGTGACGAGGATGTCGTCCGGCGGCTCGCGCTGAGGCAGCCCATCGGGCACGCCGGTGTGGCCGCCGAGCGTCTCGGCTACGCCGCCCAGCGGTGGCGCGTCGCCTGACCGGCGGCGCCCGCCGTCGTGCGGCTGCCCGGGGGCAGCCGCACGACGGGCACGTCCAGCACGAGCGGGCTAGGACGCGGAGCGGGCTCTCCGCCGGATGCCGGTCAGGCGTTGCAGGGCGATGAAGGCGAACAGCAGGACGCTGATGGCGATGCGCGTCCACCATGAGCTGAGCGTGCCCTCGAAGGTGAGCATGGTCTTGATGACGCCCAGGACGAGAACGCCGAGGAGGGTGCCGACCACGTATCCGGTTCCGCCGGTCAGCATGGTGCCGCCGATGACGACGGCGGCGATGGCGTCCAGTTCCATGCCGACGGCGTGCAGCCCGTCGCCGGACAGGGTGTAGAAGGCGAACAGGACGCCGCCGAGGGCGGAGCAGAACCCGCTGATGGCGTAGACCTGGATCTTGGTGCGGGCGACGGGCAGGCCCATGAACAGCGCGGACTGCTCGCCGCCGCCGATCGCGTAGACGTTGCGACCGGTCCGCGTCCAGTGCAGGACGTACACGGCCACGGCGAAGGTGACCAGCGCGATGATGGCCCCCGCGGAGACGCGGACGCCGCCGGGCAGCGCGACCCGGTTCAGCGCGACGGTGTCGAAGAAGCCGTTCTCGATGGAGATCTGCTTCTCGCTGATGGTGAAGCACAGGCCGCGGGCGAGGAACATCCCGGCGAGGGTGGCGATGAAGGGCTGGATCTCGAAGACGTGGATCACGTAGCCCATGGCGGCGCCGAACAGGGTTCCGACGAGCAGGACGGCCAGGATCACCACCGGGCCGGGCAGGCCGAGCCGGGACGTCCCGACCGCGCACAGCATGCCCGACAGGGCGACGACCGACCCGACCGACAGGTCGATCCCGCCGCTGAGGATGACGAACGTCATGCCGATGGCGACGACCAGCAGGAAGGCGTTGTCGATGAACAGGTCCGCGAAGACCTGGGCGGTGCCGAAGTTCTCGTAGCGCAGCGCCCCGGTGGCGAACGCCAGGACGAACAGGCCGAACGTGACGAGGACCGGGACGTGCCGGCGGTGCACCGCGGGCACGGCGAGGGCGGTGGTCATGCAGGGACCTCCACTTTCTTGTCCGCGGACGGCGGGTCCGTGGGCGGCGGGACGGGTCCGCCGGTACGGCGGCGGCCGACCTTGGCGCGGAAGGCCGGGGACTGCAGCAGGCACACGAACGTGACGACGGCGGCCTCGAACACCAGCGTGGTGCGCGGCGGGATCCCGGTCGTGTAGATCGTCGTGTTGAGGGTCTGGATGATGAGCGCGCCGACGACGGTGCCCGCGATGGAGAACCGTCCCCCGGTGAGCGCGGTGCCGCCGAGCACCACCGCGAGGATCGCGTCGAGCTCGATCCACAGCCCGGCGTTGTTGCCGTCGGCCGCGGACACGTCCGAGGAGATCATCCACCCGGCGACGCCCGCGCACATGGCGCAGAACACGTAGCCGAGCACGATCAGCCCGGACGCGCGGATGCCGACGAGCCGGGACGCCTCGGCGTTGCCGCCGACCGACTCCAGCAGCAGCCCGAGCGCGGTCCGGCGGGCGAGCACGGCCGCGGCGGCCACGGCCGCCAGCACGATCAGGACCGCGACGGGCAGCCCCGCCAGGTGCCCGCCGCCGATCTCCCGGTATCCCGAGTCCCGGTCGATCGTGATGATCTGCCCGCCGGTGATCAGCTGGGCGATGCCGCGCCCGCCGACCATGAGGATGAGCGTCGCGATGATCGGCTGGATTCTCAGCCGGGTGACGAGGAGCCCGTTCCAGAGCCCGAGCGCCAGGCACAGGCCCAGGCTCAGCGCGAGCGCGCCGGCCAGGCCCTGCCCCTCGCTGATCAGGTAGCAGGCCATCGCGCCGCTGATCGCCACCACCGAGCCCACCGACAGGTCGATGCCGCCGGTGGCGATGACCATGGTCATGCCGAGCGCGACCATGATCAGCGGGGCGCCGAACCGGAGGATGTCGATCAGGCTGCCGTACAGGTGGCCGTCCCGGACCCGGACGGCGAGGAAGCCCGGCGTGACGACCGCGTTGACGACGAGCAGCAGCACGAGCACCGCCACCGGCCAGAAGAGCCGGTGCCTGGTCAGCCGCGCGAGGTTCGCCCGGTTCACAGCGTGCACGGGGTTCATGATGCTCCGTTCGCGATCGTCTCGAGGAGCCGCTCCGGGGTGAGGGATCCGTCGTTGGCGAGCTCCGCGACGAGCGTGCGGTCCCGCAGCACCTCGACCTTGTGCGAGAGCCGCAGGACCTCCTCCAGCTCGGCGGAGATGAACAGCACGCCGATACCGTCGCCGGCGAGCGCCACGACGAGCTTCTGGATCTCGGTCTTGGCGCCGACGTCGATGCCGCGGGTCGGCTCGTCCAGGATCAGCAGCCGAGGCTGGGTGATGAGCCAGCGGGCGAGCAGTACCTTCTGCTGGTTGCCGCCGCTGAGGTTGCGGACCGGCGTGCCGGGGGACGGCGGCTGGATCCGCAGCTTCCGGATGTACTCGCCGACGAGCTCGTCCCGGCGCCGCGGGGGCAGCGGCCTCGTCCAGCCGCGGGCGGCCTGGAGCGCGAGGACGATGTTCTCCGCGACCGTCAGGTCCATGACCAGGCCGTCGGCCTTGCGGTCCTCGGGGCAGAACGCGATGCCGTGGTCGATCGCGGCGCGCGGCGTCCGCAGCGCGACGGTCGCGTCGTCCACCCGGACGCGGCCGGTGTCGGCGGCCTCGGCGCCGAACACGAGCCGGGCCAGCTCCGAGCGTCCCGAGCCGAGCAGCCCGGCCAGGCCCACGACCTCGCCCTCGTGGATCTCCAGGTCGACCGGCGTGAGCGCCCCGGTCCGCCCGGCGCCTTCCAGGGCGAGCAGCCGCTTCCCGCGCGTGATCGCGGGGGCGGCCTCTTCGAGCTGCTCCAGGTCGTGCAGTTCCTGGCCGGTCATCCGGGACACCAGGTCGAACCGGCCGAGCTCGCCGATCGGGTACTCCCCGACCAGCCTGCCGTTGCGCAGCACGGTGACCCGGTCGCAGATCTCGTAGATCTGCTCCAGGAAGTGCGAGACGAACAGGATGGCGACACCGTCGTCGCGCAGCCGCCGCATGACCCCGAACAGCCGCTCCACCTCGCCCCGGTCGAGGCTGGACGTCGGCTCGTCCAGGATGAGGACCTTCGCGTCCAGGTCGATGGCCCGGACGATCGCGATGAGCTGCTGGACGGCGAGGGACTGCGCGCCGAGGGGGGCGGTCACGTCCAGGTCCAGGTCGAGCCGGGCCAGCAGCTCGGCGGACCGGCGCCGCACCCGCGCCCAGTCGATCCGGCCGAACCTGCGGGGCTCACGGCCGATGAAGATGTTCTCCGCCACCGACAGGTTGGGGCAGAGGTTGACCTCCTGGTAGACGGTGCTGATGCCGAGCCGCTGGGCGTGCGGCGGGTCATGGACCTGCCGCTCCGCGCCGTCCAGCGTCATCCGGCCCTCGTCGGCCTGGTACACGCCCGTGAGGACCTTGATCAGCGTGGATTTCCCGGCGCCGTTCTCGCCCATGAGCGCGTGGATCTCTCCCGGGAACAGCCGGAAGGCCACGCCGTCGAGCGCACGGACCCCGGGGAACTGCTTGGAGATGCCGGTGACCTCCAGGACGGGCTCGGTCACGATGCCCCCTCCCCTGTCTTCCTGGTCTCGTCATGACGGATCCCGCCGGGCCCGCGGGCCGCGCGTGGCGGCCGCGGGCGCGGCGGGAGTCCCGGGTCAGTACTTGCGGCTGGGGAGGGCCTTCTTGGCGGCCTCCTGGTCGAAGACCGTCTCCTCGGTGACGATGCGCCGTTCGACGGGCTGGTCCTCGTGCACCTTCTTGACGATCTCCATGAGCTGCCCGCCGAGCAGCGGGTTGCACTCCACGATGAAGTTGATCTTGCCGTCGGCGAGGGCCTGCATCCCGTCGCGGACGGCGTCCACCGTGATGATCTTGATGTCCTCGCCGGGCTTCTTCCCGGCCTCCTCGATCGCCTGGATCGCGCCGAGCCCCATGTCGTCGTTGTGCGCGTACAGGACGTCGATGTCCTTGTGCGCCTTCAGCAGGGCCTGCATGACCTCCTTGCCCTTGGCGCGGGTGAACTCGCCGGACTGCGAGGCGATCACCTTCATGTTCGGGTTGCTCTTGATGACCTCCTCGAAGCCCTTCTTCCGGTCGATCGCGGGCGCCGCGCCGACCGTCCCTTCGAGCTGGACGATGTTCACCGGCTCGTCGGAGTCCTTGTACTCGTCGACCAGCCACTGGCCGGCCTTCTTGCCCTCCTCGACGAAGTCCGAGCCGAGGAACGTCACGTACATGGACGCGTCGGAGTCCACCGCCCGGTCGGTGAGCACGACCGGGATGCCGGCCGCCTTCGCCTCCTTGAGGACCGCGTCCCAGCCGGTGACGACGACCGGGGAGAAGGCGATGACGTCGACCTTCTGCTTGATGAAGGACCGGATCGCCGCGATCTGGTTCTCCTGCTTCTGCTGCGCGTCGGCGAACTTGAGGTCGACGCCGGCCGCCGCGGCCTCCTCCTTGATCGACTTGGTGTTCGCCGTCCGCCAGCCGCTCTCGGCGCCGACCTGGGAGAACCCCAGGGTGATCGAGCCGGAACCGCCGCCGGAGCCGGAGCCGGAGTCACCGCAGGCCGTCACGGCCGTCAGGGCGAGCGCCGCGCCAGCGGCGGCGGCGAGGATTCTTCGCTTCATCGGGGGGTTCTCCTTCGAGGGGTGGGACGTGGGACGGTCAAGTGTGTGTTAGCGCTAACATCATGCGCGGCGGACACGGACGGGCGGACGGCGGATCAGGCGCGGACGGCCGCGGTGCTCTCGCGGACGATGAGTTCGGGGCCGACGAGGCGCCGGCCGGGGGCGCCGTCCGCGGCGGGACGGCCGATGCGGTCCATCAGCAGGCTGAAGGCGTGCCGCCCGATCTCGCCGAAGTTCTGCCGGACGGTGGTGAGGGGCGGAGAGAAGTACGGGGACTCGGGGACGTTGTCGAAGCCGACGACGCTGACGTCCTGCGGGATCCGGCGGCCCGCCTCGCGCAGCGCGCGCAGCAGGCCGAGGGCCATGGCGTCGTTCGCGGCGAACACCGCGGTGACGGACGGGTCACGGGCGATCATCCGGCCCAGGTCGTAACCGGACTGCGCCGACCAGTCCCCCACCAGCCAGGCGGGCTCCCGGCGCCGCCCGGCCGCCAGCGCCGCGCGCCAGCCGGCCACCCGGCCGTCCGCGTCGACCCAGTCGGCCGGCCCGGACAGGTGCCAGACCGTCTCGTGCCCCATGTCGAGGAGGTGGCGGGTGGCCCGCACCGCCCCGACGTGCTGGTCGACCGCCGCCAGCGGGAAGGGCAGTTCCTCCGCGGCGCCGACCACAACGATCGGCAGGTCCGGGGGGAGGTCGCGCAGCCCCTCGGCCGCCGACACGTGCGGCGCCACGATGATGATGCCGTCGACCGCCTGGCCGCGCAGCCGGTCGACGGCCTCCTCGATCGACCGGCGGGTCAGCGCGCTCAGGCTGACGATGCTGATCAGGTAGTCGTGCTCGCGCGCCACCCGCTCGATGCCGTACACGGTGGAGGCCGGCCCGTAGAGCGTGGTGTCGAAGCTGACGACGCCGAGGACCCCGGACCGCCCCGTCACCAGGACCCGTGCGGCCACATTCGGCCGGTAGTCCAGGGCGCGGACGGCGGCGAGCACCCGGGCGCGGGTGGAGGCGCGGACCTTCTCGGGCGAGTTGAGGACGCGGGAGACCGTCATGGCCGAGACGCCGGCCAGCGCGGCCACGTCCTCCATGAGGGCGCGACGCCCCTCGGCCGGGCCCCGACCGGCCGGACGCCGCCCCGTCGACTCGCCCATCGTGCCTCCATGCTCCCAACACGCTTGGCGAGAATGTTTGCGATAACGCTGTGCCGTGTCAATACCCCGGAGACCGGAACATGCGGCGGATCGTCCCTGGAACAGGGAAATGTGGCCCACGCCTGCGACCGGACGCCCCCGTCTCGCTCAACCCATTGACGCCGGAAACCGATAGCGCTAACAAGCCGGTCGCCGTAGGAGTGCCTACCCGGGGCGGCCGCCCCGACCATCGCGCACGATCTTGTGGCCTCATCGGGCCGTTCCGGTTCCACGGGGCGGCGCCGGGGCCCAGGATGGACTCCTGATCGCTACGTACGAGGAGGCTTGATGACGGAGGACGCGGCGCTGGACCGGATCGACACGAGCGTTCCGCATTCGGCGCGCATCTGGAACTACTGGCTCGGCGGCAAGGACAACTACCCGGTCGACCGCGCGGCCGGCGACCAGTACCGGGAGACGTTCCCGGGGGTGGTGGACGTCGCCCGCGCGTCCCGCCTCTTCCTGACGCGTTCCGTCCGGTACCTCGCCGCCGAGGCGGGCATCCGCCAGTTCCTCGACGTGGGGACGGGCCTGCCCACCGTGGACAACACCCACGAGGTCGCCCAGCGCGTCGCCCCCGACGCCCGCATCGTCTATGTCGACAACGACCCGCTGGTGCTCGTCCACGCGCGGGCGCTGCTCACGAGCACGCGGGAGGGCGTCACCGACTACGTCGAGGCCGATCTCCACGACCCCGCCCACATCATCAAGATCGCCGAGCGGACGCTCGATCTCGGCCGTCCCGTCGCCCTGATCCTGAGCGGGATCATGGGGCACGTCCCGGACGGGGACGAGGCCCGCTCGATCGTCCGGGCGCTGCTGGAGGCGCTGCCGTCCGGCAGTTACCTCTCGCTCAACGACGGCACGAGCGTCGTCGCCGGAGGGGCGATCGAGGACGCGCAGGAGGACTACAACGAGGGCGGCGCGGTCCCGTACCAGCTGCGTTCGCCGGAGGAGATCGGCCGCTTCTTCGAGGGTCTGGAGCTGGTCGAGCCGGGGCTGGTCTCGTGCCCGCTGTGGCGCCCGGAGTCGGCGGCCCTCGAAGACCCCGCCCCGGTCGACGCGTTCGGCGCCGTGGGCAGAAAGCCGTAGCGGGGACAAAAGAAAAACCGCAGATCATCGATCTGCGGTTCCACGGTACCCCCGAGCGGATTCGAACCGCCGTTACCGCCTTGAGAGGGCGGCGTCCTAGGCCACTAGACGACGGGGGCCGGACTGTCGCACCCGGGCGATCTCCCGCTCGGGCCTGCCCCACCTTACCGGACTCACCCCACCACCTCGAACCGATTTCCACCCGCCCCACAAGATTCCGACCACAAGTCGATGACGCCGAGTCGTTCTTGGACGTCGCAGATGGAGGCATTGGGCGCAGACCGCAACCCACGGTGAGGGCGAAGCCCGAACATCGGGGGTTCCAGGGGGTCGCCCCCCTGGAAGACACCACGGAAAGGCGAAGCCGGCCAAAGGCCGTCGAGTAGGAAGTACCCCCGAGCGGATTCGAACCGCCGTTACCGCCTTGAGAGGGCGGCGTCCTAGGCCACTAGACGACGGGGGCGCATGTCCGCGGAAACGGACGCAGCTGGGGTACCAGGACTCGAACCTAGACTAAGTGAACCAGAATCACTCGTGCTGCCGATTACACCATACCCCAGTGAGGTACGAGCGCCCGTTCCGTTTCCGGCCGGTCGCTCGCGTCCCGATGAGAATACAGGACCTTGCGACCGCGACCAAAACGAATAGCGCGGGAGGTCAGGCGCGTCGCGCCGGGGAGCGGTCAGGGGGTGTCGCCGGGCGCCCCGAGGTGGCGCCGTCCCCAGTCGACGAGCGGGCGCAGGCGGCGCCACGCCTCCCTGATCCTCGGCACCACCTCCGGCGTCCGCATCCACGGGTCGGCGGGCCAGCCTTCATGCGCGTAGAGCGAGCGGTGGCGCAGGAGTTCCAGGCGCGGATGGTCGGGGGGCGTGCCGCGGGGACGGGTCTTGAGCCGGTCTCCGGCGATCTCCATCCCGGCGGCGCGCAGTTCGTCCACGATGGCCTGGAGCTCGCCGCCGGACGTGCCGGAGCCGGCGGCGTCCCGGTAGCGGCGGAGCTGCTCGGGGGTCGGGGCGTACATGCCGCCCGCGGCGAGCAGCCCGTCCGCGTCGACCTGGACGTAGAAGCCCTCGCTCGTATGGCCGCCCTGGTGGGTCTTGTAGGGCGTCTTGTCCTTGCTGAACCGGAGGTCGCGGTACGGGCGGAAGAGCTTGACCGCGCCGAACTCGTCCTCCAGTTCGGCGCACAGCTCGGCCATCGGTTCGCGCACGTGGCGTTCGTACGTGTCCTTGTGGGCGGCCCAGTAGGACTTGCTGTTGTCGGCCTGCAGCCCCTCGTAGAACGCGAACGTCTCGTCGGTGAAGCCCTTGAACTTCACGGCTCCCCCCTCAGTCGCGGGCGATGACCCGGTTGGTGAGGCTGCCGACGCCGTCGATGGTGACCGTCACCTCGTCCCCGATGTCCAGCGGCCCGACCCCGGCCGGGGTGCCGGTGAGGATGACGTCGCCGGGCAGCAGGGTCATGACCTGGCTCACGTACTCGACCAGGGCGGGGACGTCGTGCAGCAGGTGGGACGTGCGGGAGTCCTGCCGGACCTCGCCGTTGACGGTGGTGGAGATCGCCAGGTCGGCGGGGTCGGCCTCGGTCTCGATCCACGGGCCGAGCGGGCAGAACGTGTCGAATCCCTTGGCGCGCGTCCACTGCCCGTCCCTGGCCTGCAGGTCCCGGGCGGTGACGTCGTTGGCGCACGTGTAGCCGAGGACGACCTCGGCGGCGCGGGACGCCGGCACCTCGCGGCACATCCGGCCGATGACGACGGCCAGCTCGCCCTCGTAGTCGACCTGCTCCGACAGCTTCTGCGGGTACATGATCGCCTCGCCCGGACCGATCACGGCGGTGGACGGCTTGGAGAACAGCATCGGCTCGGCCGGCGCCTCGCCGCCCATCTCCGCCGCGTGGGCGGCGTAGTTCTTGCCGATCGCGATGACCTTGCTCGGCAGTATCGGCGCGAGGAGCCGGACGTCGGCGAGCGGGAAACGCTGCCCGGTGAACGTCAGCTCACCGAACGGATGGGCCGCGATGGCGGCGACGGTGTTCTCCTCCACCACGCCGAAGGCCATGCCGTCGTCGGTGGAGAACCTGGCGATACGCATGGTCGAAAGCCTAGTGCGTCGGTCAGAAGCCGCACGCCTTGCCGTTGAGCTTGCAGCCCTCCGGGGTGGTCGTGGCGCCCGCCGCGCCGAACTGGACGTCCCACGTGCCGCCGGGCGGGATCGCGGGGGCGTCGTCCAGGTTCTTGATCTCGACCTTCTCGCCGCCCTTGGCGAGCTTGGCGCCCCAGATGTTCTTCACCTCCGCGCCGGGGGTGGTGAACGTCAGTTCCCAGGTCTTCATCGGCTCGTCGGTGCGGTTGGTGATGATCATCCGGCCTTCGAAGTACCCCTCGTCCTGCTGGACGAGCTGGTAGGTGATGCCGGTGCCCCGCAGCACCGGGCCGATCGGCGCGGTGGGCACCGGCGGCGACGCGGGCTGCTGACCGGGGGCGCCTTCCGGAGGCGCGGCGGGAGCCCCGCTTGCCGGGGGCACGGCGGGCGCTCCGCTCTGCGGCGGGCCGCCGGACGGCGCCGGAGCCGGGCCGCCGCCCTCGGTCGCCGGGGCGGACGCCGCCGGTGAGGTGCCCGCGCCGGCCTTGTCGTCCTTGCCACCCCCGTTGGTCAGCAGCAGCACCGCGACCCCGGCGGCGGCGAGGAGCACCACCAGTCCACCGGCCAGCGCGACCAGCAGGAGCGGGCCCTTCGACCTCGACGGGCCGGACGGCGGCACTCCCCCGGACGGCGAGGCGGCCGACGGCATCGTCCCCTGCGGCGGCGCCTCGGGCACCGCGTACGCGAACGCCGCGCCCGGCGCGGCGGGGCTCGGCGGGTCGGGGCTCGGTGGGGCGG